>JANXLV010000357.1 GCA_025355005.1 Myxococcales bacterium | reverse complement strand
GCCACGGTGTTGGCGCCGGACTGCTTCAGCACGGAGAAGGAGACGGCTGACTCGCCGTTCACGCGAATGCGCGTGCGAAGCTCCTGGTAGCCGTCCTCGACGCGCGCGATGTCGGACAGCTTCACGCTCGAGCCGTCCTGCGCGGTCGCGACGATCACGTTGCGGATCTGCTCCACGTTGTTGAGCTCGCCCATCGTGCGCACGCTGATCTCGCGCGTGCCTTCGTCGAAGTGTCCAGCGGGCACGTTGAGGTTCTCCGCGCGCAGCGACTGCATCACGGTGAGCGGCGAGAGATGGAGCGCGTCGATGCGAGCGAGGTCGAGGTTCACGTGGACCTCGCGCGGCGCGCCGCCCTTGATGTCGACCTGCGCCACGCCGTCGACCTGCTCGAGCGAGGGGCGCAGCACGTCATCCGCGAACTTGTAGGTCTCGGAGAGCGAGCGACCACCGCCGGAGAGCGAGTAGATGATGACGGGCGTCTGCCCCACGTCCAGGCGCGAGACCGCGGGCTCTTTCACCTCAGTCGGCAGCTTGTAGCGTGTCTGCGCGACGCGCTCGCGGACCTCCGTCGCGGCCTGCTGGATGTCCACGTTCAGCTTGAAGATCACGATGGTCGTGGACACGCCCTCGCGCGAGATCGTGCGCACGCGGTCGATGCCGTTGAGCGACACGACGGAGTCCTCGATCGGCTTCGTGACGAGCTGCTCGACCTCTGCCGGCGACGCGCCCGGGTACGGGATGACGACGGACACCACGGGGAACGACACGTCCGGGAACAGGTCGGTGCCCAGGCGCGAGTAGCCCATGAGCCCGAGCACGATGAGCGCAAACCCCACCATCACGGTGAAGACCGGACGCTTGATCGCAACGGATGAGAGACTCATTCGGTGGCTCCGTTCATTTCGCGAGCTCGATCAGATCGCCGTCCTGCGCTTCGGGTGACGGCGACACGACGACCCGATCATCGGGGGTGAGACCACCACGGATGACCCACGAGCCGTCCTCCGCGGTCCAGTGCGGCATGTGGAGGATCTTCGCCTTCTGGCCGGAGACAACGACGACCTCGTCCTGGGTGCCGGGCTTGTGTGCGTTCGCCGGGATCGAAAATGCGGCGATCTCCGATGGCGGCGTGATCTTCGCGCGAACGAAGCCCCATGCCATGAGCGGCGCGGTCGCGTCGTTCGGCACCTCGATCTCCACGGGCGCGCGGCGCGTGGCTTGATCGAGCGAAGGAACCACGGTTGCGACGCGCCCGCTGACCTTCCGGTCACGATAGATGAGCGTGACGGGCGCTCCGACGACGACGTTGTCGATGTCCTCTTCGCCGATGGTGGCGCTGAGGCGGAATCGCGAGGTGTCCTCGAGATGGATGAGCGACGCGCCCGCCATCGGATTCACGATCTGCCCCACGCCCGTGGGCGCCTTCGTGACCAGGCCCGCGAACGGCGCCGCGATCACGTGAAGGCCCTGGCTGGTCCGAGCGACCTGCGCGGATGCGCGTGCGCCATCGAGCTGCGCCTTTGCGAGCGCGACTTGCTGGCGCGCCTGCTCCACCTGCGCCTCCGCGATGGAGTTCGTCTTGAAGAGCGCGTCCGTCCGCTTCAGGGTGTCCTCCGCGAGCGCCAGGTTCGCCTCGGCCGCATGGATCTGCGACTCCGCCTGCGACACCTGCGCGCCCGCCATGGTGGAGTCCAGCGTCGCGAGCGGCTGCCCCGCACGCACCTTGTCACCGGCAGACACGCTCATGGAGACCACGCGCCCCTGCGTCTCGAAGCCCAGATCGGCCTCCCGCCACGGCCGCAGCGTACCCGTCAGTTCGATGATGGGCTTCCACTTCACTGGGGCGGGAGCGACGACGTGCGACGGCTCCTTGTGGGTAGCGGCGGCCTGCGCCTCGTCGCGCTGCGACGCAACGAGATGCTCCTTCTCCTTGGCCTGCTTCACGCGCACCCCGATGATGCCGAACACAGCGAGCAAGCCGACGGCCAGGATGGCGAGCGCGATCCGGACGCCGGCCTTCGACCCTGATGGGACGGTGGAGGTGGCCTGCCGGTACGGATGTCCAGTCTCTGCTGAGGTCTCGCTCTCGTTCGCCGTGCTCATCGATGTGCTCCCTCGTGCCGCTTCCCGTTCGTGCCGTTCACACGTGAAGGCCGCGCCTCGGCGTCCTTCTCGAGCGCTGTGATGAGCTTCTGCGTGCCAATCCCCCGAACGAAGAGCTCTCGTGTCGTCAGAAGCCACCCCCGGAACTCGGGGTGTGACCGCTCAGTCAGTAGCCGTGTCACGAGCTCGTTGTAGGCGCCGTTCATCAGCAGCGCCGTGAGCTCTGCGTCCACGTCTTTGCGGACAAGCCCGTTCTCTTTCAAGAGGGCAATCCACCTGACCGCCGTGTTCCTGCATTCGCCGCGAAATGCATCCACCAGATACCGGTAGTCGCCCGCGCAGGACTCGAGGATCCCGAGGATGGCGCGGGACTGCCAGAGGAACTCGAAGGACTCGATGTCGCGCGAGAGCCAGAGGGAAAGCAGGGCCTCCGCCGACTCCGGGGTCTTCTCATCCAGCGTGAACTGCGCGCTCATTCGCCCCAGGAAGGACTCCACCACCTGGCGGAGCAGCGCCTCCTTGCTCTCGAAGTGAAGGTAGAAGGCGCCCTTGGAGATGCCAGCGGCACGGGCGATGTCCTCCACCTTGGCGCCATCCACGCCCTTGTCGGCGAAGACCTCTTCGGCAGCACGGAGCAGCGCGATCTTGGCGGTGGGGTCTGCGGGTCTGGACATGACCCACCGGTCAATAATTCCGACGCGGGCCCGGCGCAAGGGGCGCGGCGCGGCTTTTTTGGCCCCGTGACAGGAGACATGAGACGAAAGCGCGATGCTCAAACGTCGCGAGGCCGAGCTCCCCATCATCGTCAAGCGCGCGGAAGCGCTCGCGGAGCGGAAAGGCGACAAGCTCACGACAGGCCACCTGCTGGCTGCTTTGATGCAAGGCGGCGGTACAGCGGAACGTCTGCTCAGGGAGCGGCGGCTGGACGAAGCGACCCTGGTTCATGCGAGTCGCGTCCGCATCGACGACGAGCACGGCGGGCTGGCGGTGGACCGTGTGGTGAGGTCCGCGAAGGAGTTCGCTGGGCGCACGGGCGATGACGGCGCGGGCGGCGTGCACCTGCTCTTTGCGCTCTGCCAGGATCCGAAATGTGCCGCGGGGGCGATGCTCACGCAGTGCGGGGTCGACGTGGCGAAGATGCGCATGACGGCCATGCAGGTCGCGATGGGGATCGCGCCGCCGCCTCGTATTCCGCAGAGCGCGCCGCGACTCAAGGTCACCCTTGCCGAGAGGACCGCAACACCGACTCCGTCGTCGCGCCTCACGCAGCCGCAGAAGCCAGCGCCCCTGCCGCAGAAGCCGCGCACGGCGCCCCCCGCGCATGCCCCAAAGGCGAAGCACAAGCCGACGGTTTCGCATGCGCAGCCGAAGCCGGCGTCGCGCTTCATGCTGGACGCGAAGAAATTCCCGCTGCTCACGCAGCTGGGAAGGAACCTCACGCTGCTCGCGGCGAAGGGCGAGCTCGATCAGGTGACGGGTCGCGACGAGGAGATCGATCGCGCGCTCGACGTGCTCGCGAAGCGCCACGCGAACAACCCATGCCTCGTGGGTTCGGCGGGCGTGGGCAAGACCAGCGTGGTGCACGGGCTTGCGATGCGCATCGCCGAGGGGGAGGACGTCGCGTCGCTGGATGACCGGCTGGTCATCGAAATAGAGCCGACGATGCTGCTGGCGGGAACAGCCTCGCGCGGATCCCTCGCGGAGCGCATCGGACAGCTCAAGGCCGAGGTACAGAAGGCGGACGGGCGGGTGGTCCTCTTCTTCGACGAGATCCACACGCTGTTCGGACCGGAGGCCGGTGAGGAGGCCACCACGGAGCTCAAGCTGGCGCTCGCGAAGGGCGAGCTCGCGTGCATCGGCGCGACGACGACGGAGGAGTACAAGCGAACGATCGATCGCGATGCGGCGCTGTCTCGGCGCTTCTGCGCCATCGAGGTAGACGAGCTGTCGCAGGCAGAAGCCCTGCTCGCCATCACCCGCATCCTTCCTGGCTACGAGCGCCACCACAACGTGCGCATCCCGAACGAGGTCGCGGCGGCGAGCGTGCTCATGACGTCGCGCTACGTGCCGGGGCGGGCGCTGCCGGACAAGGCCATCTCGGTGATCGATCTGGCGACGGCCCGCGCGCGGCGCAAGTCGCTGACGGAGGTGTCGCGCGAGCTCATCGCGCACGTGGTCTCCGACATGACGGGTGTGCCGGAGGAGCGGCTCCTGGAGTCCGATGGTGAGCGCTTGCTCGGACTGGAAGCGCTGCTCGCCGAGCGCATCGTGGGGCACAAGGAGGCGCTCATGCGCATCTCGCGCATCCTCCGTCGCAACGCCACGGGCGTGCGCGCGCGCCGACCTCTCGGCACGTTCCTCCTGCTGGGGCCCACGGGCGTGGGCAAGACGGAGACGGCGAAGGCGATCGCAGAATGCCTATTTTTCTCGACTGACGCGATGACCCGCGTCGACATGTCGGAGTACTCCGAGGCGCACGCGGTCGCGAAATTGATCGGTGCTCCACCGGGCTACGTCGGTCATGACTCCGGGGGCCAGCTGACGGAGGCCGTGCGTCGCCGGCCCTACCAGGTCATCCTGCTGGACGAGGTGGAGAAGGCGCACATGGAGGTTCTCCAGAGCTTCCTTGGCGTGTTCGACGAGGGACGCCTCACCGACGGACGCGGACGCACAGTGGACTTCTCCAACACCGTCATCCTGCTCACGTCCAACCTGGGCTCCAACATCAATCCGGCGACGCAGCGCAAGGTCATCGGCTTCGGCCGCGCGCGCGACCTCTCCGCCGAGACGCTGGCGTATCAAGCCGCCGTGTCGGACGCCGCGAAGAAGGCGCTGCCACCGGAGCTCTGGAACCGCATCGACGAGGCCATCGCGTTCGCGCCGCTCACCCGCGACGACGTGCGCGAGGTCGCGCGCCGACTCATCACGCGTCTCGGGGAGGATCTCATGGGCGCACGTGGCATCTCGCTCGACGTGTCCGACGAGGCGATCGAGCTGCTCCTGGCACGTGGCGGCTTCGACGCGGAGATGGGTGGACGTCCCGTTCGACGCGCGATCTCGCGGCACATCGAGGCGCCCGTCGCGGAGCTTCTCCTCAGGGGCGAGCTCACGCGTGGTGACGTCGCGACCGTCGACGTCGAGGACGGCGAGTTCGTGGTGGATGGCATCACGCCGGACACACGCGCGAAGGTCGCAGGACGCTGACGCGCGGCGATGGGGCCCGTAAACGAGCTATTTCATGACGCGCCAGATCGCAGGCGGGGTGCCTGCGTCCGCACCGCCGGCAGGTAGCGCGTCCGTCGCCCAGTAGACTGCGTCCTTCGTCACGAGCAGCGCGTGCGGATTGGTCTGGTTTTGCGCGAGCAGGGTTGGGTTGCCTCCGCATCCTGCATGCGGGCAGCGCCCTACGAGCCCGCCGGTGCCGCTCGTGAAGTAGACGTACGTGTCGTCGACCGCGACGCCGTTCAGATCCGGTGTGGTGTGGAGCACGGTAGGCGTGACGCATCCGGTGATCGCACAGGAGTTGAGCGTGCCTGTCGTACGCCGCGTGAAGAACGCCAGCGCGGTCGTTGCTGCGATGTGGGTCTCGCCGCCGTTCGATACCGGGAGGATGGTCGCCGGCACGCCGCAGTCCGTCGCGCTCTGACACGAGTAGATCGTGTCCGTGCCGCTGCTGACGTACCAGAGCACGTGTCCCGCGCCACAGCCCAGCGCATTCAGGCCGCTGGTCGACGCATACGCGCCCGGATAAAGATCGCCGCCGTCCACGCGGATGCGCGTGATGAACGAGTTGCCGCTGCTCATCTCGTAATAGACGTATGGCGTGTCGTCACCGCAGATGGCCTGGCCGTTGTTGACCGATCCTACGCGCGGATAGATCAGCGTCGACGCGCCCGCGGGCGTGGTGACGTTCTGTAGATCGTTGTCGTCGAGGACAGCGAGGTCCGCGCCTACGGCCACGAGCGCCACCGTGTTGTTCAACGAGCCCGCGAGCACGCCCGGCACGCTCGGGCAACCGGCGGGAGGACACGAGAGCACCTGCGAGCCGCTCTTCGTCACCCAGTAGACGCCGTTGCCATTCGACGCGATCGAGGACGCGGATGCATCTGCCCGGCTCACGCGGAATGGTCGACACACCCCGGCGGAGCACGCGCCTCCGAGACAATCGTGGTTGCACGCGCCGCAGCTCCGCGGATCCGTCATGAGGTCCGCGCTGGCGCACGCGTCGCCGCCTGCATCCACTCCGGTCGCGCTGCTTGCGTCGCCCGCAGTGCTCCCGTCCGGGGTGCCGTTCGAAGGGCTGCCTGCGTCGGTACCGCCGTCGGAGTCGCCAGGCGTGCTGCTGGCGGCGCTGCATCCTGCAACGATCGCAGACACGAGCCAGAGGGTTCGCCAGCGCCTCACATCTTCAGTCTACCACGATTTCTGCAAACTACTTCGCGAGCCGGTAGATCGCGGCCGGCGTCCCTGCGTCGCCGCCGACAGCGGGGACCGAGTCGGTCGCCCAGTACAGCGCCTTGTCGTCCGCGATGAGCGCATGCGGGTTGACCTGGTTCGCGGCCAGAGCGCGGTAGCTCGCGCCGCCACACCCGTCCTGATTGCAGCGCGCGATCACGCCACCCTTGGCTGACGTGAAGTAGACGTAGTCGTTGTCGACCGCGACGCCGTTCAGGTCGTACCCGCTGAAGAGCACGGTGGGCGCGAAGCAACCAGCGATGGAGCAGCGATTCAGCGTACCCTGGAATCGCCGGGTGAAATAGGCATGATCGGCGGTCGCCACGATGTGCGTCTCGCCGCCGTTGCTCACGACCCCGATGGGCGCGGGGATGCCGCAGTCCGCCGGTTCGTCGCACGCGTAGATGCTGTCGATGCCGGAGTTGATCTCCCACAGCGCATGGCCCGCGCCGCAGCCGAGCGCATCGAGGTTGCTGCTCGTCACCTGCCTCGCGACGCCGCCGCCGTCGATGAAGATGCGGTCGATGTATTGGCCGCCGCTGTTCGTGATGAAGTATGCGCGCCCCGTTCCGTCAGTGCAGAGCGCGGAGGATGCGTTGATGGTGCCGACGCCCGGATAGATCGCTACCGACGCTCCGCCGGGTGTGGTGACCGCGTGCAGATCCTGATCGTCGAGCACGGCGAGCGTGCCTCCGACATCCACGACCGCGACGGTACTGGTGAGTGAGGCTGCGAGGACGCCGGGCATTGCTGCGCAGCCCTCGGGCGGGCAGCCGAGCACCGCCGAACCGAACTGCACGACCCAGTAGACGCCACTGTCGTTGACCGCGAGCGAGGTCGCCGACGCATCGAGCATTCCGATCCGGAACGGCTGACACGCGCCCGCTTCACATCCGCCGCCAAGACAGTCGTGACCGCACGCGCCGCAGTTCTTCGGGTCGGCCGTCACGTTGACGCCCGGACATCCGTCCAGACCGCCATCGGAGATGGGGATCGTGCCGTCATCTCCACCGCTCGTCGTCACGTCGGCGCCAGCGTCCGTGCTGGCCTCCGGCCCCGGCCCACCGACGGACTCGCCAGTGCCGATCGCGTTCAAACCACACGCGACCAACGCGGCCCCGGCGAGCGCTGCGACCACGATCCTTGCGGGCGTCAAACGCACCTCAGGACTGTGCCACGCTGCGCCTCATCCTGTCCACGTCGCCGCAGGTCCGCGACAAAAGGCCCCAAGAACGCCGAGAAATCGACAGGGCACGGCCTTTGCGCGAGTATCCATGATCATGCGCAAGGCCCGAGTGTCCACGTTCGCTCTACTTGTCTCCGCGACAGTCGTCGCCTTCGTGGCCTGCAAGTCCGGAGGCGCTTCAGGAACGTCGGCCACGTCTTCCGCCAGTCTGTTCGAGCGCCAGCCCAAGCGCGGCGAGCTCACGTTCGCGATCAGCCCGTTCGCTCCTAACGGGCAGCCGGGCGCCAACACGGAGGTCAGCTTCATCGAGATCATCACCAACGACGGCGGCCCCAACCCCGATCTGGACGGCGGGTCACCAAAAGAGTGCGAGCCAGTCCTGATAGGTCCGTGTGTCGTCACGTCGTGCGTGCAGGGAGCGCCGGTAGGCGGTGGCCAGTCGCATGGCGTCGCGCCGGCTGGCGACATCACCATCACGGACACCACATCGGGCAAGAGCCAGGTCTTCACTGCGGCCTCGAGTGGCTATCAGAACAACGGACAGTCGGGCTCTCTCGCAAACCCTGGCGACAGCGTGACGTTCAGCGCGGCGGGCGGCGAGGTACCCGCGTTCTCGCAGACGCTCGTGGCGCCGCTTCCCGTCACCCCCAACCCATTCCCCTGCCCCGACGCAGCAGCGGATTCGGGAGTGCGCTGCTCGGTCTCGCGTTCCCAGGATCTCTCGCTCGGCTGGAGCGGCGGCGACCAGGGCAACGTCGAGATAACCCTCTCCGCTTTCGGCGCGGGTTGCAACAACGCGCAGAGCTGCCCGCCATTGCAGTCCACCGCGGTCTGCAAGTTCGATGTGACCGTGGGCTCCGCAACGATACCGAAGGAGGTCCTGGCGCGTTTCCCGGAGAGCAACCTCACCGTCACGTTTGCGTCGGAGGAGACAGTCGACTTCACGCAGGGTGGCTACGTCATTCGCGTCGCCACCATCACGCGCGCAGCCGGTCAGCTGCCGCTCCCGCTCGTGCAGTGACGCGGAGGAGCGCCAGGCTCAGTCACTGACCTCCGAGCTCTGGAGCTTCTTCGCGCTCCGCTCCGTGTCTTGCCACACGACCTTGCCGCTCTTCACGTCCAGCACGCGGACGTCGAGCGAGACGCCACGCGTCACGGGGCCGGGGCCGCGTCGATGGCGCGCCTGTAGCGTTCGCGGCGCGGGGGGTCACGCAGGATGTCGTAGGCCTCTTCGAGCACGCTGACGACCTTCTTCACATCCGATACCAGGTATGCGAGGCGCGGCGTGAGCAAACGCGATGGCTCGAACGAGCGCCGGAGCTCGAGGAATGCGCGGCGGATCTCGTAGCCGGTCGCGTCGCGGGAGACACCCAGGATGGCGAAGTAGTCGCCTTCGTCAACGAGCTGCACGCGGGCGCGCACGCGCGCGACGATCGCCTCTTCGTCGAGCTCTGCGATCTCACGATCGCGCTCGTCGGGGGTGGCCGCCGCTTCATGGCGACGCACGTTGGCGATGGGCTCCAGTACACCGAGCAGCGAGAGCCCCAGCACGACGGCCACGACGTCAGGCTCTGGGCTCCGCGCGAGGAGCTGCCCGAGCGTTCCTCCCCGCGCGTCCAGGATGAGTCGCTCCTCGGCGGGGTCCAGCCCGGACTCCGACAGCAGCTGGCCCTGCACGCCGTCCGCAAGGCGCGTCTCCTCACCGCCGAGCACCGCGGTGGCAACGTCCGCCGTGTATGCGCGACGCACGAGCTCCACGAACACCGCGGCACCGGCGGTCCCACCGAACACGCTGGGCTCGCCGCGGAGTCGACCCGGCGGCTCGTGCTCGATTGTGACTGACCCACGGGTCACTTTCATCGCCAGGAGCGCCACCCACTCCGCATGGGCACGGAGCGCACTCCACAGCCCGTCCTGCGACAGGTGTCCATGCGCGACGAGCGCCGCGCCTGCATGCCGACCGAACGGCGGCACCTTGCCCGACAGCTTCGCGCCCGCAGCGCGCGGCAGATCTCCGCGCTGTACCAGGAAGGAGACCAGGTTCTCGTCATCCAGACCCGACGCGGCCGTGACCACGTCGCCTTCGTACAGGACGATCCGGCGCACGCCGTCCGCGCCCTCCACGCAGATCGAGCCGGTCTTGCGCTCACGGATCTGGTTCGCGACGAGCCGCGCGAACTCGACCTGCGAGCCAATGACCTGCGTCACGTTCTTCGGCGCGGGCGCCTGCACGGAGCCCGGAGCTCCACCTGCCGCACTGCTTCCCGTACCGCTTCCGGTCCCTGTAGCGACGCGACGGAGCTCCTCGTTCTGCGCGGGCGCGCGGCTCGGTGGCCGCGTGTCGGGCTGCTTCGCAGAAGGATGCGAGCTCTGGGTGTTCGAGAACTCCCCACGGCGTGTCTCGCGAAGCGCGTCGCTCGCGTGGTTCGGAAAGCTGCCGGAGGAGCTAGCCGGTGACGGGACACTGCCCGCGTTCGAGAACCCTGCGCCGGTACCGGTGCCACCGCCGGTGCCGCCGCCACCAGTGCCGGGCGCGCCGGTGCCCGCGGGTAGCGCGGTGGTGGGCGGCGCAACGGACGATGGTCTGCGCGACGCGACCTGCGACGACACATCTGGACGCGACGAGCCGCGCTCGCTGCCCATGCCGCGCGCGCCGGTGGTCAAGACCCCCTCCGGGCTGCCGCCGGTGCTTCCAGCGTTGGTCGTTGGCGGTGCGTCGCTGCCGGGCTTCCTCTCGCGCGACCGTCCGACGGCCGTCGCCTGGAACGCCTGGGCGGCGCGCGAAGGGCCGAGGGACATGGCGATCTCGGGAGAGCTCTCGTCGAGCGAGTCCTCCTCGAGCGGCTCGTCGAGCGCAGCGAGCACCTCCGCGGGCAGCACGGCCTCGATCTCTTCCTCGGGCGTGACAGTGGGCTCCTGCACGTCCTGTCCGACCACCCGTCGCTCGGCGTCATCGAGCATGCGCTGCAGCTCCGGGCTGATCGGGCCCATCATCGACGCGCCCGCGCGGTCCGCGTCGTCGAGCACGTGCGCAGATGGCGCCTGGTTGCTCGGTGTGCGAGACACGTCGAACGCGGGCGGCAGCACACTGGGCGGCCGGGAGCCACGCGGCGGTGGCGGCAACGAGGAGTTGCTGCGACGCGAGCTACCGGCGGCGGACGACGCCTGCGGCAGCTGCGGCGAAGAGTGGCGTGACGCAGGGATCGATGGAGGTGGCGTGGACGTGGGCCGGAAGCTCTGGCTGCGCAGCTCTGGACCGCCGGTCAGCACGCGCAGCTTCGTGAGCAGCCCACCGATGTCCACGGGCCGCGCAAAGAATCCGCTCGCATCGTGGTCGAGCGCGTCGTCCGCGTCCGCGATGACGTTGCCCGCGCGGCCGAAGAACACGAAGTCCACGCCCGCCGTATCGGGGAGCTCGCGCACGTGAGCGACCTCGGCGAGGGCTCCCTCCGCGTCCACGTCGAGCAGGACGACGTCGGGGCGTTGCACGGCGATGCGCGAGAAGAGCATCGAGAGCGGCACGTCAGCGACCAGATAGCCGGCGGTGCGCAGCACCTGCGAGATGCGCTCTGCCTCCGCCGAAGGGTCTGCGAGGAACACAGTGGGCGGAAGTCCGCCGCCGCTTCCGATGCCGCTTCCGATACCTGCTGCAGAGCCGGCGTCGGCGTTCGTCCCTTCACCTCCCCCTTGGGTCACGAGCCCCTCTTCTCCTTGGGTGGAGGTGAGCGCCTCGCGATCGCGATCGCGATCTTCTCCGTCAAGCGCGGCACCCACACGGCCGCGTACACGAGCGCGACGATGAAGAGCGTGAGACCGAGCTCTGTGCGAGAAAGTCCGAAAAACATCCTTCTTCGTTGTAACATAACCGGCCGATGCCGGTCTTCGTTCGTGCCGAAAGCGAGGACGGTCGCGCCGCTGGCGATCGAGCATCCCCTCGAGCAACCCCTCGAGCAATACGCTGGAGCGGCTGGACCGAGGGCGCCGCGCTCGCTGCTGTTAACGAGCCAGGTAACGGGCAAAAAACAGCACCAAAGCTGACGGCCGCCTCCGAGGTGTCGCTTTCGGAGACCGGACCGTTTGGTCCACTGGGGCTCGAGCTGCTCCGAAACGACCGGCTGCGTTCGGAGCTCGCGGTCGCGCTCGACATCGCGGCGGTGAAGGGCGTCGCGCGCATGCGTCTGCTGGGGCCTGTGCTCGCGCTGCCTCTGCTGTGGCTCGCGTGGGTGGACCACGCAAGCGACGACCTGTCGCCCACCGCGCTGCACGCGTCGGCGCGCGTGATGTGGCCCATGCTCGACGTGCTGGCAGGCGGCGCGGCGGTGTACGACTCCACGCGGCGCGCACCACCCCGGCGCTGGCTCGTGTTCGCAGTGGTCGCGGGAGGCGTCGCGCGTCTCCTGAATCAGAGCGCCGAGAGCTGCACGCTGTTCTTCACGAAGAGCGCGCACGGGTCGATCGGCGTGGCATGGGTGGGCGCGGCGCTCTCGCTCGCGGCACTGGTGGTGCTCGCGCTCTGGTTGTCGCGCACGACGGCGCCGCGGCTCGTGGCGCGGCAGGTCCTGGACGCTCTCGAGATCGACGTGGACTCGGTGCTGGCGTTGCCGGAACCACCGAGGCCGCGCGTGGAGCTTGCCGGGGTCGCGGGCGGCGCGGCGCTCGCGATGTGCGCCATCGGGATGTTCATGAAGCAGCAGGCGCTCGCGGTGCAGGCGACGGCGGCGCTGCTCGTGGGCCTGGGCGCCGTGACGATCGTGCGGCGTCTCGGCAGGAGCGGCGAGCCGAAGGGGGACGCGGAGACCGGCGCGCACGCTCTCGTGGTCGGCGTGCTCGGGTTCCTGGGGGCCGCGTTCGCCGCGCGCGCGATCCAGCAGGGCTTCGACGCAGGCGGGAACCTGCTCCGCTGTCGCGATCTGTCGTCCTTCGAGGACAGCGGCGCGAAGCGGCAGCTGCTCCTGGAGACGGTGGAGATGTTGTCCGCGCGGGTGCGGTCGCGCGACACGTGGGCGAACATGATCTCCACGGTCGCTGCGTTGCCGCTCGCGTACGAGCTCCTCTTCAGGGGCGCCGTCCAGCGTGTGCTCGCGCGTCGCTACAGCGGAACGAGCGGCCTCTTCCTGGGCGCCGTCGCGTACGCCATCGCCGCTTCCATGACCTACGAGTCACTCTTCTACCGCACAGTGGCTGCGGGCCTGGCATTCGGCCTGATCTACGCGGAGGCGGGCGTCTACGCGGCGATCCTGGCGCACACTCTTTATGCAGTGCACCTGGTCGTGTGACGCCACCAGCTGATAACCTGGCACGACCATGTCGGAAGGCATCACGCCGAAGCTCGCCACCGGGACCATCCTGGGCGGAAAGTTCGAGATCACCGGCGTGCTCGGCGAGGGTGGCACCGGCGTCGTCTACGAGGCGAAGAAGACGGACGGCGGCGATACGATCGCGCTGAAGGTGGTGCACCCGACGTTGTCCGGTGACAAGCAGGTGCGCGGGCGCTTCATGCGCGAGGCCGCCGTGCTCCGCATGCTCGGCGGCGACTTCATCTGCCCCGTGCTGGAGTCCGGCGAGCTCACCCAGGAGCACGGCCCCACGCTGCTCTACCTGTCGCTGCCGAAGATCAGCGGGCGCTCTCTGGCGTCGGTGATCGCGAGGGACGGCGTGATGTCCCTGTCCGAGGTGACCCGCATTGCATCCGACATCCTCACCGCGCTTGCCTCGGCGCATTCGCGCGGGATCATCCACCGCGATTTGAAGACGCAGAACGTGCTCCTCCGCGACGGCAAGGACGTGGTCGTCGTTGACTTCGGCATGGCGAAGATCATCACCGGCACCGCGCCCGCGACCACCGAGCTCACCGCGCACAACATGGTCTTCGGCACGCCCGAGTACATGTCCCCGGAGCAAGCGCGGGGCGACGACGTCGACGCACGGTGCGACGTCTACGCGGCCGGCGTGATCCTGTACGAGCTGCTCACCGGGACGGTTCCGTTCTCCGGTGGCACGCCGCTCACGGTGCTGACGCGGCACCTGACGGACGCGCCCGAGGCACCAGAGGTGCGCGCGAAGGATCGAAACCTGCCGAAAGCGCTGTGCGCCGTGGCGATGCATGCGCTCGCGAAGAAGCCGGCGGAGCGATACGAGACCGCGGAGACCATGCGTGCCGCGCTGGTGCACGCGAACGCCGCACCGGACGACATCGAGAACGTGCATCCTACACGCTTCTCGTCTGACGAGGAGCCGGACGCGCACGCGCGCACCATGCCGGCCATCTCGCAGCGCGTGGACAGCACGAAGCCGCCCGCGGTGCGCGTGAACGTACGGAGCGACGCGCCGCTCAGGGAGAAGCAGAAGGAAGCCAAGGCGCTCGAGGAGAGCGGCGGCTTCGGGCGCTACCTGGTGTGGGCGGTCCTCGCGCTCGCGAGCATCGGCCTGGGCGTGTGGCTCGCGCTGCGCAAGTAGAGTCGAGCGTGGCTCGATTCGGTGCGCGCTCCAGAAGAATTTTCGATCAGCCGCGCGGCAACGGGCGCAGCGTGAAGTCGTAGCGACCGGCCACCGCACCTTTGATGCGCGACATGTCCAGGATCAGCGAGCGATGGATGAACGGATCGCCGTCGTTGTACGGATCGTCCGGGAAATAGAGCTGCGTCGTGAGGGGCACGTGCCCGGCCGCAGAGACCTTCACGTGGATGTGCGCGGGCCGGAAGCGCTTGCCGTTCAGGTAGCGGCCGGGGAGCACTGTCCCGCACGAGAAGCCGCCGCGCGCGTCGGTTCGCAGCTTGCCGCGAAGGCGCATCGCGCCGTCGGGCAGATGCTGGCTTCCGTCATTGTCGTACTGGCCGTTGCCGTTCGCTTGCCACACGTCGACGACGGCGCCACTGAGCGGCGTCTTGCAGTCGAGAGACAGGATGCTGCCAAGGAGGATCAGCGGGGTGCCCGTCACGTCCGGGTCCACGAGGTCCGTGCGGAACGGCGCGCCGTCTCGATAGTACGGGCCCTCGATGCTGGCCTCGGTGCCGACGCCCGCCGTGCATCTCGGGGCGTCCGCGCTCTGTGCGCGAGGTGCGGTGTCAGGGCGTCCGTTGTCCGCACGGCCCGCGTCGCGCGGCGGCTCGCTGCGGGCGGCGTTGCAGCCGAGGATGATCGGCGCGGCGACGGGAATGAGCGCGAGCGAGCTGCCAAGAAAGAGACGGCGAGAAAGGATCTGGGTCATCGGGTTCTCCTCATCCCTGGAACGCAGCATCACGAGGACCGGCGCATGAAAACTGGACGGACCACAAGAATGGCTGAAAAACGCGCTGTTCGAACAAACTTCGACAATCTGTGCGCCACCCGACAAGGGAGCGCGTTCCTGGGATGAAGCCGGCACTCTCGCCCGAAGGAATCAAAGGAAGAACACGATGAACGCACGACCGCACGCGCCTCCTTGCGCTCTGGAACGAGAACGCGACGGTCGTGTCCGTTGGTGAGCCCACGTTGGTCGAGCCCATCGATCGCGCGGCCACCCGCTGGCTCACGGCGAAGCAGCCGGTGACGTTCGAGGTCGCAGCCATCGACGCCGGCGCGGCGCTCCGCTACTGATCTTGCTTCGCGCCCTCGACTTCATCGTCCGCGTTCGTCATGAGGAGCCGTTCGATGCTCGCGTCCAGGCGGCTCTCGGCCAGTGCGTGCAGGCTCGCGAGCTCGTCGGCGCGCACTCCCAAGGTCTTTCCGAGGGCCGCGCGCGTCCGCTCCAGCACGGCGTCGCGGGCGTCCTTCAGCCACCGCACGATGGAGGCACGATGAGCTCCGTGAACCGTTGCCAGCTGCTCCAGCGTCACACCACCCAGCAGATGCATGCGCAGAAGGTTGCGCTCCTTCGGCGTGAGCGTGGCCACGGCATCCGCGAATGCGGTACGAAACGCAGCGCGGTACTTCGCCTTCAGCGCGTCGAGGCCAGGCTCCATGGGTCCGGCGAGGTCCATCTCGTTGTCCTCGTCGGGCCGCCCCTCATCGCGCCGTCCGCGACGAATGAGCGTGAGGGCCTCCCGGGTCGCGACGACCTGCACGAGGCCCGCCATCCGCCCCTGCCCTGCGTACTCCTCGATGCGCGCCGCGGCGTTCGTCTCGCGGACGAGCAGCTTCGCGCGTACCAGCTGCTTCACCTCGTCGAGCTCCGCGGCAGGAAGGCGCATGCGCGCGAGCGTGGTGTCGAGCGGCGCGATGTATCGCTGCTCGAAGACGCGCACCGCCACCGCGTCTCCCGAGCCGATCGCACACGCGAGCCACAGCTCCGCGACGCGCGCGCGCATGGCCTCTCTCTCCACGTCCGATGGCGCAGGCGCAGCGAGGAGCTCCTTGCCGGCCTCTCGCCGCGCGAGCCACGCGCCGAACTCCGCGCGCGCGAACCGCACGGTGGGCAAAGCCTCTTCTGCAAGGCTGGAAAGCGCGTCGAGGTCCATCGCGAAGGCCAAGATACACCGAGCCCCGGCGCCGGGATAACGTGGAAGGCGCGGCGACCATGATCCTGCATTGCCTCGACGACGCGACCATCGACGATTACGTGCACGCCCGTCTTTCGGAAGGCGCGCGCGCCGCGGCCGATGCGCATGTCGATGCATGCGCGGACTGCAGCGCGATCGTGAGCGTGCTCGCGGGCGGCGCGCTCGCCTCGCCCGGCTCCGACGCGGAGACGCAGGAGCCGGAGCTCGCAAAGGGCACGCTCGTGGGACGGCATGTGATCGTGGAGCGCCTCGGCGAAGGCGCCATGGGCATCGTCTACCTCGCGACCGATCCGGAGCTGCATCGCAAGGTGGCGCTCAAGCTGCTCCGGCCGGGCAGCGCGCGAGGCGCAGGGGAGCGGATGCAGCGCGAGGCGCAGGCCATGGCGAAGGTCACCCACCCGAACGTGGTCACCGTGCACGACGTGGGTCGCTTCCGCGGCGCGGTCTACCTCGCGATGGAGTTCGTGGATGGCCGCACGCTCCGCGCGTGGTGCGCCGATGAGCGAAGCGTCGACGAGCGACTCGCGGTGCTGGTCGCGGCAGGTCGCGGGCTCGCGGCTGCGCATGCCGCCGGCCTCGTTCATCGAGATTTCAAGCCCGAAAACGTCCTCGTTGGCAGCGATCTCCGCGTGCGCGTGACGGACTTCGGCCTCGCGTCGCTCGGAGATCGTGTCGCGGGCGCGGAGACCGAGCACGGTGTCGTGGAGGTCGCGCAAGACGTGCCGCTGGTGACGCTCACGCGCACGGGCGCGCTCCTTGGAACGCCTGCATACATGGCGCCGGAGCTGTGGCGCGCGGAAGAGGCCACACCGGCGAGCGATCAGTTCGCGTTCGGCGTGACGCTCTACGAGGTGTTGCTGGGAGAGCGACCGTTCAAGGGGGCGACGGCGGCGGAGCTGCGCACGGCGATCGAGCGCGAGCCAACCATCCCGAATGACGTCTCGGGGAAGTCGGGACTGTCGAGTCGCAGGCTCCAGGCGATCCTCGCGCGCGCTCTCTCCGCGCAGCCTGGAGATCGCTACGCGACGCTGGACGCGCTGCTCGCGGAGCTGGCACCCGCCCACGAGCACGAGGTGCGTTCGCGACGGTCGCCCGCGTGGCTCGCGCTTCCGTTCGCGCTCGCGTTGCTGGGGGCAGGCGGGACTGCGATCTTCTCGCGCGGCTCCGGGCACACGGATCCGTGCAGCGCGGGTCCCCAGCTCTCCGCGGCCATCATGGACCCGGATCGCGCTGCGCGCATCCACGCGGCGTTCACGGCAAACGGCGCCACGTGGGCTGCGGTCGCTGCGGATCGCGCCGTGGCGGCATTGGATGTATACCGCACGCAATGGGCCACGGCGCATCGCGCGACCTGCGAGGCAACGGAGGTGCGGCACGAGCAGTCCGCCGCGCTTCTGGACGCGCGCATGCATTGCCTTCACCGCGGTCTGGACCAGGCAACGGCGCTCGCCGCCCGGTTCGAGAGCCCGGATGCGGGGACCATCCTGCATGCGCCTGAGGCCGCGTCCTCGTTGCCGCCCCTCGCCGCATGCGCGGACACGGAGGCCCTCGGAGCCATGGAGAGCCGCCCACCCGGGGAGAAGGGCGTGGCGCTCACGCAGCTGGAGGCGCGGCTCGCGGCAGCACATGTTGCGGCGGTCGCGGGCGTGAGCTCGGCGGCGGCGATCGCGGACGTTCGAGGCATCGCCGAGGCGGCCACCGACATCGGGTATCGGCCTGTGATCTCGGAGGCGCGTCTGCTCCTCGCCACGCTCCTGCGACGCAGCGGCGACTTCATGCTCGCCTCGAAGGAGGCCGACGCCGCGCTCGTCGCAGCAGAGGTCTCCCACGACGATCGCGAGGCCGCGCTGGTGTGGCTGGAGCTCCTTGCGCTCCGCGGCGAGGCCGGCCATTTCGCGGAAGCGACCTCCGCGGAGGCGCCTGCGACGGCGGCCATCGCGCGGATCGGCTCGCCACCGGATCTGGACGCGTCGCTTCACTTCGAGCTGGGCGTGGCCAGGACGAACCTGGGCCCAGCCGAGTACGAGAACGCCGCGCGCGATCTGAACGCGAGCTTCCTCGGGCGTGAGCGTCTGTTCGGGGAGAAGCATCTCGACGTGGCGCGAACGCTCACCGCGCTCGGCAACCTCGGGCGCGTAAAGGGCGACCTCGAAGGGGCGCTTGCGATTCACCAGCACGCGCTCGCGATCGACACGGAGCTTCTCGGTCCAGAGCACCCCGGGCTTGCGCGCGATCATCACAACATCGGCGGTATTCTGCGCATGCAGGGCAAGCTGGATGAAGCGCAGGCGGAGTACGAGCGTGCGCTCGTGCTTGCGGTGCGGGGGACTGGTCCGCGGAGCCTCGCGGTGGGACGCACGGAGAACAGCCTCGGTCTCGTCGCGATGGCGAAGGACGACCTGCCATCCGCGCGCGCACACTTCGAACGCGCGAAGGACATCCTGGCCGGGCATCCCGATCAGGGGCTCGCGCTCTCCAATCTGGAGCTCCTCGGTGCGGCCGAACAGAAGCGCACGCCACGTCCCTTCGTCCATGTCGCACCTCTTCCATCGGCACGTCCATCGGTGTCAGCGCCAGCGCCAGCGCAGGGAAGCTACGGTCCCGCACAGACGTTCGACACGGAACGTCGTTGAAGCGCCTCGCGACCGCTCAGGCGAGCGCGGAGTCGTCGTAGCAGAACGGCTCGCCCGAGAATGGCAGCGTGGCGATGCGAGCAAGCTCCTTCGCGCTGCGCGGCGACGCATCCGGCACGATGCCGAGCCCCTTCGCGAGAACGCCCAGGATCGCCTCTGCGGGCACCCCCGCAGCGCGCAGCTCGCGCACCACAACGCGTGGATCGCGCTTGGCGAGCCGGTCACCGTCCTTGCCGAGCACGAGCGGCACGTGCGTGTAGCGCGGAATCTCCTCGGCGCGCGCGCCCAGGAGCCTCATGAGCAAGATCTGGCGCGCAGTGGACGAGAGGAGATCGCGACCGCGCACGACGTCGGTTACCTGCATCGCCAGGTCGTCCAGACTGACGGCCAGGTGGTACGCGTAGAGCCCGTCGCCGCGCTGCAAGACGAAGTCACCGCACTGCGTGGACACGTTGGACGTGACTGCGCCGACGACTCCGTCCTCGAACGTCACCATCGCGTCGTCCGGGATGCGGAGGCGCAGCGCAGGCGGTCGCTTCATCTCGCGGTCGCGCGGCAGGTCCCTGCAGGTGCCGGGGTAGACCAGCTCGTCACCGTGCGGCGCGGATGCCTCCGTCGTGCGTGCGGCGATCTCCGCGCGAGAGCAGTCGCACGGATACACCATGGCCCGGGCCTGTAGCGCCTCGATCGCGCGCGCGTACGAGTCAGTGCGTGCAGACTGCACGTATGGCCCGAAGACACCTCCCGCCTCTGGTCCCTCGTCCCAGCCAAGTCCGAGCCAGTGGAGGTCCTCCACGATGCGCGCCGCTGCGCCACGCACCACTCGCGGCGTGTCGATGTCCTCCACGCGCAGAACGTTCACGCCGCTCACGCGCGCAGCCGTGATGAACGACGCGAGCGCAGTCGACGCACTGCCGACGTGAAGATCGCCGGTGGGAGATGGAGCGAACCGCGCGCGGATCAACCCGATGATCCTATCCGAGCCCGGAGCAACGTGGCGGCCTACACGGGCTCCGCCAATCTGCTACGTTTCGCCCGTCATGAATGTGAATCCCTACGTCGCACCGAGCGCTCCCGAACCTCCCACCGGCCCCGAGCTCGGCGCCGCTACTGGACAGCCGATACACTGGGAGATCGGCGAGGTGATCAATCAGGCCTGGACGCTCTTCAAGCCCAACTGGGGACCGCTCGTCGGTTCGCTCTTCGCGGGGCAGATGGTCGGCGGCGTCCTTCGCCTGCCGCCACAGATGATGATCTCCACGGGCCAGGTCACACCCCACGACGACGCGTACTGGCCGCTCCTCGGCGTGAGCACGCTCATCGGCATCATCGTGCAGACGTTCTTCCAGGTGGGCTGGATGAAGATGTGGCTCGACACCGCGCGCGGGCGAACGCCCAACTTCGCGGACGCGTTCGGCGGCTTGAAGCGCTTCATGCCGATGCTCGGTGTAGTGGCCCTCTCCACGCTCGCGATCCTCTCCGGCACGTTGCTCCTCATCGTTCCCGGAGTCATCCTCGGTATCGGCTTCATGTTCGCGGGCTGGTTCGTCGTGGACAAGAACATGGGCGCCATTGAAGCCATGAAGGCCAGCTGGAATGCGACCGCCGGGCAACGCGGGAAGCTGTTCGGCTTCGGCATCGCCCTCATGGGCGTGGTGATGCTCGGATACTTCGCGTGCTGCATCGGCGTCATGGCAGCCGTGCCGGTCGCGCAGCTTGCCACGGGGATCGTCTATCTCCGGATCACGGGCCAACCCTCGTTCGATCCGAGCATGCCGGACCAGTACGCGGCGCCGCCCGGCGGCTACGGCGGTCCTCCTCCCGGTGGCTACGGTCCTCCGCCGCCAGGTGGCTTCGGTTCCTGAGTCACGGGCTCAGGAGTCTTCGCTCTCGACCACGCCTGCAACGAAGCAGCGACGGCAGCGCGCCTCGTATGCGGCTGCGCCTCCGACGAAGAGCTGTCCCTCGCTCGCGACCAGGCGCTGCGAGCGACACGCGGCCGCCCCGCAACGTGCGCACACGGCGTGGAGCTTGGTGACGTACTCGGCGATGCTCATCAGGTTCGGCATGGGCCCGAACGGCAGACCGCGATAGTCCTGATCGAGCCCCGCGACGATCACGCGCACGCCGCCATTCGCGAGCTCCTCGGTGGCGCCGATGATGTCCGCGTCGAAGAACTGCACCTCGTCGACGCCGACCACCTGCGTGTCCTCGACGCGCACGAGCGACAGGAGCTCCTTCGCGGTGGTCACAGGGATCGCGTCGGCGTTGAGCCCCTCGTGGCTCACGACCTTCACGTCGTCGTAGCGATTGTCGATGCGCGGCTTGAAGAGCTGCACGCGCTGGCGAGCGAGCTTCGCGCGCTTGATGCGGCGCAGGAGCTCCTCGGTCTTTCCACTGAACATCGAGCCACAGACCACCTCGATGCAACCTCGCCTCAGCCGATGGCTCTGCGGAGCCACGTCATCGACGAAGGGAAGGTGTTCACCGTGCTGGGAACGGTCCGGATCTGCCATCGCGGTCGAAGCCATTAACCGAGCCGCGGACCGGTGACAACGCGCAACGACCCCCTCGCCGTTCAAAACCCGATCCTGGAGCCGGCGCTGCTGTGGCTCTCCGGGACCGTTGAATTCACGAGCAAATCCGCTCATGACCGCTGCGCTACAGGGGACCACCTGTACACACGACAAGCTGCTACCTATTGCTGAACCAGAACCAACGAGCTGTAGACGACCGGATCCCCGGTGCTAGATTGAGGATGTGGACGTCATCCTGCGCAAGCTTGGAAAAGGGTCGCGTGCGGTAGCCGGACGTCTCGTCAGAGCGCCGCGCAAAGGCTCGGTCGTCGTGATCGAGTTCCCGGATGGGATGCACGAGTACGTGACCACCCCCGTGAAGCGGGTGCTTCGGATGGCAGGGCGTGAGGTCTTCTACATCGAGACCATCAACAGCCGCTATCGCCTCGAAGTGCGCAGCCGCGAAGACGCCGTCGCCGAAAACACCGGCTGATCGGGCCGCTCGAAGACCGTACCTGTTGACCTTCTCCGCAATATGGAGAAGATGGCGCTCCTACGTTTCAAGGGAGCACCATGGGTAAGTTCGATCGCCGCAACTCGCAGAAGATGAAGCGCCGCAAGGCGCAGACGAAGAAGAAGGAGCGCATCGCGCGCGTCCGCACCGCCAGCAAGAAGGCGGCAGCGCCGGCCAAGAAGACGGCGAAGAAGTCGGCAGCCGCGAAGGCCTGACTCTCTTAGGGTGTGCCCGAGGCCGGGCGCCGGGCTGATTCTGCGGAATCGGTCCTTGGCGGCTCGGCCTTCGTGTTTTGTGCGTCGCTCTTTGCGGGAGCATCCGTCTTCATCGCATCGGGCTTCGCAGGCTGCGCTTCGGCCTTCGCGGGTTGCGCGTCCGTCTTTGCGCCGTTCCCGGGCTCGACCGGCGGCTCCATCTCCTCCGGCGGAGCGGCAGTGGGCTCAGCGCCCTCCTGACCCAGTCGAATCGTGGTGAAGCGACGCTTGTTCGTGGTGTGGCGCTCGGAGGTCTCTTTCGCGGCGGCCGCGTCGACGTGCGCGGGCTCGCTTGCCTCGCCGAGCAGACCCAGGTCGCCGTCGGTGCGCTCCTCGTTCGTGAGCTTCCAGGCGCCCTTGAAGTCCTTCCACGACTGCTTGAGGACCGTCTGGTGCAGATCGCCTTCGTCCACGCGGTACCAGCCGATCTTGATCAAGACCTCGGCGTTCGAGTCGCCCTTCATCTTGAACGCCATCACCTCGGTGTCGGCGACCTGGATGCGACCGCCCCACTGCTTGCGGCGCTCGAAGAACTTTTCGCGCGACGCCTCGGATACGCGCTCGGCGACGAGCTCCATGCGCCCGAAGCGCTGGTTCGTGTTGAGCTCGTTGGCGGCTTCCTGCGCGCGCGCGGGCGGGGTCTGCCCCACGCATGCGGGAGCAAGAAGAAGGAATCCGAGGAGTATGGCTGCGCGCATGGTGGAGACGACCCTCCCAGAGTCGCCGCGACTGGGCCAAATTTGTCGCGTCGAAATCAGTAGGGAACAGCGGCCAGGAAATAGAGCTTGTCCGTCCCGAGCGACTGAAAGCCATGCGCATAGCCAAGTCGGAAGATGAACTGGGCGATGTAGCCCATGGTGCTCTCGAACTGGATCTCCGCGCCCGAGCCGAGCTTGAACTTTGCGTCGTTCGCATCGTTGAAGGCGGTCCCCCAGTCGGAGAAGACGTCGCCCGTGATGCGGTTCAGGAACACGGGAAGCGTGGAGAGCCCGCGATCGATGTTGGCGATCGGAAAGCGATACTCCGCGTTGATGAGCCCGTACGTGCTGCCGTACTGCGCGACCACCGGATAGCCGCGCAGGACGTAGCCGCCCTGGACGAGCTGATTTCGCAGCGTGTCGACGATCGGGAACTCCGTAAAGCCGCCGAGGAAGAACGCTCCGCGTCCCGGGTACGTGCCGCTCGACGTGCCCATGCCCAGATGCAGCGCCACGGAGTGGTGCCGGAGCCATGGCATCAGGAAGTAGCGCGTGAGATCCGTGGCGACGACGTAGCCGGAGTAGTCGCTCGCGAGCATGGGGTCCGTCCAGTCGAACGTGACGCCGAGAGACATGCCGCGCTCCGGTCCCACGCCCCACAGGTAGCGCTCCGCATCCGAATAGCTGTATCCCACATGCAACGATCCGACGGTGCCGCGCGTCGGGAACGAGGGCGTCTCGTACGGATCCAGCGCCGTGCGTGGATAGTTCAGGTTCGCGCCGATGCGCGCGAAGGAGTACGACGCCGCGAACGACTGCGCGTCGAACGCGCGCGGCAGCCCGTAGCTCACGGCCGTGGTCGCGCCCACGATCTCCTGCGTCACGGTGGGCGCGGTGGTGGAGCCGAACGTGATGCCGGGATGCGGCGAGATGAGCCGGTAGCCGCTGGCGCTCACGTCGAACGGAAGGCGCCCGTACGCATACGACAAGCTGCCTTGGAGCTCCGGGTGCTCGAGGTCCGAGAGCGCGGTCGCGGAGATCGCGTGGACGCCAGTGAGATCGGAGCTCGCGACGGTGAGCGTGGCCGTCTCGTTGCCGAAGGCGCCTGGCGCAACGCCGAACGTGTACGCGCGCGGCCAGAGCGTGCGGAGCGGCTGGTACGGCACGGGCTTGCCCGCCTCCTTCCGCGTGAGCACGGGAGGGCTCGGACGATCATCCACGTATGGCTCCGCCGGAAGCCACGCGGCTTTCGAAAGCGCCATGACGGAGATGTCGAAGCCGATGGTGCTGTAGCTGGCGTACGCGAGCCACTGTCCGTCCGGCGAGACCTCCGGCTGATACGCGCCGGTGAGCACGTTCGTCACCTGGAAGAGGTCGTGCGTGTCGCGGTCCCACGCGTACACGTTCATGATGCCGGTGCGGTCGGAGGAGAAGAAGACGTACTTGCCGTCGGGCGAGAAGCTGGGCGCGCCGTCCAGCGCGCGGTCGTGCGCGATCTCCTGGAACGAGCCGTCCTTCGTGTCGACGATGCGGATGTCGCGATAGCCGCCGTACGTCCACACGCTGTACGCCACGTAGCGGCCGTCCGGGGAGAAGCGCGGCGTGAACACCTGCTCGAACTTGTCGCTGGGCACCAGCGTATGAAGATCCTCGAGCACGTGCGGCTCCGAGGCGACGTTCGCGATCTGCAGGTATCTGGTGCCGCGGTGGTTCGTGGTGAAGACGATGCGACGACCGTTCTTGTCCACGTCGGGCTCGAACGCGCGAAAGCCCTTCGTCATGCGGTTTCGCGCGGGCTCGATGCCGTTGGGGCTGGCCTGGTTGGGCGGCAGGCTGAAGAGATCACCGAAGGAGTAGAGGTCGTTGAAGATGTCCACCGAGTTGAAGAACGTCTCGCCCGTGCGCGTGAAGCTGACGGCTGTGTCGCCAGAGCTGCGAACGACGAGCCTGCGCGCGCGTGTGTCCGCGCGAACCGCGCCGCTCTGTTCGAGCGTGAGCGGCAGGGTGTGGATGCCCGCGCGATCGTCGCCGTCCTCCGCGTAGTAGGCGAGCGTCGGCCCGTGCGCGCCGAGCACCCCCTCCGGCACCCACCGCGGATGCGTGGCCGTCTGGCCATGACGCGTGACGCGCACGCCCTCGCGCAGGCCCTTCTTCTTCACGGCTTCGGCGACCGCACCGTACTCGCGGCGCATGGATTCGACCCATGCAGGATACAACTGTTCGAACGTGCGCCCCGTGGAGCGACGGATCGAGCGGTTGATGCCCCACGGGATCACGTTGCCGCCGTAGTCGTGCGCCATCTGGCGCAGCGCCTCTTCGCCGTATGTCTCCGCGATCCAGCCGAGAAAATACGAGCCGTAGAGGTACCAGATGTTGCCCTGCGGGAAGCGGCGCACCGTGTTGGAGAACTGGTCCAGCGTGGCGACGTTGTTGTTCAAGACGTCGGTGCGCATCCACATGTTCCACTCCGAAGAGCGGAGGCGGCCGGCGCTGGTACGTGCGCTCTCGTGATAGACGGCCAGCCCTTCGAGCAGCCACCGCGGCTGCACCTGGTTCGGCGCATACGTCTTTCCGAGCACCGCGTTGATGAGCGCCGGGATGCCGCGGATGTGGTCGGTATGGAGGATGTGCGTGAACTCGTGCGTGACCAGCTCCAGGTACCAGTCGTCCACGTCGCCCAGCGCCGACAGGTCATCGGGCGCGGTGATGTAGAGGCGCACGGCGTTGTACGGCAGCGCAGTGGCGGAGCCGTTCGCCGCATCCGTGGGATCCGCGAGCAAGATCTCCGTTGGCGTTGAGGGCGCCCAGCCGACGTCGGTAGAGAGCTCCTCGAAGATGTTCTCGGCGATGGCGGCGACGTGCTCACCGACCTCACGCGACTGGGACGAGTACGTGATGTTGAAGTGCTTCGTGTGGATGGTCTGGTAGATGACATGCGGGTCGGAGCCCGCGCGCGCGTCTCCTGCCGTCGCGACCATGAGGCCGCCTCCGAGACACAGCCCAAGCAAGGCTGGAAGGAGCGCGCGTGCCGCGTCAGTCGTAGATGAACGCATCGCGGGGATCGTCCAGTGGAACGATCACGTCCTCCAGGTAGTCTGGCGTGAGCAGGCGCGCCGCCGCGGATGCATCCCTCACCTCACGCTCGAACCCGGGAAGGTCGATGCCAGGCAGAAGAAAGCAGCCGCGCTCGAGCGGGGCGAAGAAGGCGTCGTGGTGTGAAGGGAGTACGAGCTTGGGGTCGAGGTGCTCGATGAGCCGGCGCGTGTAGTTCCGCGTGGCGCGGCGGCCCGCCAGCCCGCAGAGCAGCACGTCCGCGCGAACACCGGTGAGCTCTGCGTCCACGAGGTCCGCGCTGCCGTTGTGATAGATGCCCACGCCTCCGCACGTGAGGTGGATGCCGTACGCGCCGCCCATCTTGTAGTGGAATGCGCGCGGAGTTCGTGATGGCGCGACATCCACCGTGCCCGACAGCTGCGGGACCTTGAACGGACCGATCTTCACCTTGCCGTGGACGCTGTGGATGAACCGCACGTCGATGTCACCGATGGTGAGCGAACAGCCCTCGGGCGGGACCACGGCCAGCTTGTCCTCGGAGACGCCTTCGCGCCGGCCCCACGCGCACGTGGAGCTGGAGCCGACCAAGAGCGCGCCGGTCTTCTTCGCGATGCGCGGCGCATCGAGGATGTGATCGTAGTGGCTATGCCCGCACAGGATGGCGTCGACTTGATCCGGGATGTGCTTGTCGATCGCCACGTCGCGCGCGTCGAGCGGCAACAGCGCCACGTCCAGGAGCGAATGGCGCGAAACGAATGGGTCGATGAGGACCGTGGTCTTCTCGGTCTTCACCACGTAGCCCGCGGTGCCGAGCCAGCGAATGACAAGCGGCCGCTGCCCACGGCCCCGCGGACGGAGCGCGGAGCGCGGCACGAACCTGTGGAAGACGCGCTCGTAGAGGCCCGTGGCCATGGGCCGGCAGTGTACCATCTGTGCCGTGACGATCGTCTACGCACACCGCGGCGCGCGCGTGGAGCTGCCCGAGAACACGATGCCGGCGTTCAGGCGCGCGCTCGAGCTCGGTGCCGACGCCCTGGAGATCGACTGCCACATGACGAAAGACGGCGTGGTCGTGGTCTCGCACGACCCCACCGGCGAACGCATGGCGGGCGTGAATCGGGCGATCAAGGACGAGAGCTTCGCCAGCGTGCGTGAGTGGGACGTGGCGCGAGGCTTCCACCCGAAGGCGGGCGCGCCTCCGCTCGAGGGCGATGCGCGGTTCCGTGTGCCGGAGCTCGCGGAGGTGCTCGCCGACCTGCCGGACGTGTTCCTCAACATCGACGCGAAGCAGGAGGAGCCGGACATGGTCCCGGCGCTGCTGCGGGTCATCCGTGCGCACGACGCCACGCAGCGCGTCCGCCTCGCGAGCTTCTCCGACAAGAACCTGCGCCGCATCCGTCGTCTTCGCTACGAAGGTGAGACGAGCCTCGGTCCGCAGGAGATCGCCATGGTGCGCGCGCTGCCGGAGGCGCTGCTGCGTCGGATGAAGCTCGTCGGCAAACGCGCTCAGATCCCGAGAAAACAAGGTCCGATTACGTTGGACACCAGGAGCTTCATCACCAAGTGCCACGCGCTCGGCATCGGCGTGGACTACTGGACGATCAACGATCCCGAAGAGGCGATGGAGCTCTCACGACGCGGCGCCGACGGTGTCGTCACGGACGATTCCCGCGCGATCATCCCAGCGCTCGCGA
Source organism: Myxococcales bacterium (assembly GCA_025355005.1). Classification (GTDB taxonomy): domain Bacteria; phylum Myxococcota_A; class Polyangia; order Polyangiales; family Polyangiaceae; genus JANXLV01. The sequence continues at coordinate 21,505 of JANXLV010000357.1, read as the reverse complement.
GCACGAAGACCTGACGACTAGAGGTCGTCGTGGAAGAGGGGCTCGCGATTGCGCACGTAGCGATAGACCAGCTGGCGAGCCTCCGGCGTGATCTGGGTGAACTGCGCGCCGAATCCCGGCGGTGCATCGCTGCCGTCGGCGGCCTCGCGCGCCCACTTCACGACAGCGTTGGCCTCGAACTCGTAGCCGCCCGGGAGGGAGACCTTGAGCCGGACCGGCGTGCCGATCTTCGGGACCATGTACGTCGACACGAAGAGTCCGCCGTGATCGATGATGTCGTTGCCGGAGAGGCCCTTGAAGAAGTTCGTCACGCTGTGCGCGCCGAGATCTGCGTTGAAGAGCTGACCGCCGCCGGGCGCTGCGTTGTGCGCGGGCGAAGGACCTTGTTGCGGAGCGGCCGCTGGCGCGCGCTGCTGCTGGGGCGGCGCGAATGGATCGGCGACGGCCTGAGCGACCTGCGTGGGCGCGAACGCCGCGGCCTGCTGCTGCGGCGGAGGAGCGTACGCCTGCTGGACGGGCTGCGTCCCCGCGGGCCGCTGCTGCTGCTGGGGGGCTTGCTGCTGGGGAGCCTGCTGACCGCCTTGCTGGGGACTCTGCTGACCGAACAGCGGCGGCTGCGGCTGCTGCGGCGGCACGAACGCAGGCTGCGATGGCTGCTGACGCTGCTGCGGGGCCATCTGCTGCTGGGCCTGTTGCGGCTGCGGTTGCGGCTGCTGCGCTTGCTGCGGAAACGACGGCTGCGACGGCTGACGCTGCGCCTGCCCTTGCACGGCAGCGGCCGCGGGACCTTGCGCCATCTTCGTCAGCTGATGGACCTGCCCGAGCGAGGCGGCGACCGCTTCGAGTGCAGCGGCGACGGCCGGATGCCCCTGCGGGTTGGTCTGCAGCGCTGCGAGCGCGCTGCGCGTGTTGTTGAGCGCGAGGTCTGCATGGGGCTGCATCTGCGTCCCATTCGACTTTTCGATCTGGTGGAGCGCACCCATGGCCTGCGCGATCGGCGCCGCGAGCTCCACCAGTGCGGCCGGAACGGACGGATCGGACTGTAGCGCCTGCAGCCCCCTTGCGAGTGATTCGCGCGCAATGCGGGCAGTGGTGACGGGGTCGGACACGGGACTCTCCTTGAGAGCACCGATGCTATGGCAAAGCGATCGCGTTTGCCACGATCTCGGAGAGATCGCGCTCGCCTAGCGAAACCTCGTCATCGCGGGCACCCGCTTTGGCATCCGCTTTGGCATCCCCCCCGGCATCCCCGTCTTCCCCCGCCTTCGCCGCCTCCATGCGCCCCGCGAGTAGCTGAACACCCGAATCCCCCGCGCGCACCGCGGCGGTCCCGTTGGCGAGGACAGTGGCTTCTCCTGGAAGCAGCGCCTTCGGGATCTCGGTGGTGAGCGCGGCTCGCGTGATGGTCACGGCGCGATCGCCGATGAACGTGAAGACGCCGGGCCACGGGCTTGCGGCCCGTACGCGGCGAACGATGCGCTCTGCGCTCCACGTCCAATCGAGCTCGAGATCGTCCTCCTCCGGGGCATTGGCGAGCGTCGCCTTTTGCTCGTCTTGTGCCTCCTCATGGGGAGGGCAGCCGCGCGCGAACGCGGTCGTCACGTCGCGGAGCAGCGCGAGGGACGGGCGATCGAGCTTCTTTGCAAGCGTCCAGGCGCTCCATGATGGATCGATGCACAATGCACGTTTCCCGAGCATCGCGCCCGTGTCGTACTCGTCCTCGAGCCGGTGCGCGGTGACGCCGGTCTCCGTGTCGCCAGAATCGATGGCCCCGAAGAACGGATCGCTGCCGCGATGCCGCGGCAAGAGCGACGGGTGCACGCCGACTGTCCCCAGCGGAAAGGTCTCGCGCAGCGCCTTCGGGATGTTCTTCGTCCAGTACCAGCTCACGCAGAGCTCCGCGCCCGCGTCGCGGATGCGCGCCTGCGTCTTCGCGATGTCCAGGTTGGGTACGATCTCCACGCGACCGGGAAGCGCGCGCCGCAGCCGACGCGTGCCGATCGCGGCCTTCCTGCACACACCCGCATAGACGATCTCGTGACCGTCACGCAGGAGCAGCAGCGCCGCGAGCGGAAGCCCGAAGAACGCTACGCGCACATCACGTCGCGGTCGGAGGAGGCGGCACGGCCACCGTCGCTGAGCCACCTTCTTCGCCGAGCTGGCGGAGAAGGGCCTGCCGCATCGCGTTCTCGACCAGCGTCCAGAGCTGCGCGCGGTCGGTGGAGCGGCCGAGGAAGCCGATAGGGATGCGGAAGCCACCCTTGTCGCGGCGACCGCCGCCGTACGCGCGGCCGCGGTCGTCCATGCCGAATGCGGACTCCAGCCACGCTCCAGGATCGACGCTGGCGGAGTGCGTGCGCAGCGAGCCTTCGATGTGACGTTCGCCGACGACGCCGTAGCAGATGACAGTGTCGATGTCCTCGCGACGGACGAGGAAGTCCGCGGCCTGGGCGATGGTGTCGCGATCGGAGTCCGGCACGAAGCCCACTCCGGCCATCGCGAAGTTGCGGCGCACCACGAGGGTGGCGAGCGCACGTGCGATCGTGTCCATGGCAGAGGGCGCGATCAGGCGGCGCGAGAGATCGCTGAGGAGGTCGCGGTCCGCGATGTCAGCCAGGTAGGCGGAGGCGCGGAAATCGACCGAGCGACCGAGCGAGAAATCGTCCGTGTCCGTGGCAAGGCCGTGCATGAGGGCGGTGGCGACGCGGCGGTCGTCTTCCTGATCGGCGTCGAGCGGAGCGAGCTCGGAGAGGTACTCGGTGAAAATAGTCGCGGTGGCGCCGACGTCGTGACGAAGGTCCACGAAGCGAGCCTTGGGCGGCGCGTTCGCGCGGTGGTGGTCGACGATGGTGAGGACCTCGAGACCCTCGGCGTCTGCGAGGTCGGGGTCGACGTCGTGCGAGTCGACGAGCGCGATGTAGTCGACCTGGCCAGCGTCCTTCACGCTCTTCAGCTTCTTCAGGTCCAGGTTGAGCAGCTTCACGAGCGCGCGGTTTTCGCGGTGCGAGAGCTCGTGGCTGTAACCGATGGTGACCTTGGCCACGCCGAGGCGCAGCGCAATGTGCGCCTGCGCGAGGGCGGAAGCGATGCCATCCGGATCCGGATGCCCGCGGAGCGCCACGAGGAGGTGCTTTCCCTTCGCAGCGGAGAGCGCGTCCGCGAACGCGCGCGGTTTGTCGACCGGACTTGGTGCTGCGACCTGCAAACGTCGAACCTGGTCATTCATCTGGACGCGTGAATTGTGGACCCATTCGCGGCTCGGCGTCGAGTGAATCGCAAACATTGGGGCAGCCGCTGGGCTGTCGTCGGCCGGCGGAAAAACCCGTGACATGTACCCCGCCGCGACCTAACTGCCCGCGCGGTCCGGGGATTTGGTCGGGCCGCAGCCATGGCCACGTTCTTGCTTTTAAGGGCCATCGGCTGCGTAGTCGATGTACATTGCGGGCTCCCATGAATCCCCGAAACGCACTCCCCAGCAGGCTCGCAACAATCTCCCTCCTCGCCGCGCTCGCGGGGATCGCCGGCGCTGCAGCGCTGCCGCTGTGCGCGTGTGGTCCCGACAAGCCCGCAGACGCGCCGACGGGCACCAGCGGAACAGCCGCACCCAGCGCTGCGACCGCCACGACGACCGCCACGACGACCGCCACGACGACGGCGACGACGACCGCCCCCCCCACGGGCGATCCCGCCGCGAAGGCACGCTTCGATGCGGTGAAGGCATCGCCGCTCGCAACGCCGGTCGCGGGTGCAGGCAAGGACGATATGTTCGCGCGCGCTCTGGTGGACACGGCGGCATGGTTCGCCGCAGGTCTCTCCGCCGACGGTCCGTACTACAAGGCCACGCTCGCGGAGAAGGGCATTGCCCACGTCGACATCTCGATGAAGGCCGGCAAATGCTACGTCCTTGTTGGCTTCGCGAAGCTCGGCACCATCGTCGACTACGACCTCGCGATCCTCAAGGCCTCGGGCGAGAAGGTCGCCGAGGACGACGACGACGACGCGTCGCCCACGATCGGCAAGCCGCCCATGTGTCCCACGGAGGACATCACGTACACCGTCGAGGTGAAGTCCGACAAGGGCGCGGGCGACGCGGTCGTACAGCTCTTCTCGAAGGCGAAGTAAGCCGCGATTTGCGAGCCGTGAGAGCCGTGAGACGGTGAGCCTCCGCTTTCTTTCACGCGCGTGGCTCTATGGGCGAAGGGCCATGCGTGGTCTGCTGCCCGGCGCGATCGTCGCGGTGCCGCCGCTGTTCTGGGTGGTCGATGCGACGTATCGCGCGTCGCTGACGAGCCTCGGCCGCGACCAGGGCATCTTCCAGTACGTGGCGTGGGCATGGATGCAGGGCCAGCGCGGCTACTCGGAGGTGCGCGACGTCAACGGTCCGCTCACGCCGATCGTCCACATGATCTTCCTGCTGCTCGGCGGACGCGAAGAGCATCGCTTCCGCACGCTCGACCTCATGGTCACGGGCTTCGTGTTCGGGCTCGTCGGCGTGTGCCTGCCTCACATCGCGCGATCACCGCGCCCTGGCGCATGGAAGACCTCGCGCGAGATGTTCGAGCGCCTTGGCTGGGCCGGCGCCGCGTGGGTCGTGCTGTCCGGGCAGTACCTCATGTACATCTTCTGGGACATCGCCCAGCGCGAGAGCTTCTTCGACTGGTTCCTGCTGTCGTCGATCGCGCTGCAGCTGTACGCGCAAGGTGAGCAGAGCTACGGGACGGACCCAAAGGCGGCGCGCGGCGTGCTCGTTGTCGCTGGCCTTCTCGCGGTGACCACGTGGTTCGGCAAGCCCACGTACTTCCTCTTCACGCTCACGCAGCTCATCGCCCTGGTGGTCGAACGCGCGCCCATGCCGCGCAAGCAGCGCCTCAAGTGGTTCGGCGCTGGCGGGCTCGTCGCGGGTCTTTTCTGGCTCATCGTGATGGTGAAGTACGCGGACATCGGCACCTTCATCCACATCTCCACGGTGGACGTGCCGGCGATGTACCGCTTCATCTGGCCGCGCAGCGCGATCGAGATCTTCTCGCTGGAAGGCTACTCCACGATCATCGGGCTCACGATCGCGTCGAGCACGATCGTGCTGGGCCTCGTCGTCCGCGGCGACCTTCCGCGCCGCGCGCTGCCCATCGCGTGCATGCCGCTCGTCGGGCTCGTCTCGGTGATCGCGCAGTCGAAGGGATTTCCGTACCACTTTCATCCGGTGACCGCGGGCCTGTCGCTCCAGTGGCTGCTCATCGTCGTGTGGGTGTGGGATCGCGTTCGCAACGCGCGCGGCGGCACCGGTCTGATCCGCGTCGTCCCCGTGCTCTGTGGTTCCATCCTCGCGGTGCGCGTGGCGCTGCTCATGACGCAGTCCCCGTACATCCAGAACCTGTGGCTCTACGCGAAGGCGAACACCACGGAGGAGCGCACGCAGCACGACTACTTCGTCTACTTCGCCACGAGCGACTATTTTCCGTGGGAGCTGCGGCAGACCGCGACGTACCTGAAGGAGCACACGAAGCCGGATGATCGCGTGCAGCTCTACGGGATGGATCCCTACGTGCTCTTCCTGGCCGAGCGCTTGAGCGCAACGCCGTACATCTATGCATACGATCTCGACGTGGACTCCGCGCTCGCCGGCGGCGTCCTGCCCGAGCCGCGCGGCCTGCACCCCACGTTCGCGCAGCAGGCAAAGATCAGGGAGATCCGCGACGCGCACGAACAGGATCTGCTCGCGCGACTGAAGGCAGCGCCACCTGCCGCGTTCGTGTTCCTCGACAAGGCACCGCTGGTCACGTGGCACGACTCCGCGCACGATTTCCAGGAGCACAGCCCGGAGAGCTACCGTTGGATGATCGGCGCCTACCGCGAGACCGCGAACTTCAACGGCTGTCACGTGTACCTGCGCAACGATCTGCCTGCAGCAGAGCTTGTGCCGGCGCCTGCCGAGGTACCCCTGCCACAGCCTGCATCTCCTTGAGATCTCGCGTGGCTCCAGAGGTTCGTGCCGCATCACGAACCGGGGCAACAGGCGATGTCACAGCAAAAGTCGCCAAAATGCTGTAGAAATAGGGCCGTGAGCAAGCACCCTGTCAGCGAGCGTGGGCGATGACTGTGCATGGCGGACCGCCGGACCAGGCGCCCTCGTCCACGGGAAGCGTGGGCAGCAGCGTGAGCCCGCCCGTCGCGGCGCCGCATCAGCCGAGCCTCCATCAGCGGCAGGCTCACTCGGAGGCGCTCGTCAGGGCGACCACCTCTGCTGGCACGTCGGGGGCGTTCTCGCTTCCGATGCAGAGCCTGACGCCGCCGAGCTCGCAGGCGGCTCCGACGAGCAGCCCGAACGTGGGCTCCGGTGACTGGCCGGATCTCCGCGCGCCGTCGCTCTACCTCAATCGCGAGCTCTCGTGGCTCGAGTTCAACTCGCGCGTCCTTGCAGAGGCGGAGAACGAGCAGGTGCCGCTCATGGAGCGGATGAAGTTCCACGCCATCGTGTCGTCGAACCTGGACGAGTTCTTCATGGTGCGCGTCGCCGGCCTGAAGCAGCAGCTCAGCGGCGAGGTCGACGAGTTCACGGCCGACGGTCTCTCCGTCGTCGATCAGCTGAACGCGATCTCTTCGCGCGTCCACGAGCTCGTGGACAGGCAGCTCGGCTCACTCTCCCAGATCCTGCTGCCGAAGCTCGCAGAGGCGGGCTTCGTGCTCCTGAAGCCGGAGGCGCTTCCGCCGGAGTCGCTCGCGAAGCTCGATCAGCGCTTCCACGACGAGCTCTTTCCGATCCTCACGCCGATCGCGATCGACCCCGGTCACCCGTTCCCGCACGTCCGCAACAAGAGCCTGAACCTGGGCGTGATGTTCGCGCGCGAGGGCGTCGTTGGCGTGTCCGCGTTCGGAGTCGTGCAGGTGCCGATGATGATCCCGCGCTTCATCGAAGTCGCAGGTGTCACGCTCGCGGACGGCACACCTGCGCGGCACGCGTTCGTCCTGCTCGAGGACCTCATCGCGCGGCACGTCGGCACCATCTTCCCAGGCGCGCGATTGAAGGGCGTTTACACGTTCCGCGTCACGCGCAACTTCGACCTCGAGATCGACGAGGAAGAGGCCGAGGACCTGCTCCAGACCATCCAGCAAGAGCTGCGGCGGCGCGAGCGCGGCAACGCGGTGCGCCTCGAGGTCTCCGGCGAGCCCAGCGAAGTGTCGCTGCAGAAGCTGGTGAAGTCGCTCAAGCTGGACCCCGAGCGCGACGTATACCGCACGAGCCACATGCTCAACGTGAGCGACCTGATGCAGCTCACGAACCGCGACGACCGCCGCGAGATGCGCGAAGACGCGTTCACCCCGCTCAACGTCCCGCCCCTGCGCGACGCGGACGATCTGTTCGCCGTCATCCGCGACGGCGACGTTCTGCTCCACCACCCCTACGAGTCGTTCGATCCCGTCGTGGAGCTCATCTCCAAGGCCGCGGACGATCCGGATGTCCTGGCCATCAAGCAGACCCTCTACCGCGCGGGCGGTGACTCGCCGATCGTGAAGGCGCTCGCGCGGGCGGCCGAGACCGGCAAACAGGTGACGGCCATCGTCGAGCTCAAGGCGCGCTTCGACGAGGAGAGCAACATCGCCTGGGCCCGCACGCTGGAGCAGAGCGGCGTTCACGTCGTGTACGGCCTCCTTGGCCTGAAGACACACGCGAAGTGCATGCTCATCGTTCGCCGTGAAAAAGGCGGGATCCGTCGCTACGTGCATCTTGCGACAGGCAACTACAACTCGTCGTCGGCGCGCACCTACACGGACGTCGGCATCTTCACGTGCCGCGGCCCCATCTGCGAGGACGCGTCTTCGCTGTTCAATCTACTCACGGGCTACAGCGCGCCTCCGAAGTGGAACGCGCTCATCGTGTCGCCGCTCGGCCTGCACGAGGCAGTGCTCGGGTTGATCGCGCGCGAGACGGAGCACGCGCGCCAGGGTCGGCCCGCGCGCATCACTGCCAAGATGAACGCGCTCGTCGATCCGGACGTCATCGAGGCGCTCTACCGCGCGTCGCAAGCGGGCGTGCCCATCACCCTCATCGTCCGCGGCATCTGCTGCCTTCGCCCCGGCGTGCCCCGCGTCAGCGAGACCATCGAGGTCCGCGCCATCGTCGACCGGTTCCTCGAGCACGGCCGCGTGATGCACTTTGCGAACGGCGGCAAGGACGAGATCTACATCTCCAGCGCGGACTGGATGCCTCGTAACTTCCACCGGCGCGTGGAGACCATGCTCCCGATCGAGGATCCGATCCTGCGCGGGCGCCTCATCGACATCCTTGCGGCGTCCGTGAACGACAACGTGAAGTCCTGGACGCTCGGCGCCGACGGCACGTACACGCGCACCGTGCCGAAGCCGAACACGCCGCTGTTGCGGAGTCAGGTTCGCTTCATCGAGCTCACACGCGACAAGGTGAAGGTCGCCGAGGCCGCGGCCCGTCCGTCGAGCCGCTTCCACATGACGCCCACGGCACAGCGATCCCCGCTCGAAGGCAAGGTGCCGAAGCCGCAGCGCAGGAGGCGCCTCAAGGCTGATGATTGAGGAGGAGGGTGGTGATCCGGACCACGAGGAGCCGACGCGACCCGACGTGCCCGGAGCTCGCGTGCTCGCGACGCGTCTGCTTGCGTTCTGGGATGGCGGCAGCGAGACCCGTGTCCTCGGCCCCGACGGGCAGATAGTGATCGGACGACAGGCCGACTGCGACATCCGCATCGATCTGCCGAGCGTCTCTCGCAAGCACGCGAGCATCCATGGGCACTCGCCCGTCACCGTGCGCGATCTGGGAGGCATGAACGGCGTCCGCGTCCGCGGCGAGAAGATCCCCGTGGGAACGGACGTCCCCGTGTTCGAGGGTGACGCCGTGGAGCTTGGCGGCGCGGTACTTCTCCTGCAGGGGCCGCGTGGACCCCGCACCCGCGACGAGGCCCCGCGCCATCGCGATGAAGAGCCCATGCAGCTCTCGCAGCGCCTCCTCGCGCTGGTCGCTCCGAACGAGATCTCTGTGCTGCTGCTCGGCGAGACGGGCGTTGGCAAGACCATCGCCGCGAAGGAGCTCCATGCACGCTCTGCCCGGGCGCGCGGGCCGTTCCTGCGGATCAACTGCGCGGCGCTGCCAGAGTCGCTGCTCGAAGCTGAGCTCTTCGGCTACGAGCGCGGGGCGTTCACTGGCGCCACCGCAGCGAAGCCCGGACTCTTCGAGACAGCGGAGAAGGGCACCGTCCTCCTGGACGAGCTCGGCGAGATGCCGCTCCTCACGCAGGCGAAGCTCCTCACCGTCCTCGAGACACGCGAGGTGGTGCGCCTTGGCGCCTTGAAGCCACGCGCAATAGACGTGCGGTTCATCGCCGCCACCAACCGCGATCTGCTCGCGCGCGCCCAGGAAGGCGCGTTCCGTGCTGATCTGTATTACCGCGTGAACGGGATCTCGATCGTCATCCCACCGCTGCGCGAGCGGCAGTCGGAGATCGAGGCGCTCGCGAAGCGCTTCCTTCACGACGCGTGTGTGCGCGCGCTGAGGCCGCAGGTGGAGCTGTCGAGTGAGGCGCTGGGCGTGCTGCTGCGGTATCCATTTCCGGGCAACCTGCGCGAGCTGCGAAACACCATGGATCGCGCCGCAGTGCTCTCGGACGGAGGACCCGTCTACGCGGAGCACCTGCTGTTCGAGCCCGCGCGTGCCCTCGTGGTGAACACGCCGAGCAACGCGTTCACGCCGATCAGCCTCTCGACCCTGGAGCCGCCGCCGCCAGCGCCCAGCGCACCGGTGATCACTCCGCCGCCGCGCGAGAACACGACTGGGCTCCGCGGCCAGGTCGACGCGTTCGAGCGCGATCGCATCGTCGCCGCGCTCGCGCAGTGCAACGGCAACCAGACGCGCGCGGCCGAGGTGCTCGGCATCTCGCGACGCACGCTCGTGATGCGCATCGAGCAGTATCGTCTCCCGCGGCCGCGCAAGCGCTGACCACCGGACTGATTGCGCGAACGTCTGCGCAATTCGTACCGTCGTTGCGCAACGCATCGCGCGGATCCCCTGGAAATTCCCGCTCCGCGCAGTGGCACGCGCATCGCAGGAGTGAAGATCCCCCATGAGCAACACCGAACCGCCCCCGAGCTATCCGCCTCCGAAAGAGAGCGGCACCATGCCGCGCGCGCCGCGCCCGACCGACCTCCACATAGGTCGGTTCCGGATCGTCAGACGGCTAGGCGCGGGTGGCATGGCGACCGTTCACCTCGCGGTCGCCGAGGGGGACGGCGGGTTCGAGAAATGGGTCGCGCTGAAGATCTGCTTGCCACACCTGGCGCGCGATCCCTTTGCGCAACGGCTCTTCCTCGAAGAGGCGCGCATCGTGGGTCGCATCTCCCACCCGAACGTGGTGCAGGTGTACGAGGTCGGCTTCCACGAAGGTTTGTACTTCATCGTGATGGAGTACGCGCCGGGCCGCTCGCTCCGTCACGTCTGGACGCGCGTCACTGAGCTGGGCGGCAAGATGCCTCCGCCCATCGCCGCGCGCATCATCGCGGATGCTGCCGCTGGGCTCCACGCCGCGCACGAGCTTCGTGACGACCACGGTGCACCCATGGGCGTCGTCCACCGCGACGTGACGCCGCACAACTTGATCGTCACGCACGACGGAATCACCAAGGTGGTCGACTTCGGCGTGGCACAGAGCAACAGCGGGCCCATGGTCCGCGATGCGGGGACCTTCAACGGCAAGATGGCGTACATGTCACCGGAGCAAGCACGAGGCGACGTTCTCGACCGGCGTGTGGACGTCCACGCGCTGGGCATCATCCTCTGGGAGCTCGTGACTGGGCGAAGGCTGTTCCGCGGCAAGAACGACCTGGAGACCATCATCAACGTCCTCGACGGCAACATCCCGTTGCCCAGCTACCTCGCTCCGTCGTGCGGAAAATCGATCGACCGTGTCGTGATGAAGGCACTCTCGGGCAGCGCAAGCGAACGCTATTCGACGACACTCGAGCTCGCGCGCTCGCTCTCGGAGGAGCGTCCCTTCGGCGGCGTCGTGGCCACGGCCTCCGACGTCGCGGAGTACATGGATTCGCTCTTCCCGGACGAGACGGCGGCGACGCGCGAGCTGCCCTACGGCGACGCGACGGAGCGACAGACCGCGGCGAGGTGATTGCCGCCCCGTCCGCGTTTCACCGGGGAAGGCCGCACACGGCCCGAACCTTCGGCGACGTGAGGCGTGGATCAGAAAGCCTGGTGAGGTCCGCGGATTTCGGATCCGCGTTCGCGCGAAACGCCTCGCAGGCGCCCTTCGCCGCGCCACCCGCGTCGAGCGCGACGTACGCGTCGAGGAGCGCGCGGTGCACCGTGGCGAGCTGCGAACGCGTGAGATCCCCCGTGCCCATGAGGCGGTTGCCGCGGGCAACGACGTCCACGTAGCGACCGCCGCGCAGGTCCGAGAGCAGCGTTGGCAGCTCCGTGTCCGCGCGCTTCTGTGCGTCGTGCGAGACCCCAGTGCCTTCGCCGGTGGAGCTTGCGCGTCGCGCCTCTTCCTTGCCCGCCAGCGTGAGCTGCAGGTCTGGAAGCGGGAGCAGGATCACGTCGCCGGCCTTCAGCTTGTTGTCGCCCTTCCGCGCGTTGTACGCGTCGATGGCCCAGCCCAGGTTGGCGTCGCCCAGGTAGCGCTGGCAGAGCCCGCTCATGGTGTCGCCCTCGCCAGCGATGTAGGACAGCACCGCAGGGATCTCGATCTCCTGCCCCTCGGTCGGCGGCACCCATGACACGCCCTGATTGGCCTTGGCGAGCGTCTCGGCGCGCTTGTCACTACCCAGGAAGCGGAGCGCCAGCTGCGCCCACGTCTCGCCTGCCTCCACGCGATAGTGACCGGGCGCCAGGATCTCCAGGCGCATGCCCGGCACGATCACGCTGCCCCCCTTGGCATCGAGCGAGTTCGCGCCCACGAGCACGGTCTCCAGCTTCGGGTTGCCGTACACGCGCAGGGCGATCTGCGCGAGCGTCTCCCCCTGCGTCACCATGTGGATGTAGGCATGCGCCGGCGAGGCAAGCGCAAGCACTGCCATCAACATGCAACCTACAACTACTCTGCGTATGACGACGTTCACGGAGTACGAACCCTATAGAGCAAACGTTGGTGGGATGGAACGAGCGCGCGCGCCACGCTTTGATATCCTGTGGGTGGTGCGAGAAGAGCTGACCTGCCACCGATGCGTGGTGCCACTGCGTTCGGAGGACGTGGACGTGGTGCGGGACGCCGGGATCTGTCCGCGCTGTGGCGACCTCGTGAGGGGCTCCGCTGTGCGCGAGGTGGGCTATCGCGTGCTCGCCGCGCTGCCCGGGGAAGAGGACGAAGCGCCCGCCTCGGTCTGGCCGCCGCCGTCATCGCACGAGCACCGCGCCTCGTCGCGCAGCCTGTCGTGGTGGTCGGAGATGCCGCTGATGGACGGCGGCGTGTGTGTGCGCGTCACGAGCGACTCGCATGCCCTCATGCCGAAGCTCTTCGCGGGACTGGTCTTCTTGCTGCTGGGCACTGGCGTCGTGGGCACGCTCCTCGGAACGCCCGGCGCGCAGCCGCCTGCGCTCCTCGTGCTCATTGGTCTGGGCTGCGCCGTTGGCGGTGGCGTCACGCTCGGCCGCGGGCTCTGGCGGGTGGGCCAGACGGGCACCTTCTCGTTTCGCGGCGAGGAGGTCGTTTACACCGCGGGCGCGACGGTCCGCGCCCTGCCGACGTGCGATGTGCTGCGCTTTCGCCCGCGCATGACGGGGATGGGCGCCGCCACCACGCGCGTCACGGCGCGCATGTACGCGGTGGAGATCGTCACGACGTCGCAGGTGGTCGTGGTGCCGCTGGTGCTCACTGGCGAGGAGCGCGTGCACGCCCTGGCGGCGCGCCTCGACTCGTTGCTGCGTACGGCGCAGGCTAGCGCTTACCCTCGTCTCCCAGACGCATCGTCACATCCAGCTGCACCGTCTCCCCCGTCGTGATCTCAACGGTGCGCTTCTCTTCTGGAGCGTCGGGATGCTTCAGCGTGACGAAATGCGTTCCCGCGGCGAGCGGCACGGCGCGCGCGAACGGCGTCACTTCGATGCGCTGACCGTCGACCCACACCTCTGCCCAGGGCACCGCCAGGACGCGAAGCCCGCCTGCCTCCGTGGGCGAGAGCGGCAGCGCGCGCGCCCCCGTCGAGAGCAGCTTCTGCTCCTTCTGCGACGTGAGCTGGATGAGCGCTCCTGCGCCGAAGAAAGCGACGCCCACCATCGCAAAGACACCATACGACAGCCAAGGACGTTCCCGTGTCGTGCGGGTCGTGCGGTCGTCTGGACGCCGACCGTCATCCTTCACCAGCGTCGCCTCGACGAGCGCGCGGCGGATGAGTCGCGCGTGCGCCTCCTTGCTCGGGCCACGCGCGTAGGGCTCCAGGAGCTCGCGTACGACGGCCGCGTCGCTGTAGCGATCGTCGGAGCGGCGCTCGAGCAGGCGCATCACCACGTTGTCCAGGCCGCGCGGCAGCTCCTTGGTGCGCGCAGATAGTGGCACGGGCGCGTCGCGGCGTGAGCGCGGCGCATCGGGCCGTCGCTCGTCCCCGGCCTTGGCGCCTGCGTCGACGTCCGGGCGAAGGCCCGACAGCATGCGGTAGAGAACCACCCCCAGCGAATAGAGATCGCTCCGCGCATCCACGTGCTCACCGAGCACCTGCTCCGGAGACATGTACGCCGGCGCGCCGAAGGACTCCTTGTGCAACGGCTCGCCGTGCTCGTCGATCACGAGCGGCTCGTTCGCGCTCGGCAGTTTGTCGCGCTGCGCGATCCCGAAGTCCACGATCTTCACGTCACCCCGCTTCGCGAGCAGGATGTTCTCCGGCTTGATGTCGCGATGAACGACGCCGTGCGCGTGCGCGTGCTCGAGCCCGGAGAGCACCTCGCACGCGATGGCACACGCCACGTCGACGCGGAGCGCGCGCTTCCGCCGGAGCAGCTCACGGAGCGAGAACCCGTCCACGCGCTCCAGCACCAGGAAGGTACGCCCGGCGCCGTGCTCCGCCTTCTTGAAGTCGATGAGCAGGACCACGTTGGGGTGCGACATCTCGGCAAGAATTCGCGCCTCCCGCTCGAGCTGCGCGGCGAACGAGGACGTCGGTGGGATGCTTGCCTTCAGCGCCTTCAGCACGACCTCGCGCCCCGTCACCTCGTGCACGGCACGATAGAGCGAGGACACCGCGCCGGAGCCAAGGGCGCCTTCGAGCTTGTATCCCTCGAGGCGGACCTCACTCATGTGGGCGCGGCTATCGGCGCGGACGGGTTCCGGACGAAGAGCGACGCGCCCGTCATCACCGCCGGCTTGTCGAGGCCGAGCAGCGTGAGCATGGATGGCGCCACGTCGCAGATGCGTCCGCCGCTACGGAGCGTGACGTCGCGATCGGACTCGTTCACGTATACGAGCGGCACAGGGTTCAGCGTGTGGGACGTGTGCGGATTTCCGGTCTCCGGATCCTTCATCAGCTCGCAGTTGCCGTGGTCCGCCGTGACGAGGACAGCGCCGCCCTTCGCGATGGCCGCGCGCACGATGCGGCCGATGCCGACATCCACCGCCTCCACCGCGTGCGTCGCCGCGTCGAGCATTCCCGTGTGCCCGACCATGTCCGGGTTCGCAAAGTTCACGAGCACGAAGTCGAACGCGTCCTTCTCGATGGCGGTCACCACGGCGTCCGCCACGCCCTTCGCGCTCATCTCCGGCTTCAGATCGTAGGTGGCGACCTCCTTCGGCGAAGCGATCATCGCGCGCTCCTCGCCCTCGAACGGCTCTTCGCGACCGCCGTTGAAGAAGTAGGTGATGTGCGCGTATTTCTCGGTCTCGGCGCAGCGGAACTGGGTGAGCTTGGCGCGCGCGAGCAGCTCCGGGAAGATGTCCGGGTAGCGCTCCTTCGGGAACGCGATGGGCAGACCCAGCGTGGAGTCGTACATGGTCATGCACGCGTAGGCGGAGAACGGCGCGCCGCTCGTGCGCGCGAACGAATCGAAGTCCTTCATCGCCAGTGCACGCGTGAGCTCACGCGCGCGGTCCGGGCGGAAGTTCATGTGCAGGCCAGCATCCTTCGCCAGATCGACGCCTGCGTAGCCGTCGACCACGAACGGCTCCACGAACTCGTCGGTCTTGCCCGCAGTGTAGGAGCTCTCGACGCCGGCGATCGCGGTCGGGTGCTTCGGCGCGTCCGCGTACGCGATCGCCTTGTACGCCTTCTCGACGCGTTCCCAGCGGTTGTCGCGATCCATGCCCCAGTAGCGGCCGCAGACCGTGCCGATCACGCCCTTGCCGTGGAGCGCATCCGAGAGGGCGGCGAGGTACTTCGGCGCGGTGCCGGGCTGCACGTCCCGTCCGTCGAGGAACGCGTGAACGACCACGGAAACGCCGCTGGCGTGCGCAGTGCCGATGATCGAAATGATATGCGTGAGCAGACTGTGCACGCCGCCATCCGACACGAGGCCGAACAGATGGAGCCGACCGCCGCGGTTCTTTGCAAACGCGAGGACGTCCGCGATCACCTTGTTTTTTCCGAGCGAACCATCATGTACGGCGTTGTCGATACGCGAGATGTCCATCATCGCGATGCGACCCGCGCCGAAGTTCAGGTGGCCAACCTCGCTGTTGCCCATCTGACCAGGCGGCAGGCCCACGTCGGGACCGCTCGTACCGATGACGGTGTGCGGGTAGCGCGCATATAGCGCGTCGAGCTCGGGTGTCCTGGCCATGCGCACCGCGTTATCGGCCTTCTCCGCGCGCTCGCCGAAGCCGTCGAGGATCATCAGCACCAGTGGCCTGGGCGCTCTCGTCTGCATGTGTAACGGTTCTCCCTTTTAGGCTCGCGCCGGACGGGCAAAGGCGCCTAGTTTCTAGCATGCCCTGGATCAAGGCGACACTGCGCGGACAGACCGTGATGGCGCGCGCAGACGCGGCGGGAAACCTCGCGCCGGGCGCGGATGGCCGCGTCGAGATCCGCTACAAGCCGATGGACGGGAAGGCGTACTTCGCCGCGCGCGCGAACCTCGAGGCGCAGCCTGGCGCCGCGCTGCCCGACGAGACCTGCGGCCCCGCAGAGCCTCCGGTGCCGAAGGACGCGAGCGCATCGAAGAGCGCCGGCGCGAAAGGCGGCGGCGCGAAGGGCGGGGCGAAAGGCGGTGGCGCACCGGCGATCCCGATCCCGAAGGACGCATTCATCGCTTATGCGGACGGCGCGTGCTCGGGCAACCCGGGGCCGTGCGGACTGGGCGTGGTGCTCATCTCGCCCGACGGCACGATGCGGGAGGGCTACGAGTATCTCGGCGAGGGAACGAACAACATCGCCGAGCTCAGCGCGGTGATGCGTGCGGTGCAGGCAGTGCCGAGGGACGCGCCGCAGCTGGTCATCCACACGGACAGCCAGTACTCCATCGGCGTGCTCTCGAAGGGCTGGAAGGCGAAGGCGAACCAGGCGCTCATCCTCGACGTGAAGAAGGCGCTCGCGAGCTACGGCAAGGCGCGCCTCGTCTACGTCCCTGGCCACGCCGGCGTGCCGCTGAACGAACGCGCCGACGAACTCGCACGCGAAGCCGTGAAGTCGCGCGGAAAACAGGCCCTCTAGGGTCACTGCAAAGGCGAACCGCGTTTTTATTGCGCGGCCGCGCGTCGTTCACTGCGCGGGCGGTGCGGAGGTGGCGGGTGCGGGCTGCGCGTTGGCCTTTGCGGCGGCCTTGCCGCGTCGCGGAGTGCGTGCAGGTTGCACGCAACGCTCCGAGCAGCGGATCGTGGACGGACCGGAGAAGGTGCCGTCCGGGAGCGGCCGAGATACGCCGGTGATGCAGCTGTCGTACATCTCGTAGCCGCGAGCGTCGACGCCGACGTCCGTGACCTCGCCCTTGAAGTTCACGCGCACGTTGAGCACGGGGGAGGAGCGACGACGCGACCAACCGCTGCCGCCGATGCACTGCTGCATGCCGCCCATCGTGGTGGAAAAGGCGCCGTGCAGGCGCTGCTGCTCGTCGGCCGTGACGGGAAGACTGGACGCTCCATCGGCGATGAAGCACTCGAACGGACACGATGAGCCGGTCGCAGTCACCTGCTGCGGCGGAGGCGACGTCACCTGCTGCGGCGCGGTGGAGGTGGTCTGTGGCGAGCTCCCGCTGGAGCTCATGTCGCCAGAGGCCTCGCCTTTCACGTCGCCGCTACTGTTCGCCTTGGCGGAGACGCTTGCGTTGGCCTGACACGCGGCAAGGAGCGTGAGCACGAGGATGGGCGAGAGGCGCATGATGAATGCAGGATACACCCCTCCCGCGCGCTGCCAAACAAACGCGCTTTCGGGCCTATCAGAAGGCCGCGCGCAGCCCCAGCGTGGACCCCAACCCGACGCTCGCGGGCGCGAACGAGGGGACGACCGACGTCGCCGCGCTCCGCGGCCATAGCAAGTAGAGAAAGACGCTGCTGGCGATCACACCTGTGGCGCCCAGCCCGATCATCGGCAACCCGAAGGTCTGATCATTCTTGGCGGCGTCGTGGTGGGAGTGCACTGAGTACGTGTAGGGGCACCGGGACTGGTCGGGATTGGCGACATTGCAGCTCGGGTTCGCGGTCACCTCCGTGGTCGCGGCCGGGATGAGAGCGTTCGCCCTGTCGTTCTCCGCCCCCGCCGTCACCTGGAAGAAGACGCCGATCCCGAGGACCACCAGGGAGGCTCCGCCGACGACCAGCGGAACGGCAGGGACACCCTCGCGCCTTTTCGGAGGCGTCGTCGTACGCGGCCCGGGGTTTGGCATCTTCGCGGGCACGGGCTCCTCGAGCACGACGATCACGCGACGTTGCTTCTCGCCCTCGAGCACGATCAGGGACAGCTCCTGGGCGCGCGCGCCAGCAGTGACCTTGAGCGCATGCGTGCCTGGGTCGAGCGGCACCGCGGTCCCATCCGCGATGTGAGAAGAGCTGCCATCGATGAGGATCGAGGCAGTCTGGAGATCCTTGTCATTGCTGTCGCGCACCACGAACAAGACGGAGGGGAGCAGGGCCTCCACCTCCTTCACCCACCCCACGCAATCGTCCCGAACGATCTTCGGACACGCGTCCTTGCTGCACGAGTCGAAGAGGTCCTTCGCCGCGATGAGCTTCTTGTCCGCGCGCTGGCGCTGCCCCTCCTCCGAGATGCCGATACACGTCTTCGTGTCGGCGCGCGCACCGTTGGGCGCCGACACCAGGAGGGCGAGGGCAAGCGCGGCGCGGAACGCAAGTCGAGTCGCCCTCATCCGGTGGCCAGGATACGCCCCATCGTCCCCATTCCCAAACCCCTTCCACGAGCCGGCCCGGGCCCTTTGGGACGTGGCCGATGCGGCCCACGCGAGCGCTCGACGACGCACGCGCTGTGTAGTACCTCGTCAGGCATGGCAACGCGTATCCACTCCTCTTCGCTCGTGTCCGACAAGGCCGAGATCGGCGATGGCACGCAGATCTGGCTGTTCTGCCAGGTTCGCGAGAACGTGAAGATGGGCAAGAACTGCATCCTGGGGAAGGGCGTTTATGTCGATTCGGACGTCGTCATCGGCGACAATGTGAAGATCCAGAACAACGTGTCCCTGTTCCACGGCGTCACGGTAGACGACGGCGTCTTCATCGGCCCGCACGTGTGCTTCACCAACGACCTGCGCCCCCGCGCCGTGAACCCGGACATGTCGCTGAAGGCCGCCACGGACTGGATCGTCTCCAAGACGCACGTGAAGGCGGGCGCCGCCCTGGGCGCAAACTCCACGATCCGCTGCGGCATCACGATCGGTAAGTGGGCCATGATCGCGGCCGGCGCCGTCGTCACGAAGGACGTCCCCGATCACGGGCTCTTCGCGGGCGCACCGGCGAAGCAGCTCGGCTGGGTCTGCGCGTGCGGCGAGCGCGTGAAGCTCGAGGGCAACCGCACCGCCTGCACCTGCGGCCGCGCGCTCGTGCGTGGCGCTGACGGCAAGGTCTCGCAGGAGGGCTGAGGCCGATGAGCACCATCTTCCGCCCAGGTTTGTTCGAAGGACACGTCGCGCTGGTCACCGGCGGCGGCAGCGGCATTGGTCTGTGCACGGCTCGAACCCTCGCCGATCTCGGCGCGAAGATCGCCATATGCGGCCGCACCGAGGAGAAGCTCGCGGCGGCGAAGAAGGAGCTCGAGGCGCGCGGCGCCACCGTCTTCGCGCAGACGTGCGATATCCGCGAGCACGAGAAAATAGGCGCATTCGTCGACGCCGTCGTCGCAGCGCTCGGGCCCGTCTCCGTCCTCATCAACAACGCCGGCGGTCAGTTCCCCACCACCGCCGAGACGGTGACTCCGCGCGGCTGGGAGGCGGTCGTCCGCAACAACCTGAACGGCACGTTCTTCATGACGCAGGCAGTGGCCACGCGTTGCATGATCCCGAAGAGGCGCGGGCGCATCGTGAACGTGATCGCGAACATCGCGCGCGGCTTTCCGGGCATGATCCACACGGGCGCGGCGCGCGCGGGCGTGGAGAACATGACGAAGACGCTCGCGGTGGAGTGGGCGCCCCACAACATCCAGGTGAACGCGTGCGCGCCTGGCATCATCAAGACGAGCGGCACCGATCAGTATCCGCCGGAGCTCGTGGAGATGAGCCGTCAACGCACGCCGCAGAAGCGGCTCGGAACGCCGGAAGAGTGCGCGGAGCTCATCGCGTACATGGCGAGCGACGCCGCGTGGTTCGTCACGGGCGAGACCTGGTACATCGACGGCGGTTCGCATCTCTGGGGCGACAACTGGGTGTTGCCCGAGTCCGTGAACGCAGAGACGCCAGCGGCGATCCGCAAGATCCTAGAGCGGTGACGCCGTGGGGGACGGAAACGAAGTAGAGGCGGGAGCCGAGCCGACGGAGACGACGACGAAGACGTCGACAGCGACCTCGACGACGCCAACCTCCACCTCGACCCCGACCTCGACCTCGACCTCGACCTCGACCTCGACCTCGACCTCGACCTCTCCCCGTCCCTCCTTCTGGTCTTCCATCAGGACGACCATTCACGACTTCTTCTACGGCGAGGATCCGACCATCAGCGCGGCGCTCGTTCCGTTCTGTTTCCTGTCGATGGCGCTCTTCACGCGGCATCCCACGAAGACCAACTTCATCTTCGACGAGCAGGAGGCGCTGCTTGCGAATCCGTACGTGCGTAGCGTCGCGGACCCGAAGAGCCCGCTGCACTGGCTCGACGCGTTTCGCAGGGATTTCTGGGGTCTTCCGGCGGAGCGGAGCATCGGCTCGTACCGCCCGATTCCGAACCTGGTGTGGCGCGCGCTGTGGGGCGTCGGTGCGCGCGAGCAGACGCCGTTCCTCCATCACTGGGTGAACGTGCTCATGCACGGCATCAACGGGGCGCTCGTCACCGTGATCGCCATGCACGTGACCCGGAACCGGCGCACCGCCTGGCTCTCGGGCCTCGCCTTCACGGCGTGCGCGCTGCTGACGGAGTCCGTGAGCGGCGTCGTGGGCCTTGCCGACGTGCTCGGCGCGACCGGCGCGCTCTTCGCGCTCTACGCGCTCCGCTGGAAGCCGTGGGCCATGTTCGCGGGTGTCTTCGCCGGCGTGACCTTTGGTCTCTTCTCCAAGGAGAGCGCGCTCGCGTGCGTGCCCGCCATCCCGGTCTTCGCGCTGCTCACCTCGCAGCTGACGTTCCCGGAGAAGCCGCAGCGCTGGTCGCGTGCGCTCGTCTCGTTCGCAGCGGCCGCGCTCGCGTTCGTGTTCTACGTGGAGCTCCGGCGTCGCGCATTCCACGCGGCGCTCCCCGCCGAGTTCTCGATCGAGGCGAACATCGGCAAGTCGCTTCCACACCGCGTGTTCGCCGGCCTCATGCGCTGGTATGGGCAGCCCGGTCTCCCGCGCGATCCGCTCAACAACCCGCTCGTGTCCACGGACACGCCGCACCGTGTCGCTGGCGCGCTACGCGTCTATGCCCGCGGGCTCTGGCAGCTGATCTTCCCGAAGACGCTGTCGGGCGACTACTCGTCACCGCAAGAGCCCATTCCGGACGTGCTCGTCTTCCCGGAGAGCATCGTCGGCGCCCTTGCCATGGTCCTCCCGTTCCCGGCGGCGATCTGGTTCGGCGTGCGCGCGTGGCTGCGCAGCAGCAAGGACGAGTCGATGGAAGTCGGTGGTCCGTATCGCGGCTCCGTGCTGACGCTCGGTAAGGCACGTGACCTCGCGCCGCTGGTCTGCGCGCTCTGCCTGTGGGTCGTGTTCTTCTACTTCCCGGTCTCGAACATCCCGGTGCTCTTGCCCACCGTGCGCGCGGAGCGCTTCTGGTACTTCCCGGCGATCGCGACCAGCATGCTCCTCGGCATGACGCTCGACACGCTCTTCGAGGAGACGAAGATACGTGTACTGTACAGACGATTTGCGTTCGCCTTCGTGATCTTCTTCTTCGGTTTCCAGAGCGTCGCCGCGCGCCGCCACGCCAACGACTACACGGACGACCTCGCGTTCTGGGATGCCACGCGCAAGGCCGTGCCGCGCAGCGCG
>JANXLV010000356.1 GCA_025355005.1 Myxococcales bacterium | reverse complement strand
GATCCCGCCGAAGGCGTCGTGTTTGAAGAGCGTGACGGGCGCGTCGATTGGACGCAGATCGCCTATGAATTCCGCGGCGAGAACGATGTCGGCGCCTGCGAGCGCTCCGGCAAACATGTAATCTACACCTGCTCCGCCGCCACCGAACGGGATCATCTTGTCGGTGAAAACGCGACCGTATCCCTCTGCCTTCAGCACGAACCCGCCGACCGCCCACTGCACGTCCAGGGACGCGTGCTGGAGCGTGTCGTAGCGCGGAGCAACGTTGCCGGTCGCTAGCTCTGCGACGAAGCGGGGCTCGCGCGAGAGGCCGGAGAAGAGACCGAGGTTCAGGTCCACACCGTCACCGCGATAGGAGACGCGCGCCGCGCCGCTCGGTTGCAGCGCGCCGAGCTTGGGCTCGTACGTGGCATTGTCCGTGTCGACGAGCGCGGCGAATCGAAGGCGGCCGCGCGGGCCGGGAAATGTGCGCTCACGGAAGTACGGCAGGTAGTAGATCTGCGCGCTCCACTTCTCGCCCGTGACGCCGCCCGAAACGAAGGGGAGACCCAGCTTCGCGTCACCGCGGTAGCTCTCCACGAAGTCCGTCTGGTTCATCACGTCGGTCGGGCGATACGACTCGAGCACGCCCCACGAGAACACGCCGACGCCCGCACCGAATCCGAACGTCTCGCCCGCGTAGTCGTAACGCGCCTGACGGATGTCCGCATGCGAGCGATGGTCGTCGATCGGATCGAGCCGATAGAACGGCCGCGCATCGAGCGAGTGATGTCCGTTCTCCGATTTGTAGCGGACCTCGGGCTCCGCCCGCAGCGACACCGCATCATCACGCGACTGCCCGAGATACGCAGGGCTCCCCGCAAACACGCGAGCATCAGCCGACACGTCGCCAGCCATCGTCACCTCCGCGCGAGCCGCACCGCAAAGCGACAACACCGCAACGACGATCTGGAGGCGAAGAAGAGGAGCAAGCATGACGTTTCAGCGTAAACAGCGTCGTGCCAGGCGATGCTGTTTCAGTGTCCTTGATCGAGCTTGCCGGGTGCAAGGTCGGAGGCGCCGATCCCGGTGCCCATCCGCATGCCGGAGAAGCGGAGGACGGTCTTGCGGTTCGTCTTGTGGTTCTTCATCGTCCACACGGTGGCGCGGGCATATTTGCCGGAGACCATCGTGTACGCGTCGTACTCGAGCGACTTCAGCGGCGCGCCGCTCTTGTCGAAGAAGTCGACCTTGCGAACGCGGAGAGAGTCGAGCTCCACGGTGACGACGCGCTTCGAATAGCTGGAAGATGCATCTTTCGGCGAACCTTCGAGCGTGACGCAGGTGGCAGCGCCGCATGCCGCCGTGCTGGTCGCGGACCAGTTGTACTTGCGTGTGTCGGCGCCGGTGAGATCCTCGTAGGAGAACTCGCTCCCGAGGAACGCGCCACCGCGATTGCCGAGGGCAATGCGCTTCACGCGCTTGGTGCTCGGGAGGTAGAGCCACTGCTCGTCCTCGCCGTCCGTCTTTGCGTGCGAGAGGAGCGCGGTGCCCTTCACGTCGGCGGGGCTGTCGAAGGAGAGGAGCGAGCGATCGCCGTCGTCCGCGCTCGGGCGCTCGAGGACCTGGATCTTGAAATGCCGCTTGGTCTCGCTGTCGTCGGCGCCGGCCATGATCATGTCAACGTCGCTCACCATGTCGTGATAGCCGGCGTTCTTCTTGCCGAGCTCCGTGAGGACGAACGCGGCCTGCGCGGCGGGTGCGCCCTTCGCGGCGAGCTCCGGCTGGGTCATGGCAGATGCATCGCCGGACACGAGCGTGGCAGAGACGAAAGCGGAGGCGGCGAGGACGGAGAGGGCGAGACGGTTCATGACGGGACTCCAACAGTTGAGGAAAGGTCGGGTTCGGCGGCTGTAGCAGCGCGTGGTGCGCGCCATTGATAGAGAGCAAGGACGAGGGCAGGGACCATGAAGAGGTCCGCGAGCGGAGCTACCGCCACGACGAGGACGGAGAGCCAGCCGAGGTAGCTGGTCATCTGGAAGGCAGAGAACGTGAGGACGAAGAAGCCGAGGGCGAGGATGAAGCTGGTCGCCAGCATCGCGGGGCCGGCGTGCGTGAGCGTGTCTTCCATCGCGTGCTCCACGTTGCCGGTGCGCGCGTGGGTCGCGGAGAATCGCGTGAGGAAGTGGATCGTGTCGTCGACGATGATGCCGAGGCTGATCGACCCCGCGACGGACGCGACGACATTCATCTGACCGACCGCGAAGTACCAGACGCCGTAGCCGACGATGATGGGGACCACGTTCGGCACGACGGAGAGGATGCCGAGCTTGGCGCTGCGCAGCACGATGATCATGCAGATCGAGATGAGCGCGAGAGACAGGAAATCTCCCTGCACCATGCCCTTCGCGTTGCGGTCGCTCAGCGCGCTGAAGATGACGACGGGGCCTGCTGCGCGCGTCTTGATGCCCTGGGTCCCTGCGAGCCACGCTTCGGCGCGGTCCGCGAAGAGCGTCATGTCGCGGCTCGACATGTCCTTCACGGTGACGGAGACGCGGGTGGAGGCGCGGTCGGTGCTGACGCG
>JANXLV010000332.1 GCA_025355005.1 Myxococcales bacterium | reverse complement strand
ATCGCGCCCGGCCCTGACAATCGCTGCACCATCTTCGACTTGAAACTGTCCGTGTAGAGCACAAGTATTTTCAGATCTCGCCCCCGGAGATGCGTTCATGCCGCCAGCCGGCGGAGGCGACAACTTCCCTGACACAGGGGGGAACCGCGCGCGATCCGGGCCGACGGAGCGTGCGCCTCGATGCATGCGGTGTTCAGCTTTCGTCATGGCGCACGTGCACGCTGAACGCGCCGCATCTCGAGCAGCGCACCTCGCAGGTGGCATCGCGGCACGAATCACCACAGGGACGGTAGCGCAGGGCATCGTGACAGAAGACGAGCGAGCACGGTTCGCCCCCGCATCGCGCGCATGTCGGGTTCGCTCCAATCCAGTACGGAAGGAGCGGCGGCTCCTCAAGCAGCTGTCGGGCCTCCTCGAGGCGCGGGGCCTCTGAAGCGCCGAGCGCGACCCACAGGTCCGGGCGCGAGACACCATGCGGGATGAGCCCGTCGACGCACGCACCGAAGACATCTGCATCACGCGTGGCTGCGAGCATGCGGACCAAAAGCTCCTTCGCCCACTCCGAATGAGCCGACGCGTGCGTCAGCGCGGCGACCGACGTCACGAGCTCCTCGTTCCACAGCTTCGGCAGTGTGTCGGTGGCAACGGCGCGCACCAGCGCAGGCCAATCCGCCGAGTCCTTCGCGAGCGGCCCTGGGAGCGGGGCCGGCTCGAGCGGGCCTGCGAGCGGAGCCGGCGCGATGACCACCGGCCGGCCGAGCAGACGCGAGACCTCTTCCACCACCGCGGGAAAGATCGCGCTGGGGATCGCGTCGTGCAGCCCACCTTCCGCAAACTCCTGCAGCGTGCACCCAGCACCAACGCTGGTGAACGCGCTTCCACCGGTGT
The DNA here is from genome assembly GCA_025355005.1 of Myxococcales bacterium. Classification (GTDB taxonomy): domain Bacteria; phylum Myxococcota_A; class Polyangia; order Polyangiales; family Polyangiaceae; genus JANXLV01. The sequence goes on along the minus strand of JANXLV010000332.1, from coordinate 14,985 downwards.
TCTCGTCGATGCCCACGCCCTTCTCGTCGACGTATACGTGAACGACCCCGACCCGGAAGGAACGCATGTGGGATGCCGCCAGTATACGGAACATTCTCGCGCGTGCGCGCGGCGGCGATCAGAGCGAGAAGCCGATGCCCACCCGCGCGACGAGCACGACCATCGGGGCCGCACCCTCCGAGCTGGGCGTGACGACCGGGAACATCGGTCCCAGTTCGATTCCTCCGATCTCGCGCTGGAGATGCAACCTCTCTGCCACTCACCACGAACTGCGGAGTCGATCGCGGATCGAGCCACATTCGCGGGCGTACGAGAGCTCAGCGACGCAAACGCACGACCGACGAACCCGCCTTTCGCCCGGCCCGAACCTCCACGCACGCGCATTTCGCCGCGTGGTCCGGTGTTCTCGCTGAATTTGCGCGAGGCGCGACTGAGCGAGTTCTCATGGGCGAGAGCGGCAACCTACGACGACGAGATACGCTACTTCGGCGCGCACACGTCGCTGGTGCAGACGCCGCTGCCGATGGGCGCGCACTCCTCGTCCTTCGTGCAGGCCTTGGTGCACTTGCCGGACATCGGGCCCTTCGTCGGACAGGTGAGGCCAGACGAGCAATCGCCCGACGACCCGCACGACTCGTCGTACTTCTTGTCCGAGCCGCCGCAGCCGATCACGATGGCTGCGGCGAACAGGACGACGGGTGCTGCGCGGGTGCGTCGGATTCTTGAAGCCGTCATCGCTAGTTACCCACTCCGCCGCAGGTGGCGAAGGGCGCGCTGAGGCCCCAGTCGCCGATGTTGTCGCTCGAGCACATCGTGTCCTTGCCGCCGCCCGTGGGGCAGCCCGTGGGCATCGCCGATGGATCACAGAGCTGGGCGCCGTTGTTGGGGCACGTCGTTCCCACGACGCACTCCGACGCGACTCCGCCCTGCCCGCCACCACCGCCCTGCCTGATGCAGCAGATACTGCCCATCGCGCAGTTTGCCTGGGCGGTGCACTTCAGCGAGGTCACGTTGCCTCCGCCGCCGCCGCCGTTTCCGCCGGTAGGCAGCCCGGCATCCGGATTGCTGCACGAGCCATTGGCGCATTGATAGATGGTCGCGCCGTTGTTCCGCACGACGCAGCAGACCTGCGTGGCGAGCGCGCAGGTCGCCATGCCGCAGGGCACACTGGTGGTGTTGCCACCCGGGCCCCCGCCGCCGTCGACGCCGCCACCGTTCCCGTTCCCGTTCCCGCCCTCTGCGCTGGCCGACGAACCATCCCCACCGGCGTCGCCAGCGCCCGTGTCGGTGATCGTGGACGATGCCGCGCCACCGCAGGCCACGAAGCCAACCAGCACCATCCCGACCACCCCGACATGACGAACAAGCATGTGAACCCCTCCTGTCTCGCAGATTGAATGTATCGAGGGGCGCGCGAATGCAGGCAGCCAAACGCGCGATTATTGCAGCCTGCACCCATTTAGGTGGGCGGTCTCCCCCCTCCGCCCTACCGCGGCGACCGGAATCTCGCGGGCCACTCGCTGTGGGACACGAAGCGTGCGTTAGCTGACCGACGCAAGGCGCGTCGCGAGTGAAGTCGTGCCCGCGCCGCGAATCACTGCATCGGTGATGCGCTCTGCCACCGCGGCGATCGTGAGAGAAGGATTCACACCCAGCGCGGACGGGATGACGCCGCCTAGATCACTTACCGACGATGCTGCCGAAGCTGGGGGCCGGGCTCACGATACCGCCGTCAGGCATGTTCGCGGGCGAGAGCGAGTTCACGATCACGCGCCCTACCGCGCCTCCTCCGCCGCCACTGTTGCCACCGTTGGTCGCGGTGCCCTGGAGCGCGCCGCCTCGTCCGCCGTTGTTCGACCCGTTCGCTTGCTGCGCGCTCAGGTTGCCATCGGCCCCCGCCCCGTTGAACCCACCTCCCGCGCCTCCGTTGGACGCGATGATGGAGCCCGCGTTGAGCGTCACGCTGGGCGACTCGACGACAATCATTCCACCTGCGGCGCCACCGCTCTCGCTTCGGCCGCCGCACCCGCAGGCGTCGAGCGTGCCGCTGAGCGCGAACGAGCGATTTGCGGCGAGCTGAAGGCCACCGCCTCCAGCGCCTCCCAGGCCGGCGTTTCCACCTCCGCCTCCGCCTCCGCCTCCGCCGCTTCCGCCCCCGCTTCCGCCGAACAGTACGAATGGCCCGCCATCGAAGAGCGGAAACGCCGCGCCTCCAGCGCTTATGTGATCCTTCGCGTCACCTGCGCCGCCAGTCGTGTCGAAGCCGGCACCACCACCCGCGCCGATGCACTGGGTGGAGTTGCAGATGTAGGCCACCCCCGGCCCGCCTACGCGTGGCCCGTTGTCGTGCGCGAAGCCTCCAGGGCCTGCGTGTCCAGCGTCACAAACGCCGCGGGCGCTGACGGTTCCATCGATGATGAGATCAGTGTCCACGAGGATCGCCGCCGCGCGCGCGCCGACGACGGAGACGAGCGTGCCTTTGCCGACGGTGAGCGAGTGGAATCCGAAGACGCCGAGCCCCGGGGAGGACGTCCCGATCCGCGTGTCGTCGAGCTGGTCGGTGATGCGGAACGTGATGCCGCTCGGTCCATCGAGCCCCGTTCCGGGCGCGCGAATCGTGGTGGCGCCGTTCATGATCGCGCCCGAGCCCGTGTCGATGACGTAGCCCGTGGTCGCAGTCCAGCTGACGTCGACCGTAGTGCCGGTGTAATCGGACGAGGCCGCGACGCCCGAGGGGGCCAGATCAACGCAGCGCGCGCCAAGCGCGGGATCGCCCTTGCAACCAAGCGCGCATGGGGTCTTCGTGCCAGTGCACGACACGAGCGTGGTGCCTGGAGCGGGACACGTCGACTGGCAAGCGGCAACGCCACCCTCGCCGCTGGTGCCCCCGCCATCGACGCTGCTGCCGCCGTTGTCGCTCTCATGGGTGGGAAATGCGAGCTCGCATGCGACCAGCGCGATCCCCGCGGCGAGCGTGGCGAGCACAGCGGACTTTGCGCGCATCAGAAGCTCCCTCCAAGACCGACGCTTCCGGGGCCCGTGGCTAGCACGCCAAGGAATGCGGTGCTCGCCGCCGCGTTTGGCCTCATGACGTAGAGCGCCGCCGCGACTCCGAGCGCGACCAGACCGATGCCGAGCGACACGTCGGCGACGAGGAGCTTCGTGTCCACATCGCTCTTGTCGGAGGAAGGACAGCCGACATCACAGTGCGCGGAGGAGCGCGCGCTCACGCCAAGGATGCCGAACGTGGCGAAGCTCACCATTCCCACCGCGCCGACTCCGCCCACGATCCACACGACGGGAGGGACCGGGCGCGCGTCGTTCGTGGCCGCCCCGTGCGAAAGCATTGCTGGCGAGTGGGGTGGCTCGACAGGGGCGCCGAACGTCACGACGAAGCTGCGTTCGTGCTCGCCCTCCTGAAGGGTGAGCTCGCGATCGATCACCTCGCCGTCGGCTGTGCGAACCGACAAGGTGTGCTTGCCCGGATCGAGCCTGGTCGCGCGCGAGCCGAGCGGCGCGAAGACGCTGCCGTCGATCGACACGCGCGCGTCAACAAGATCGCGGCCCTGCGGATCGCGCGCCGCGATGACCACCGACGGGAGCGCGCGCTCCACTTCGCTTGCCCACTTGGCGCAGTCGTCCACGATCTCTGCCGGGCACTCCTTCTGCGCGCACGTCAGGAACTGCTGACGTGCAGCCAGGAGCTTTCCTGCCTTGCGCAGCTTCTGCCCCTCGACGGGGGCGTTGAAACACGTGACCTGCTCGGCGCGCGCGCCTGCGGACCACGACGTGGCGAGCGCTAGCACGAGGAGCGAGCGCCTGGCGATCATGGGCACTGCTTCTCGAAATGCTTGATGCCTGCCTGGTCGAAGAAGGAGTGCAACGTGCAGGGCTTCGACGTCGCGGGCGCTGGCGTTCCTGCCACTCCCGCTGGCCGCGGGCGAGGGCCGGCCGACGGAGGAGCGGGACGTGCGCCCACCGGTGCGCTGGCGATCGGCTGCTCGTTCGCGGGATCGATCGGGCCGGCAGGGCGATCGGTGCTCGTCGATGCCCATGACGATGGGGCTGAGGTCGCGGGTGGGGGAATGGCCATCGTCGGAAGCGGCGGCAGCGCGCTCGTCGGCTCGGCGGCGACGGAGCGGGAGTCGGTCAGCGAGCGGATGCCGATGAAGCCGGCGACCAGGATCCCAACCAGGAGGGCGCCCGCGATGACGAACGCGGCGATGCGAGGGCGTGGTGCTGCCGCCGCGAGCAGGGCCGGCCCGGAGACGGACATCGACGAAGGCTGTGTCACCGGGGCTTCGACGAACGTGTCCGAGCGAGTCTTCTCGGCGTCAATGACGTCCGACGGGTCGAGGGTCGGCGCGCTGTCCAGGGCCCGCACCCGATTGTCGGAAGACTCTTCGATCGCCGCGACTGCCTTGGCTCGCTTCTGGAGCGCGGCACCAGCGAGCTCCGCCACGAAGCGCGCGACGCGCGTGTTGCTCGCCATGGTCAGCGCGACCTCGAGCGCAAGCGCCATCGCCTCCGCCGTTTCGAATCGCTCCGCCGGCTCGCGGGCGAGCGCCTTCTGCACGATCGCGTCGACCTCGGTCGGAACGTCCGGAGACGTCGCGCTCGGTGGCTCCACGAGGAGCTCGAGCACCTTTGTCACAACCGCCCCCTCACTCTCCGCTGCGAAGAGCCGTTTCCCGGTCAGCATTTCCCAGAGGACGATTCCGGCGGCGAAGATGTCGGCGCGTCGATCGACGGGCTGCGAGCGAAGCTGCTCGGGCGCCATGTATGCGAGCTTGCCCTTCAGCTGTCCGTCGCGCGTCGACACCGCACGTCCGCTCGCCTTGGCGATGCCGAAATCGATGACCCGTGGGACGCCGTCCGCGCCCACGAGGATGTTCTGTGGCGATACATCGCGATGCACGATGTGGAGGAGCTCTCCGCGCTCGTTCGTTGCCTCGTGGGCGGCGTGTAGACCGTGCAGAACGCCGACCATGACGGTGGACACGACCTCCGGCGGAATGCGCCCGCCCTTGGCGCTGGCAGCACGCCATAGCTTGGAGAGAGACTCGCCCTGCACGAACTCCATGACCAGGAAGATCTCGTCCTCCAGCGCAACGACATCGGTCGTCTGGACGACGTTCGGGTGCCTGATGCGGGCGGCGAGCCGTGCCTCGTCAATGAACATCGAGACGAACTCGGGATCCTTCACGAACTGGGCGTGCAGGCGCTTGATCGCGACGGTGCGTGAGAAGCCGACCGGGCCGAGGAGCCGCCCGTAGTTCACGCTTCCCATGCCACCCGAGGAAATCTCGTCGTACACCGCGTATCGGCCGACGAGACGGGGCAGCGCTCCCTGCGACGTGCGCATAGGAAAAGGCTAGCATGGGGGAGCTGCACCACCGAAAGAAGAGGCGCCCACCTCGGAGCCACGGCGCACTCACATTGAGTGGCGTGGTGGGAGAACGGGAGCTCGATCGTCATCCCCTGCCCTCCGGATGCGCGTCCGCCAGCTTCTGGAGGAGGCGCAGGAGCTCCTTCCGCTCAGCGGCGGTGAGCACCCCGAAGCTCTGAGGACCGTCGGCTGGATCCCGATATCACTTCGGCGATTCAAGCGGCGGAGCACGAAGCGTGCGTTAGCTGACCGACGCAAGGCGCGTCGCGAGTGAAGTCGTGCCCGCGCCGCGAATCACTGCGTCGGTGATGCGCTCTGCCACCGCAGCGATCGTGAGAGAAGGATTCACGCCCAGCGCGGACGGGATGACGCCGCCGTCCAGGACGAACATGTTCGGCAGTCCGAAGACCTCGCCGGTGTCGTTCACGACGCCGTTGCTCGTGCTCGTGCCCATCGCGCAGCCGCCGAGTGGGTGGGCGGTGCTCACGGTGCCGTCCTTGCGATACGCGTCGAGGTACATCTCGCCGCCGAGCGCCGCGTAGATCTTCTGCATCGCCGAGAACGCCGCGCTCCATCGCGCGTTCGTGGCGAAGGACGTCTCGCGCCAGCGCACTTCGGTGCCAAGGCGACCGACGATGACCTCACCCTCGCCGTCATCCAGCGCAAGGCAGCCCATCGTCAGCGTCTTCTCGCCGAACGCGCGCAGCCGCTTCTTGTACTCCGCGCCGTAGGGGCGTTCTTCGGCGCCGGTCGCGTCCTTCGCGATCCCCACGTCGCCGCGCGAGAACCGATCCGTCTCCGCGTGCAGGAACGACGCAGGCTTTCCGAGCGAGAGATACAGCGGCGCGGCGTAGAACGGGATCAGGATGAACTGACTCTCCGCAAAGAACGACGGGCAGAAGCTCGACATCGGCTTGCCCTTCATCCCGTGCACCGGTCGCGCGTACGCGTCGCCAACCACGCCGTTCACGCCGAAGTCGCCGTTGGCGGAGACACGCTTGCCGATCATCGGCAGCGCGCCGAGCTCCGGGATCGTGTCCCGCGCGGAAAGAAGCAGCCCGGAGGAGCCAACCGCTCCGCTGGCGATCACGAGCACGCGGCACTCGAGGCTGAAGTCCACCGCCGCGCCGGCGCGACTGTCCTTGCCGGACACGACGTAGCCGCCGCCCTTTCGCTTCTCGATCCTGGTGACCTCGTGACCGGTGAAGAACGACACGCCGGAAGTGTGTGCATCCTGCAAGTAATTCTTTGTCAGCGTCTGCCGCCCGGAGAAGCGCTGCCCCTGGTTCCACCAGCCCTCGTTCGCGTCGTCTCTATCGGCGAGCTTCAGCGGCGCCGCAGCCGCGCCGATCTTCGCGCATCCCTCCGCGAACGCCAGATCACGCTTTGTCGCGAGCTGCCAGTGAGGAGCCGTCGCGTCCGTCCACGCCGGTGCGGCCACGTTCAGACGCCTCTCGACGATGTCGTAGAACGGGTTCAGCGCGGCGCGCGTGTAGACCGTCGGCCAGAGCGGTGCCCCATCGCGCACCTGTTCGAAGCTCACTGTCGGCGCGCGGAGGCTCACGCCATCGTAGGCGTTCGAGCCACCGCCGAGGCCCTGACCCGTGGCCACCGTCATGCTCGGTGAGCCCTTCTTGAAGGCGCCGTCCGAGTCCGTGAAGAGGCGCGTGACCTCCGCGGTGTACGCGGGCGCGAGCGTCTGCTTCATGCGGTTGCCTTGCGCGTTGCGCGCGCCGCCCTTTGACGATGGATCGAACGTGCCGACGTGATCGTGTCCGCGCTCCAGCACCGCGACCGTGCGCTTCAAGGGCCCGAGCTGTGCTCCGAAGCGCGCAGCCGCAACCGCGCCGCCGAAGCCAGAGCCCACGATCAGGACGTCCACGATGCTCACGGCAGATCTCCTCGCGCGTCCAGTCCCACCGCGACCGCGAATGCAGGTGGCGAGACGTTCCACGTATAGTCGTCCAGCTCGCCCTTGGCGTCGAGCGCGCGCAGATCTTCCTTCGTCGCATCCACCAAGCGGCCCGACGTCGTGCGTGGGTACCCGGAGACGGCGAGGCCATCGGCGAAGCTCTCGTACGGCGGAAAGCCGACCGCGACGAGACCGCCGTCGTCGTAGACCGCGCCCAGGTACGCGACGAACGCGACGACCCGCGCGGCCTCCATCAACGCAGCGACGTTGTCGGCGCTGTTATCGTCGAACATCGTATTCGCCACACGATTCATCGCGTCGCGCGGAAGGTCTTTGAACGCGGTGAGTGGACGCTCGCGCGCGGCCGCCAGATCGAGCGCCGCATTCAGCGCGACGCGCAGACCACCTTCGGACGTGGTCGCCGCAGTCAGCGCGTCATCGGAGAGCGCCGGCAAGAAGCCAAGTCCCTGAGCGAGCGACACGAGCTCCTGGTCCCCGAAGAGGCGGCCTGCGGACACCTCGCGCGCGCCCTTGCACGTCACGACGCCCTTCGCGTCGCGGTCTGCGGGGATGAGGACGTCCATCAGCGCATCGGTGCTGTCTTCGTAGGCAATGGTTGGCGCGAGCGTGCCCGGGTCCTTCGCGGCGGGGTCCGGCTTCGTGGTGCTCGCGTCGTCCGACGCACGGCTCGCGCACGCCTGCGTGGTGAGCGCCGCGAGCGCAAGGCCGATCAGCGCCTGTCGGCGCGAGAGCAGCGTGCTCATCAGAAGCCCCTCGCCGCGAGGTCCGCGGTGATGCCGGCGTAGAACCATGCGACGTCCACGCCGGTGCGCACGTTCACGTCGGGCAGGTTGTACTGGCCGAGCTGCTCGATGTGGTCTGCGGGAATGCAGCCGCGGAAGTTCGTCCAGATCGCGGAGTCGATCGTGACGAGGCCGTCGTTCGGCGCGCTGAGATCCAGATCGGCCTCACCACCGCCGGCAATGCCGTAGAGCGGGAGCAGCGGCAGCGCGAGTCGGTCGTGCGCGCGGAAGAGCGAGAGGCCATCCGCGTCGGCCGCGTCCTTCGTGTTCTTCGCGTCGCTCGGCTTGCACGCGGCGCGGATCTTATCGTCGTGCGCGGGCGTGGATGCGCCGTCCTTGCGGGAGAAGCCTGCGAACGACTGGTAGTAGACGCCGCCCGCATCCGTGACGTCTGCGTTGAACGCCTTCATCTGCGAGGTGCTGAGAGACTGCATCGCCGCGCGGACGTCCGCGTCGTCGACGAGCGTGTCCTTGGTGAACCAGTCGCCGAGGACGGACGTGAGCGTGTTCACCGTGCTCTCTGCGTCGCTGCCCGGCACGAGCCCGAGCGCGACGTCGGCCACGCGCGTCCCGTGATGCGCGGTCCCCACCGTCGTGATGGATGCGATCTTCGACGACCACGCCGCACCGTCCTTACCCTGGTCCGCGGTGAGACCACCCGCGCTTGCCACGTAGCGGCAGTCGAGCCCGCCGAGAGAGTGACACACGAGATTCACCTTGGCCGCGCCCGTCTCTTTCAACACCTGGTCGATGCGGGCAGCGAGCATCGGACTGCGCTTCTGCGTCGACTGATAGGGCGTGAGCGTAGCGAGAAACACCTTGTTTCCCTGCGCGCGAAGCACGTCTTCGATCCGCGTGGACCAGCGAAACAGCGGCGAGGTGTCGATACCGTTCACCAGCACCACCGGGTACCGCGCCGGCGTGCTCGGGGGCGCCGTCTGGATCGAGCGCACGCAATCGATGCCGTAGAGATGACAGCTTGCTGCCTGCGAGTCGCCGTCGATGGGCGCCTCCGCCGTGAGCTGACACGCAGGCCCGGTCGCAAGCGCCTCGGCAGCGGTGAGGTCTGCGTCGGACACCGTGCTGCAATCGAAGAGCGGTGCGCCCTTGCCGAGACAGGAAGACACTTCGCTGTTCACGCGCTTGCAGCGATCGTTCTTCGCGGTGTCAGTGCCCGCGCACGCGGAAGAGAGCGCCGCAGCCGCCACGAGCACGGCCGCAAACGCCGCGCGGGTCTTCGTGAGCATGCGTACGAAAGCCATCTCAGAGGCCTCTTCCTGCGAGATCGTTCGCGAGCCAGCCGTAGAAGCGCGCCGCGTCGAAGCCCGTGTAGACGTCCTTCGTGCTGCGGCGAAGCTGGCCAATCACGTGATAGTGATCGGCGGGAATGCAGCCGCGGAAGTGTCCCCACTTCGCGCTGTCCACGGAGACCATGCCGTCCGTGGGCGTGACGGTGACCTGTCCGTCGTCCTTCATCGACGCGCCGCCGAAGGGCGCGGTGACGATGAGTGTAGGTTGCATGTGATCGACGAGCGCGGAGTCGAAGCCCGCCTTCTTCGCGTCGTCGGTGTCACCGCACGCGGCCAGGACATCGGCGCCTCGGGGCACATCGGCGTCGCCGGTCATGTGGCTCACGCCCGCGAACGACTGGTAATAGACGCCGTTTGCGTCGGTGAGCTTTGCAGACGCGCGGCTCGCGCCATCCAGCGTGAGCGCCTGGAGCGCATCGACGAGCGCGCCGCTGCCGATGCTCCCGGGAATGGTCACGCCCGTCACGGCCTTCACGAGATCTGCTTGTGTGCCGGTCTGCAGCGCGATCACCGCAGCGTCCGCGACGCGTGTCCCGCGGTGCGGCGTGGCGATGGTCGTCACGGACGCGATGCTCGCCGTCACCTGCGCGAGCGAGGCCGCGTCATCCGCGAAGATTCCCTTCGGGCTCACGAGCGCGCGACAATCAAGGCCGCCCACCGCGTAGCAGACGAGGTTGAACTTTTGCCCAGCGGAACCAGCGCCGCGCGCTTCTAGAGTGGACCACAGCGCAGACGCGCGCTCCTCGCGGCTGGCCCACGAGGGCAGCGTCGCGTGGATGACGTGCGCGCCGGTCGCGTCCGCGACGGCAGAGAGCAGCGCTGGGTTCCAGTCGAGCTCCGCATGTCCGTCGATGCCGCCGACGAACACGACGGGATACCTCGGCGCGCTCTTCGTGGGAGTCGGGCCGATCGCGTCGGGGCATGGCCAGCCAGCGAGCTTGCACGTGGCGGCGGTGGGGGTGAGCTGTCCGTCCGAGTCGCTGCAGCGCATGTCGGTGAGCGACGTGAGGAGAGCCTGCGCGTCCTTCGAGTCCATCTTCTTGCACTGGTCCTTCGTGAGCGGCGCGCCGCACGAGTCGGACATGGAGACGGCAGCGACGCACACGTCGTCATCCGCCTGGCATGCAGGCAGGACGGCGAGCGATGCGAACGCGAGGAGCGCGAGCGCGCTCATGATCGGCGCGGGGAGCTTCATCACTGCGCGTCCTCGAGCATCGTCGCGGCCGCTTTTTCGGACATCATGAAGGTGGGCAGCGCGATGAACGTGCCGGGGATCTCCGGGAAGACCGAGGCGTCCACCACGCGAAGGCCGGCCGCGCCGATCACGCGGAAGTGGCTGTCGACCACCGCGGTCGGATCATCCGCCGCGCCCATCTTGTCCGTGCAGCACACGTGGTGACCCCAGGTCTCCTTGCCGACGAACGTCGCGATGTCCTGATCGCTTTGCACGCCGGGACCGGGCCACACCTCCGTGAAGGAGAGATCGGGGCTCGCCTTGCGGAGCTCGTCGTGGATCTTCCGCACCATCTTGATGCCGGCCACCATCGCGACCATGTCCGGATCGGCAAGGCCGGGCTTCGCGTCGAACTGGTTTAGCTGCACGTGAGGGCGTGCGAACGGATCCTTGCTCGTGGGGACCACGAAGCCAGCCTTGTTCTGCGTGTGCGCCTTCAGCACGAGCCACGAGAAGCGGCTCTTCTCCGCTGCCGAGAACTTCGCGTACCCAGGATAGTAGCCGCGCGCATCGGCCGGCACCGCGAAGATCTGGAGGTCCGCCTGCGCGAGATCCTCGCGCGACCGAACGAGCGCCGTCGCCAGAAAACCAGGTGTTTGGTAGACGCCGCGGCCAGCGCGCCAGTCGGTGAGGCACGGGTCCGTGTCGGCGCCCAGGTCGCAGTCCTTCAAGACCGCGATGGGGCGATCCATCTCCGCGACGACGCCGGCCTCGTAGCGATCCTGCATGTTCTTGCCGACGCCGGGACGCGCGACGACGGTGTCGATCCCGAGCTTCGTGAGCACGGCCGGGTCGCCGATGCCGCTCAGCATCAAGAGCTGGGGGGAGTTGAACGAGCCGGCGGAGAGGACGATCTCGGTCGCGTGCACGGTCTCGTACGAAGGCGCGGCGCTCGACTTCGCGGCACCGCTCGCGGCGTAGAGTGAGGTGCCCGTCGCGAACGTGACGCCCGTTGCGCGCGGCGGAGACACGCTCGTGTCCATCTCCACCTTCGTCACGAACGCGCCCGTCCGCACGGTGAGCGGATGACCCGCCGACGCCGTGTCCAGGATGCGCTCGCGCGAGCCCTGGCGATGTCCCGCGCGCGTCGCGTACGGAACGCGGAAGAAGCCGGTTGCTTCGCCGGTCGCCAGCGTCTCGTTCAGCTCGGGCCCGAAGAGCTGAGCGAGCGACGTTGCCTTCGCGGTCGTCGTGCCGTCGCCAGTGACGCGCGCGCCCGCGAAGAGAAATCCGCTGACGATCGGGTCGCCCGCCGCGACGGCCGGATCGGCGAGCTCCGTGGGGAGCCATTCGTGCACGTGATCGTAGTGCGCCTTCATGTTGACCGCGCGGAACGAGGCGTCGCCCGTGAGCTCCGCAAGGCGATTCCAGTCCGACGGCGGCGCGAGCACCGTCACCATCGCGTTGACGGCGGTGGACCCACCGAGCGCCGAGCCGCGCGGATAGAGGATGCCGTGCTCCTTCGCGACGTACTTGGAGTCCTGCGCGTCGAGCGTCGCGTCACGATGATGCTGCACGTAGAACGACCACGCGCGATCCGTTGCCTCCGTGGAAAGCGCATGACGCGCAGGCACCTCGTAGGAGAGGGTCGCGCCGACATCTTGCCCGGCCTCGAGGAGCAGCACCTTCTTGCCAGCAAGCGCGAGCCGCGCGGCAAGTGGACCGCCGCCTGCGCCGGAGCCGATCACGATGACGTCGAATTTGTCCTTCGCGTCCGCGCAGCTCTCGCCACGACAGGCCTGATTGCCCGTCGCGCACGCACTGAGGCCCGCTGCCGCGGCCACGAAGATGGCAACGATCCCGAGAAAACCAGCGCTGCGGAGCGTCGCGGAGGGCCTCATGACACGGCGCGTTCTGGCACGTGAGGCCCCGACGTCCATTTCCAGGGTGGAAAGGATCCCTTTCCGGCGGACGCCTGGTCTGGAAAACGTGACGCGCTACAGCGTGGCTCCGCATGCAGCTCCGCCGCGCCTCCTTCTCGATCGCCCTCGCCTCGCTCTTCGTAGCGATCGCGTGTGAGCCTGCGATCGACGAGTCGACACCGTGCGGTCGGGCGAGGAAGCTCCTCGGCAACTGCGGCGTGATCATGCCCATCACGCAGAACGACACGTGCACCGGCACTGCAGAGGCTCTCTCCAACTGCCTCCTCACCGCGAACGGATCGTGCGATGCGCTCGCCGCCGTGAGCGCGCACCTCGATCGCTGCGCGGCCAACGACGGTGGCGCGAACATCCCCAGCGACTTCCCCGGCGTCACCTCCGACGACTCCGGTGTCGAGCACGATGGCGGCAACGGCAACAGCAGCGGAGACAGCGGTGTTGGCAACATTGCCAATAGCGACGCTGGCTCCGTGCGTGTGGATGCCGGTCACGAAGGCGGTGTGGGGCAGCTCGATTCCGGCGCGGACGCGGGTCTCACGTTTCTCTTCGACCAGAGCGGCGTGGTCGGCAACGGTGACGAGCTACAGCTCCAGACCGTGCGCCTCTCCGCAGGCACCTACGACTTCGTCGCGAACGTCGCAGGCTCCGCTTCGCTCTACGTCCGCAAGGGCTTCGCGCCCACGACCGCCACCTACGACTGCGTCCTCGCAGCCCCTGGCGATCGCTGCTCCGAGACGGTCGCGACCACCGCCGTTCTTTATGTGCTCGTTCACGGACATAGCGCGAGCACGCAGTTCCGAGTCACCGCGAGCCAGGAATGACCATGAGCACCGACAACGACAGCACCAAGAAGCCCGGTCTCTACGAGCGCGTCGGCGAGGTGATCGCACGCTTCGCGGTCAGCCATCGCGCGGTCACGTTGCTCGTCGGTCTTGCCGTCTTCCTGGCGTTCGGGGTCGGCGCGAAGAACCTCGCGTTCTCCACCGACTACCGCATCTTCTTCTCCAAGGACGACCCCGGTCTCACCGCGTTCGAGCGCCTCGAGAAGAGCTTCAGCAAGACGGACAACATCCTCTTCGTCGTGAAGACCAAGGATGCGGACGTCTTCTCGCCAGACACGATCGCCGCGGTGCAGGAGATCTCGCGCGAAGCAGTGGACATGCCGTACGCCACGCGCGTCGACTCGATCACGAACTTCCAGCGCGCCGAAGCGGACGGCGACGACATCCGCGTGCGCGACCTGGTTCCGGAGCGAACCACCGACGACGCCGCGCTGGCCCGCGCCAAGGATCTCGCGATCCACGAGCCGATCCTCTACGGAAGCCTGCTCTCGCGCGATGCGACCACCACGGGCATCAACGTCTCCATCGACCTGCCGCGCAAGGATCCGAACGAGGTCACGGCGCCGGTCATGAAGGCACGGGAAATCACGGCCCGCGCGAAGGCGAAGCACCCCGGCCTCGACATCCGCGTCTCCGGGATGGCGACCATGAACCACGCGTTCATGGAGACGTCGGTGAAGGACATGAGCGTGATGATGCCGCTCATGTTGCTCGTCATGCTCGGCACGATGACGTTCCTGCTCCGCAGCGCGTGGGCCACGGTCGCGGTCGGCAGCGTCATCGTGATCGCTGCTGGTGCGTCGATGACGGTCGCGGGCTGGCTCGGCTATCCGCTGACGCCACCGTCGGTCGCGGCGCCGATGATGGTGCTCACCGTTGCGATCGCAGACGGCGTCCACATCGTCCTCGCAACCCAGGGCGCCATGTCCCGCGGGCTCGGGAAGCGTGATGCGATCATCGCGTCCGTGAAGGAGAACCTCGAGGCGGTCACGTACACGTGGCTCACCACCATCGTCGGCTTCCTCTGCCTGAACTACTCGGAGGCGCCGCCGGTTCGCCATCTCGCGAACATGACCAGCGTGGGCGTCACGCTCGCGTTCGTCTACTCCGTGACGTTCATGCCGGCGCTATTGGCATGTTTGCCAATAAAGGCCCGCGCGCAGCGTGAAGAGCGCAGCGTCCGCATCCTCCAGCGCCTCTCGAAGTGGATCATCCGCCGCCGCAACGTCGTCCTTGGCGTCACCGTCGTCGTCACGGTCATCTTCGGTGCTGCTGCTTCGCGCCTCCAGACCAACGACCAGTTCGTCCAGTACTTCGACAAGTCCACGGCCTTCCGCAAGGACGCAGACTTCACGATGAAGAACCTCTCCGGCATCTACCGCCTGGAGTTCCAGGTCGAGAGCGGCGAGAAGGATGGCGTCACGAACCCCGTGTACCTCACGAAGCTCGACGCGTTTGCCACGTGGCTCCGCGCGCAGCCGGAGACGGACCACGCGTTCACGTTCGCGGACATCATGAAGGACGTCCACGCCGCAACGCACAGCGACGAAGGTGTCGCCGGCTACCGGATCCCGAGCGACCGCGCGTCCTCTGCGGAGTCCCTCCTCCTCTACGA
>JANXLV010000111.1 GCA_025355005.1 Myxococcales bacterium | reverse complement strand
CTCACCATGGACACGATCTGCACGATGGAAAGGCCCGCTCGATAGAATGGAAGGACACAGTGAGAAACAAACGACACTGGGCTACATCGCAGGCGCCGAACGAGCCGCTCGCTCACACGCGACATCCCGCAGTAGTGCTAGGAACGGTTTGCAAAACCGTCATCCCGCCACGGCGCTGCCGCGCTCCGGAATCACGCTTCGTCCGCCCCACGTGATTGTCGGCGCACGATGCTAGTGTCATCGGACGCAGAGGCCTGCGACACGGCTGCACCGTTGCGCTAGTAGTGCAGCGTCCACGTGTGTCGGAGGTGGTCTCTGCAGCGTCCGGTCGTGTGGTATTCGCGAAGACAAAAGTACGGGCAGTTGTTGCGGCCACGATGTGTCTGCGCGCAGAGGATCGGTGAGGCTCGATCACTCAAGGCCTGGGCGAGACCAGTCGGAACGCCTCGCTTCACGAGAAGTTGGTGAAGCGTCTGGGCAATGGCCCGGTTCTGTGCCGTTGGCCGCTTCGGGGGCGCCTTACGCGACGAACGGTCCACCGAGGTCGCGAGGAGCGTGGCAATTAGCTTCGCAGTCGTCTTGGAATCCATCCCGCAACAATACGCGAACGGAGGGCAGTGGAGTCCCGCAGTCGCCGAGTGAAAGATGCGTTCCGTGGACGCGGCTGCCTGCAGCATCCGGTGCGAGGCCTGCGAGCATCCTTGGATGCCTCGACGCTCGCGCAAGGAGGTGGGGATCGCGGTTTCGTTCTCCAAGTTCGGCTTCACGCATCGCGAGACGGCGACGATGCGCACCGACGGGAGGCACGTCTACCGGCCGATCGTGAAGCGCTCGTGGGCATCAAGGACGTCGACGATCTCGACACGATGTTCCCGATCATCCTCAGCATGCTGGAGGTCCGCGGTGGCGGGAAGACGCTGGTGCGCAGGCTGCTCGCAGTCGCGCGACATGAGGGTGCACAACACGGCGGCACGCACGCGATCATCATCATCGGCCGGAGTCCTTCATCACTGCGGGCTTCAAGGACGCTGGGCCGTGGTCGGGCGCGCAGCGCGAGCGGATGACGCTGGCGTTCTTGCTTGTACGGTCGACGTCTGTGGGTGGCCGTTGCTGGCGGCGGCCTTGCGGCCACCGAGGGGCCACGAGGGGGCTGACGAAAATCGTTCCTAGGAACGATTTCAAGCGGGTTGGCGGCCGGACCAGAAGGGTGGTCAACGCGGATGCTTGGTCACCAACGGTCCACCGTGGTCAGATTCACTCGGGTGGTTGAGGGTCGAAGGGTGCTCTATTTGCGCGCATGTGGCGCCGTGGCGTCGCCGCCCCAACTGCTCCGATGTTCCGTGAATCACCGCAAATTTCCCGCGGTTGCGGCTTTGACATCGGTTCGGCGATGCCTTACGTTCCGTGAGGCAGCAGCCGCCGTGCCCCGACAGGTACATCGCTTGCAGCCATCTCAGACATGACCATCAAGGATTCCAAGGCTCACCCGTCTAAGGACTTGGACATGTTCGACCTCATTCCCACCGACTGCCTCGACACCTTCGAGAAGACCCAGGACGAACTCGAAGCCATCGAGCTCAAGCTAGCTCTGCGCCTCGGGGTAAGCGGTGGCATCATCAGGCGGACTCTCCTGCGGCTCGACAACGAGAACCGACTGGTGGAGGACGAGCTCGTTCGTGACTGGCATGCGACCTACGCTCGCTTCGTGAACTGGATCGACAAGGACGGCAATGGCGCAGGGGACGAGTTGCCGGTGGACACGCCGCAGCCGCGAACGCCAACCACCGACGAAGCTGTGAAAGGGGCCGCTGATGATGCGGCCCTTCTCTTTTCCGCTGTGCGGTGGTGGAATCGCGTCGCTGGATGGCTCTCGACCAACTTCAAAAAGCGTACTTGGACCGGTGTTTCCCGGGCCTAGTCGAAGCGATCTCCGCATTGGCGCCGGGTGAGTTCGAGGCGGATCGACCGACGTTGCGCGTTCACGGGTCGGCGCATCTCGAAGGGATCGTCCAGGCCGTGAACTACCTCACGGACGATGGCCATCGCATCGCCATCAAGGTCAGTTTCTCCTTAAAGGCATCGGCTCCGCTTTGGAATCCGAAGACGCAACGGTTCACGCGAGACCATTGGGACCTCTACCACTACGCCCTGCACTATGGCACGGCCGCTCGCGACACGATCTTTCGATACGACCTCGACAAGACACACCAACATCACGTTCACATCCCGCCGAACACTGACGCGCATGTGCCGTGCGCGGACGTCGAGCCTGACGTTACCGATCTCGATCCGCGAGGGTTCATTGAGATGGTCGCGTCGTTCCGCAAAGACAAGAAGCAACCTGTGACTCGAAAACACCGGCCATCCCGATCCAGAAAGAAGACGCCATGACGGACCGCCATCAGACGCAGTATTTCACCGGCGAGGGCCGCACCCATATGCGTGACTGCATGCACGCAGCAGTGGAGACGTGCCACCAGCTAGGGATCGATCGACTCGTCATCTTCACCGGGAACGGGGATGGGCCGCACTACGTCGCGCGTGAGCATCTGAAGCTCGAGCGGTACAAGAACCTTCGTGTGGTTGCGGTCACACCACCCGCAGGACGTCCGTACCGCTCCGACATAACGAACCCCGAGAGCCCGATGATTCGCGCAGGCGTGCCTACGCCCATGCGTGACGAACTCCGAGGGCTAGGGGTTCCCGTTGTCTCCGCGCACCTTCCGTTCAAAGAGATGTACAACGGCACCGAGCGGCGATCCGAGTGGACGCGGGTCAACGAGTCGTTCGGCATCTTCGGAGGCGGCGTCGCGTACTGCATCCAAGCGGTGCTTGTCGCGTGCGATGCTGGCGAGCTCGAACATGGTGCGCGGGTGGTGGCTGCAACGGCGGACACAGCAATCGTCATCGAGTACGCGTGCCGAACGGAAAGCTTCCTCTCGCCGCTCGAAGGGATGCTCGTCGGCCACATCATCTGCAGACCCGCCCACTACGACATCTCAAAGCGACTCCACGAGCGCAACAAGCCACCGGTGCACGCGCCCGCTCCTCGGCGACTCGAGGCCCCAGAAGCTCCGCGCCTCGCAACGGGCACCGTTGAAGTGCTCGGAGAGCCCAAGAAGCGGACGCGACGGACTAAGAAATAGTCCAGGAGGGCTGGGCGTCTGAAGACGCTGCGTCAGCCTGAGGTAGGTGTCGCGTGGCAGGTGTCGCGTGTGTCGCTCGGCAGGTGTGCTTTTGCATGTGCCACACTAGAGAAGCCTGCCTGTGTATATTGCACATGTTGGAGGTGGCGCATGTACCGGTGTTCGCAGTGCGGCCAGGACAATCAGGCCACGTACAAGTTCTGTCTAGGATGCGGTGCATCGGCGCCGCACGGGACGCGTGAGCCCGAGCCGACACCCCACGCGTGGCCCGGCGCTGCTGGCGGTGGTGGTGGCGGTCAGCAGCGGTGCGGTGCGTGCGGGACGATGAACTCTCCGGCCAACGCGTTTTGTTCCAGCTGCGCCCACAAGTTCGAACGTGCGGTGCCAGGAGGGATGCAGGCGCAGGCGGGGCAGGCGGGCCAGGCCGGGCAGACGTTTCGCGATTTCGCGCCTCGGCTTGCGTTCGCACTGTTCACGGCGCACCAGCACGTGACCACGCGGCCCGATCATCATGCGCATGTCGCGATCATCGCGGGCAGCATTCTCGCGGTCGCGCGTACGATCCAGAGCCGCGTCGCGCCGACCCCCGCCGTGATGGGCGACGCTGGCGCCATCGCGATCCGCGACGGCGCATTCGCGCAAGACGACCCCATCGTGGTCGCGTACGGGCAGGTCCTCGAGTTCTGCAGGCAACACGCTCACGACGACGCGGGGCTCGCGGCCTCAGCCGCCGACCCGGAGCTCGCAGGCCGCGCACAAGCACTCGCCGACGCGTTGCGCATGCGCTGACTGGAGATCTCAGCCGTGGGCGTCGAAGTCCACCATGGCTTCGCTCGGGTCTTGCGGGTTCACCAGTACGGACAGCGTCGCGCCTTGATAGATCCGTCCGCCCTGACCGCGGACGACGGGGACGTTCAGGTTGGTCTCCCACGGGGCGCGGCCATCGAGCGCGATGCGCACGACGACCCGCCAGTTGGTCTCGCCGTCGACCTTGAAGTTGGACTCCGTGTAGCTCAGCACGGTCGCGGATCCGCGCACGCCCGTTGCGCGCAGGCGCTGGCCTCGATCGATTGCTCGCAGGCCCTTCTTGCCGAGACTGATGAGCAGCACCGCAAGAGCGACGAAGAGGAGGCCGAAGACGCCCACTGCGAAGACGAACCCCAGCGCGAGCCCCGCGCCCTGGTCGACCTCACCCGCGACACGGACTGCGACCACCACCAACACCAGGGCAATGATCAAGCTGACGGCCGCGAAGACCGCGAACATGACGCCGATGCCGATGGCCACGTACGCGTTCGTGCGCTTGGCGCTCTCGACGTTGCGCCGCCCGCGCTCGGTAATCTCTTCGAGGGGAGTCACTCCTCGACGATAGCCGCACTCCGCGCCAGCGCAATTTCCATTGATGATCTTTCGCTGAACCATCGCGCAAGAAATGAGGGATCATCGCAGCGATGAGCCTTCCCCCGTCGCTCGGCAACGGTCGCTACGTGCTGCATGGCGTGCTCGGTGAGGGCGCGCAGGGAACCACGTACGACGCGACTCACACGACCGACGAGAGGGCCGTTGCCATCAAGCGCTTCGCCGTTCGCGACGCGAAGAGCTGGAAGGACGTGGAGCTTGCAGAGCGCGAGGCCCGCGTCCTTTCGACGCTCGATCATCCGCTGGTGCCTCGCTACATCGAGCACTTCGAGGAGGACGGCGCGCTCTACCTCGTGATGGAGAAGGTGCAGGGCGAGACGCTGGACGCCATTCGCCGGCGCGAGGGCGCACTGTCGGAGGAAGAGGTGCGTCGCTTCCTTGCAGACGCGGACCGCGCGCTCACGTACCTGCACGGCCGCGCCGCGCCGATCGTCCACCGTGACATCAAGCCACGCAACGTCATCCGCCGTCCGGACGGGTCGTACGTGCTCGTGGACTTCGGCGCTGTGAGTGAGCTCGTGCTCCGGCGCGGTGGCGGCAGCACCATCGTCGGGACCATGGGCTACATGGCACCGGAGCAGTTCCAGGGGCGCTCGTTGCCGCAGACGGACGTGTACGCCGTGGGTGCGACCGCGCTCGCCGCGCTCACCGGGGTGGAACCCGAGACGCTTCCACATCGCGGCCTGCGCGTGGACGTGGAGGCGTCGCTCGGTGACCGCGCGTCGCCCGCGCTCGTCGCCTCGCTCGTGCAGATGGTGGAGCCCGACCCGGACCTGCGCGCGCGGAGCCTTGCTGCTGCGCTCGATCCGCCGCGATCAAAGGCGCCCTCGCGCCCGTCTGCTTCGCTCGTGGTGGTGCGAACCGCCGAGGGCTCGCTCGATGAGAGGCTGGATCAGAAGCTCGCTCAGAAGAAGGAAGATGCGGCGGTGCAGAGCATCCGCAACTTGCTATGGGTGCTCTGGGGTCTGGGCTGGGTGATCGTACCGGTGACGTTCGGAGCGCTGTTCCACATGGGCCGCTTGATCCCGGCCATCATGTTCATCTGGCTCGCGGCGGTCTTCATCGTCACGTGGCACAAGGGCGCGATGATCCGCGCCGCGCTCCGCAAGGCGCAAGGCCGCGACGCGATCGATGACGCGCACCACCCAGCGCAGGCCGTGAAGCAGCGCGTCGGCTCGGCACGGGACGCGGCTGCGAGCTCACCACAGGTTCGCGTTGACGCGCCGGAGGTCGACGCGCGCATGGTGACGGCGGAGACAGAGGTCGACACGCTCTCCGAAGAGCCCGCCCCGCGCGCACGCCGCGCACCCCGCTGAGGTGCCGCTCCAGATCTGATGTACTGTGAGCGTCGTGGATCCGCTCCTCCTGGCCGTGCCGCTCTTCTTGCTGCTCATGGCCGCAGAGGCCATCGTGCTCGCGCGACGCGGTGAGCGCAGCTACAGGCTGAACGACTTCGCGAGCGCCATCGCGTGTGCGTTGCTCGACCAGCTCGGCATCCTCACGCTCGGCGCGCTCTATCTTGGTCTCTACACGCTCTTGCAGGAACGCTTTGGCCTGGTGCACGTGTCGCCGCGCTCCCCGCTCGCATGGATCGCCTGCGTGATCGCGCACGACCTTGCGTACTACGCCTACCACCGCGCATCGCACCGCGTGAACGTGCTCTGGGCTGCGCACGCCGTGCACCACCAGAGCGAGGAGTACAACTTCACCGTGTCGTTCCGGCAGGGCGCGATAGCGACGGTCGTTACGTATGCGTTCTATGCGCCGCTCGCGCTCGCCGGTTTTCCGGTGCGCATGTTCCTGGTCGTGCACGGCGTGTATCAGGTCTACCAGTTCTTCGTTCATACGCGCCTCGTGTCGCGGCTCGGCCCGCTGGAGCTCGTGCTCACCACCCCCAGCCACCACCGCGTCCACCACGGAAAAGATCGCGCGTTCGTCGATCGCAACTATGGCGGCTTCACGATCCTTTTCGACCGCGTGCTCGGCACTTTCGCAGCAGAGACACACGAGCCGTCGTACGGCGTGCCTCGCGGCATCCGTAGCTGGAGCCCGTTCTGGGCGAACCTGCATCCGTTCGCGGAGCTCTGGGCGCGCAGCCGCAAGGCGCCCACGTGGAAGGATGCAATCGCGGTGTGGTTCGTCGCGCCCGAGCGCGCGTTCGCGTGGGAGCCTCCCGCGCGTGAGACCTCTGGCTACGATCGCACCGCGCCTGCGGAGCTCGCGGGCTATCTGGTCGTGCAGCTGGTGCACGCGGCGCTCGTGACCATGGGGCTCGCGTATCTGTGGAGCGCACTGCCGCAATGGCTCGCGCGAGGCTGCCTCGTGTTCGTGTGGGCGGCGCTCGCGTCGGTGATGTCGTTCTTCGATCGGAAGACGTGGGCGCTGATGGTCGAGCGCGCGCGGCTTGTCGTCGGCATTGTCGGTTTCGCCGCGGCTGCGATCACGTGGAAGAGCGGCGTGGCGGCGTTGCTCGTGGTCGCATGTGCGGCGTCACTCGCGATGCTGCAAGGGTCCCTGCCGGGGAAGCGAAGCTAGCTCCGGTGCGCGATCACTTCTTGGCGGTGGTCTTCGCCGTGCGCCAGCGCGGTTCGCCGAGCGCCTTGATCGCCGCGTCGGCCAGCAGCGTGTCGTACCTCGCGTAGTTGTCCCATGTTGGTGGGATGCGGACGTCGGGTGGAATCTCGTGGCCCTCCACCATGTCGCCGTCGGCGCTCACGTCGTAGCTGAACGCGAGATCGATCGTGCCGAGCTGCAGGCGTCCAGGTATTGGCGCGCGGTATCGGTTCGTCGTGAAGCCCGCCATGCTTGGCATGCCGATGAGCGGGCCGAACCCGTTCTTCTTCCATGTGTAGACGAACGAATCGCAAGAGCTGCCGCAGCTCGCGCCAGTGAGCAGCGCCACGGGAAGCTTCGTCACCTGGTGGCTCGCGATGAACTCGTTGTTCCAGTCGCAGGTGTCCGGCTTGCACTCGAACGGCCGCTTCGCGCAGAAGGGCTCGTCGCCCGGCTCCTTCACGCACTTCATGTAGAAGTCCTTCACGGCCTTTGGCGTGTTGACCACGAACTTTTCGAGCGCCTCACGGTCACCCACGAGCGGGGTCTTGCGCATCACCGTGAACGTGTCGGTGTAGGGGCGGGCGGGCGCCCACCAGTCGATGAAGCTGTTCGGATCGTTTCCGCCGCCGTTCTCCCGCATGTCCAGGATCACTCCCTTCGCCTGCTTCTGCAGCGAGAGGCGGAGGACCAGCGAGTCGTGGTCGGCCAGGAACTGCTGCGGTCCCTCTTCGAAGTAGCGGAACGAGACCTGCCGCACGATCGGATAGAACGACCGCGGCGGTTTGTCTGCAACATACATGCAAAAATGGGCGCCGCGTCCCACCAGCTTGTAGCCCTCGTAGGTCGCAGGGTCGTCGTCCTCGCAGTCCTGGTCCGTGTAGTCGACCCAGGAGTCATCGGGCAGGTTCTCGTCCACGCGTTCCTTCCACGTGAGCTCGACGGCCTTCCGCTCGCCCGTCCTGCGCGAACGCACGACCCACTTGCTCACGTCGCCGTCGCGCGTGAGCGACTCTGCGTTGTGCCGCCGCGTGAGGAAGCGCGCAGCCGTGAGCGCGAGGTGCGGCCAGTTGTTGAAGCTCCCCTCGTTCCTGTGGACGCGCGGGAGATCCGCAGCGACCACGCCATCCGCAGACTCGATGATGTCGCCCGGCTCGAGCCCGACAATGCTCTTGTCCCGGACCTCCGCGACGTAGTACGCGAACGCGCCGCCCTTCTGCTCCACGCCGACCTTCACACGCATCCGCGTCACCTGCCCGCGCGAGAGCGCCCGGTAGCGACAGTGCATGTCGTGCAGGCTGTTGCCGAAGTGCCAGAGCGCGACGCTGAGCTTGTCCCTGCTGTCCGCGCGCGCGAATTCATCGCGCAGCGCAGGGAGGTCGTCGCGGTCCCAGTCGAGGCCCAGATTGTCCTTCGTGTGCTGCGAGAAGACATGGAGCGCATGGACGCGGTCCACGAGCTCGCGGACGAGGGTCATGCGCTCCGCCGCGTCCAGATCGCCTGACGGTGACGGCGGTGGAGGTGGCACGGGTGCGAGGGTGGGCGCGGCGGATGGGCAGGCAAGCGCTGCAGCTGCGTGGTCCTGAGGGGCGCCGCATGCGCCGATGGACAGCCCGAGCCCAGCGGCGGCGAACGCGCCGGCGACAACGGCGGCGAAAGCGCCGGCGACTCGGGAGAATGACCGCGACACGGACCATAAGTTCCCGCGCATCGGCGCACGATACACCGGAACTTTCCACCAGGGGCCGTGTCACGAGAGTAGAACCTCATGCCGCGCACGCCTCCTCCAGAGCGGCCCGCGCACTTGCCCTTTGCATGGGATAGCCCAACCCTGGCACGATGGCTTGACGTGGCGCTACCCGACGACATCGAAGCGAAGCTCGTCGAGCGACTGATCGTCCGCGATGAGCGCGCGTTCAACGAGCTCGTGAAGACTTACGAGCGTCGCGTCTTTGCGCTCATCCTCCGCATGTTGGGCAACCGCGCCGAGGCGGAGGAGGTCGCGCAGGAGGTCTTCATCCAGGTCTTCAAGGCGATCAGCACGTTCCGTGGTGAGTCGAAGCTCTCCACGTGGATCTATCGAATCGCCGTGAACCTCTGCAAGAACCGCTCGAAGTACCTGAAGGTGCGGCACACGGGAGAGCAGGACGAGCTCGAGGCCGTGGCCGAGCGCGTACCGCTTGGCGAGGCGCGGCGCGCGAACGTGGGGCAAGTGGAGCGCCCGGACGAGGCGCTCGCGGGGCGGCAGGTGGAGAAGATCGTACAAGAGGCCATCCTGGAGCTGGAGGACAGCTTTCGCGAATGCTTGGTTTTGCGTGATGTGGAGGAGCTGAGCTACGAAGAGATCGAGCAGATCACGGGGCTCGCGGAGGGCACCGTGAAGAGCAGGATCCACCGCGCGCGCGCGCAGCTTCGAGAGATCGTCGAGAAGCGCCTCGGGGAGAAGATCAAATGACGGACAAGCCCAAGGCACCAGACGAAGAGACGGCCGAGGAGAAGGCCGAGAAGAAGGCCGAGGAGAAGGAGCCCATCGAAGAGGCCCGCGACTCCAAGGACGACATGGCCATCTCGCAGCTTCTCAAGAAGTCGCTCGCGAAGGAGGAGCCTCACGAAGCGCCGAAGGAGAGCATGCTCCCGAGCGTGCAGCGGAAGCTCCGCGTGCGCTCGAAGGGAAAGTTCTACGCGGACGGCTGGAGCACGTCGCAGTCGAAGATGAACTACGCGCTCGTCGCGGTGATCATGCTCGTGGTGATCGCAGCCTGCTACCTCGCGCTCGGCCCCACCGGCTTCACCACGCGCTGATCGGGAAACGCTGGCAGCGGCAGCTGGCTGGTAACGAGCGCCGCGACGATCCCCCACAGCGAGCACATCGTGAGCGTGAGGGCCGTTCCGCTCCTCTTCGCGAGCCACCCTGCGAAGAGCGCAGAGAGCACCCATCCGCCGAGCCACGACACGCTGTAGACCGAAACCACCCTTGTTTTTCCGCCTTCCGGTGCGTGTAGCTGGACCAGTGAGACGAGCGTCGCAAACGTGCCGACCCACCCCACTCCCGCGAACACGAACGCGGCGCGCGCCACCCACACATTCTTCGCGAGCGCAGAGATCAGCACGGCACACGAGAACGTGAAGATCATCGCAGCGGTGTAGAGCTGCGGCGGCACCTTCGCCCGCGCGCGCTTCATCACGCTTGCGCCGAGCACCGCTCCAGCACCGAGCGCACCGACGAGGCTCCCGTAGCCCCTTGCATCCATCCCGAGCTCCACCTTCGCGAACACGGGCAGCACGGACATCATCCCCGCGGCGGGAACGACGAACGTCATCACGGCGATCACGCACGCGCGAATCTTCGGGTCACCATAGACCATGTGAACGCCTGCGATCGCGCCGGCCCACGTGCTCTCCGTGGTGGGCGTCGTCGGGCGGCCCGCGCGCGAGACCTCGCGGATCGTCGCATGCGTGAGGAGCACGACGATGACCGCGACGAACGAGAGCCCGTTCACGAGAAACGAGACCGGCGGCCCGAAGAGCCCGAGCAGATACCCGCCGAGCATCGGGCCCAGCACGCGCGCCACGTTGAAGCTGACGGAGTTGAGCGCGATCGCCTCCGGCATGTGCTCGCGCGGCACGAGCTCCGGCACCAGCGAATGCCACGCCGAGTTGTTGATCGCGCTCGCAGTGCCAATGCCTGTCGCGGCGGCAAGGAGCGTGTACGGACCGACCAGATGAAGGTAGCTGGCCAGCGAGAGCAGGAGCGCCACGAGCGCTGCCATGGTTTGCCCGACAACGAGCACGAGCCTTCGATCCACGCGATCGGCAACCACCGCGGCGGGAATGGAGAACAGGAAGCTCGGCGCGGTGAGCCCCACCGAGATCAACGCGACCCACATCGCGCTCCTGGTGATGTCCAGCATGAGCCACGATTGCGCGACGTCATGCACGAACGTGCCGATGTTGGAAAACGTGGCGGCGAGCCAGAGGGTTCGATAGCCAGAGAACGAGAGGGGAGAGCGTTGGGCTCTCGAGACGGGCATGTCCGCCCGTTCTGGGCCGCTCAACTCACGCGACCCAGCGCGCGAGGATCACGGTGATGTTGTCGGGGCCACCGTTCGCGTTGCCGCGCTCGATGAGACCCGCGGCGCAGGCCTTCAGATCGGTCGTGGTGGTGATGATCTGCAGCATGTCTTCGTCCGTCACGGGGCCGGAGAGGCCGTCCGAGCAGAGGAGGTACACGTCGTTCGCGCGTGGCTGCTCGTAGCGCGTGTCCACCTTCACGGTGTCCTTCATGCCGAGCGCGCGCACGATGACGTTCTTGTGCGGGAAGTTTGCGATCTCTTCCGGCGTGAGCCGCTTCATCTTGATGTAGTCGTTCAAGAGAGAGTGGTCTTCGGTGAGCTGCTCGATCTTGTTGTCGCGCACGCGATAGATGCGCGAGTCACCGACGTGCGCGACGTAGACGCCGTCCTCGACCGCGAACATGGTCACGATGGTGGTGCCCATGCCGCGCTGACGAGCGTCGCGCTGCGCGCTCTCGTAGATGCGGAGGTTGGCGAGCTTGATGCCGGTGATGAGCCGGTTCTCCTCGTAGCCCTTGGAGCGATCCATCTTGTAGGGCCAGGTGCGCTCGGGATCCTGGGCGGTCGCAGCGAAGAACTCGCGCAACGCGTCCACGGCCATCTTGCTCGCGACCTCACCGGACGCGTGACCGCCCATGCCATCAGCAACGATGTAGAGACCACTCTCCTCCACGATGGAGAAGTTGTCCTCGTTGTGATTGCGCTTCATGCCGACGTTCGTTTCGCCGGCTACTTCGATTCGGAGCGGTCCCGCCACGACAAGGCCTTCCTTTTCAAGCGTGCACCACCCGTGTCAACCGCCGATAAACCTTCGGGGTTCCCGATACACGGACACAACGAAAACACACCTCGCGATGGAAGGGGACAAAATCCCACGTCCTCGACGGGATACCTGAACTAGGGCGCAGCTTTCAGGGTCACCGGGACCTCGCGGAACTTGTCGCCCCCGAAGACCAGGAGCTTGATGGTCTGGCCCACCGCATGGGTGCCGATCTGCTTCGCGAGCGCGTCGGGGGAGTCCACGGGCTGCCCGTCCACGGCCACGATGATGTCCGCCTGCGCCGGGTCCGCTTTGAGACCCGCTGCCTCTGCCGGGCTGTGTGGGGCAATCGCCATCACGCGGACGCCCTTCGTGTTGCCACTGACTGCCGAGGCGCCGCCAAGACCGAGCCACGGCGGCGGCTGAATGGCGCTCGGCGGGGTGTGCACCAGGAAGTTTCGGAGCGCGAACACCGGCGCGCCGACGGTCACGGGTGCGCACGGTCCCGCGTCGGCGGCCTTGCACGCGCTCACGACGAGCGCGACGACGTTTCCGTTCGGATCGAGGATGGGGGTGCCGGGCGCGACTTGAGCGCCGCGCAGATCGAGATCCAGCGCGGAAGGTATGGGCTCCCCATCCTTGCCCTTCGCGTCCGTGCGGGCCTTGAAATGAACGACAGGCAGCGTGGGCGGGCGGTTGCGACCGACGGAGAGCGCGCGCAGCTCGACCGCGGAAGGGTCCTGCTCGCTCGCCAGGAAGCCGTCGACCCACTTGCCGGTGAGGGGAATGAGCAGCGCGAGGTCCCACGTGCGATCCTTGTGACCGAGCCGCGCACGCGTCACCGTGCCATCCGTGTATCTTACATCTACTTGCTCGAGCCCGCCGAGCGCGGTGAGCGACGTGAGGACGCGGCCATCGCCCTTCAGGATCGTGCCGATGCCGAGGAGCCTGCCGCCCTGCTCGATGAGCACGATGCCCTTCTTGGGCTCGTCCGACGCTGGGCCCTTCCCTTCAGCGCCTGCGCCTGCGCCAGCTGCGGGTACGGGTGCCGCTCCGCCCGTGGCCGGCAGCGCGGGCAACGGCGCTGTGGTCGCGCCTGCCGCGGACGTGGGCGACTCACCGGCCAGCAGCGCAACGCCCGTGAGCGGGAGGGTGAGCGCGAGGACAGCGAGGGCGCGACGAATACTGGGACGAGGTCGGTAAGCCATGTTTGGTTCAAGTATAGACGTAGGAAGCCCGGATCGCCTTCACACTGGCGCAGATCCGCCTGTGCTCCTTGACAGAGACAGCGGGGACGTGGAAAACCTTCCGACCTCATGAGCGGATCCCACGGTCACAACGAGCCCCTCCCGGAGCCCAACACTCCCATGTGGCTTCCTGCGCTTGGCGCGGTGCTCTTCCTGGTCGCGGCGATCGCCTGGACGATGTCACCGTCGACGCCCACCAGCGCGACGGAGACCACGGCCGCAGCAGCGCCCGCAGCATCTGTATCCGCCGCGCCCCCGACACCCGCGGCTTCCGCGATGGGCACGATCGCGAGGCCGATGAGGCAACCGCGTCAGCCGATCCCCCACTGAGCACTGAACAGGCGCGCCGCGCGTTACTGGGCTCGCGAATGCACGGCGACGCGCTCGCGCGGCTCGTGGACCGTCAACGACGGCGCGGTGACGCCCTGGACGTTCTTCGCTGCGAAGTACGCGCGCAGCATCTCGCGTGCGAGCACATTCGCCTTCACGTGCCACGTGGCGCCGTTGACGGCCAGTACGGAGACCGCGACCTGTGACTCACCCTCCGCAGGCTTCATCGGCGCGTAGCCGGTGAACCATGTGTAGTAGCGCTGCGCCTGCCCGTCCGTGAGCGTCCCCGTCTTGCCGGCGACCTGGATGTTGGGAAGGAACGGCGTCGCCCTCGCGTCGTGGAACGCGCGGTAGCTGGTGCCCTCGGACACGGTGTGCTCCATCATCACCGACACCTGGCCCGCGGTCTCCGGCGTGATGGCGCGGCGAACGGGGACGGCGCTGGTGGGCGCGGAGTAGATGACGGAACCCGAGGTGTCCTTCACGTCCGCGACGAGGATCGGCCGGATGAGCTCACCGCCACGCGCGATCGTCGTGCTGAGGCTCGCTGCATGGAGCGGAGACAGCGTCGTATTCCAGAAGCCCGCGGCAGTGCGCGCGAAGCCGAGCTGATCATCCGGCACGTTCAGCGCGCTCGGCTGCACCGGGACGTCGAACGGAAGGCTCTCGCCATAGCCGAAGCCCTTCGCCACGTCCTCGAGCTGCTGCTTCTTCAAGCTGCGCATCGCCAGCCGCGCAAAGACCGTGTTGATGCTGCGGCCCATCGCGCCCGCGAGCGTGGTGCACCAGCGATCACGCTTCGGATCCGGCTCCAGGTCCGATGGCAAGATGCGTTGCTCGCCGCCGTTGTAACACTCCTTGGTGTCCATCGTGGCGGCGCCGGTCTCGACCAGCGTGGAGCCCGTGATGATCTTGAACACGCTCGCAGACGGAGCGGTTGCCTCGACGACGAGATCGCGCTGCGGTCCCTTCTCGAGGTAGCTCGCGTAGACCAGCACACGTCCCGTCGCGACATCCATCATCACGACGGACGCCTCGGGCAGGTGGTAGATGCGCAGCAGCGTGAGCGCGGTCTTCTGCAGCTCCGGATCCACCGTGAGCGTGGCCGTGCGCTTGTCGCTCAGCGCCACATGCACGCCGCGCGGGTCCACCGTCATCTTCGTCGTATCCATCGCGGCGACGGACGCCGGCGGATCGACCGCTGCCTTGATGAGCGGCGACGACTTCGCGAGCGCCGTGAGCTCATCGACGGCGCTCGTGGACGAGCTGTCCGGGCCCGCGTGCCCGTGAGCTTTGAGCGCGACCACCAGCCCCAGAGGGGCGAGCGGCGCAAGGACGAGTGTTGCGACCCACCGTTTTCGCATCGCGCATGGGTGTCACATGGGCGTGGGATCTGGGCCAAATAAGCTGCCCATTGTGCGGAGCCCCGAGCACCTGTAGTGGTTCTGAATCATGACGATTTCCCGGAAGAACCGCGCGCTCTCCTCGGCGGCCCTCGCAGCCTCCGTTCTGGTGGCGTCGGGACCGGCCATGAGCTCCGAACGGCTGGTGCTTCCCCAGGGCGGGGGACTGCCGGCGCTCTCGGTGGAGATCGATCTCAAGGCAGGCATGGTGCGCGCTCGCTCATGCCCGCACGGCTCGCCCTGCGACGGCCCGACGCGCGAGATCCCGATCGCCCTCCCGGCGGCCGACCTTCCCGCCGCCAAGGACGTCACGGTGGTCTCCGTCGCGGTAGGGGAAGGCAAGCACGTGGCCCACGTTCGCGTCCCGAGCGCGACCGACAAGGACAAGGCGTTCGAGGTGGTGCTGGCCGCGACCGAGGCCGCGCCGATCTTCGCGGGCCTCACGGGCTACTCGCTGGGCACGCCCGGTGACCGCGAAGGTTCGCGCGTCACGATCTCCGATCGCGGGAACGGCGCGCACTTCGTGCTGGTGTCACGGCTCTCTGAAGGGCTGCTCCAGTGCGGTGACGCGGAGACACCGGTGTTTCCGGCTGCGCTCGATCCCAAGACCCTCGAGGTCCGTCGCGCGACCCTGCGCATGCCCAAGGAGGCGCGCGACGCCGCGACGCCCATCGTGGCGACACGCGTGACCGACAACGGCGGCCCGCCGCTCATCTCACCGCTGTTCGCTGCCGCAGGCACCGGTGGAGACTCACCCGCGCTGGTCGACGGCGACCCGAAGAAGGCATGGCTCGAGACGCGACCGAACGATGGCCGCGGCGAGTTCGTGACGACGCGTGCGCTCGTCAACGTCGGCATCGAGCGGCTTCGCTTCGTCGTCGCGCCGGACCCATTGCCGGAAGGCTTCGTCGCTCCGCGCATCTTCTTCGTGAAGGTCACCGGCAAGACGTTCGCCGTGACCATGCCCGAGGACGCGGCGATGCATCCCGGTGCCGCGTACGACGTTCCGCTGCCCGCGCCCATCTTCACCGATTGCCTGTCGGTCGTGCTCGACGAGTCGTACGGCAAGAAGGACGACACGGCGCCGAACGTCGGCATCGCCGAGGTGCTCGCGTTCACGCGGTATGACCGTCCCGGCGCCTCCTTGGCCGACGTCGTCGCTGGCCTGTCTGGACCGGATGGAGCTGCGCGCGACACGTCGAAGAGCCTCCTCGCGCGCGCGGGAAAGAACGCGCTGCCGGCGGTCGAACAGGCCTACAACAAGCTCGATGCGGACGGCCGCATCGCTGCCATGGACGTCGTGATGTCCAGCATGTCGTGCTCGGAGGCTTCCGCTCTGCTCGTGCGCGGCTACACGGATCCGGACAAGGCAGTGCGCTCGCACGGCGAAAAGCGCCTCGAGCGCTGCGGACGCGCATCCGGGCCCGCGCTCCTCGAGGCGTGGCAGCACGCAAAGGACGAGGACGCGTCGCGGCTCTCCGATCTGCTCGCGACCCTCTCGCCGGACCTCGCGCTCGCGCCGCTCGCATCACGCCTTTCTGCGGGCTCGCCACGTGAGCGCACCGGGACACGAACGGCGTTCGCGGCTGCGGCGCGCAATGCGAAGCCCGACGCGCTCGTGAGCGCACTTGCCGGCCTGTCCACCGACGATGCGCGCGTGGAGTTCTTCCGCGCCGCGGCGCCGCGCATGTTCGACCTGGGTGAGCCGGCGAAGAGGTCGCTCGTCGAGCTCGGGAAGAAGGAGGACTTCCGGCTGAAGTGGCTCCTCACGCCCGCGTTCGCCGCGCTCGCGGAGAACGGCGACGCAGACGCGCGCGCGTGGCTCGTCTTGCGCCTGGGTGCAGAGAAGGAGTGGCCATTGCGCGCGCGCGCCGCAGAGCTGTGGCCGAAGGCAGCCGCTGCGGAGCCGTTTCTTGCCCGCGCTTGCGAGGACGCGTCACCGCGCGTGCGCGAGGCAGTGCTGAAGCGGGACGGCGAGACGGACACTCTCCTTCCATGCGCCGAAAGCGCCCTCGCGCGCGATGCGTGGCCGTTCGTTCGCGTGGCAGCCGCACATACGCTCGGCCGCGGGAAGCCGAACGCGCAAGTGGACGGCTCGCTCGCTGTCGCGCTTTCGGACCAGAGCGTCGACGTGCGGATCGCCGCTGCGAACGCGCTCGGTGAGAGGCACGCGCCTGGGCAATCGAAGGCGCTGATGGCGCGCCTCAAGGACGGCAAGGAGGACTCTGGCGTACGCGTCGCCGCTGCACGTGCGCTCGGGACGACCTGCGCGGGTGATGCGGCGCAGATGCTCACGGACCTCGCGAAGGACGCAGCCCTACCGCAGGGCGCAGGTCAGGACGTCGCGGTCTCCATGGCAGCAATCCTCGCGCTCGGCGCGATCCACCCTGCGGACGTGCGCGCACGACTTGGGCCGCTCCTCCAGAAGGGAGTGCCACCGCAGCCGCGCGCCGCAGCGCAACACGCCATCGAGGACGCGGGCACCTGCGCGCGCTAGGCGCCCGTCAGGATGCAGGGGCTCAGGGGCGCTTCTGGCTGTCGTAGTCGTCGGCCGCGCGCTTCACCATCTCGAGATCACGTGAGGCGCGGTTCGCCTCGGCGAGCAACTCCGCGGTGAAGATGGTGAGGCCCCAGATACCGTTCTCGCGCTTGCGGAACGGGTAGCGCGTGCCCCTCACCGTCACGACGCTGGCGCGCTCGCCGTCGGCCTCCACGCTCGCGATGCCCGATAGATCCTTCCGGAGCCGACGGGAGAAGCCTCGCTCTTGCGACATCAGCGCGAAGAGATCGCTGCCGTCAGCGGCCTCTGCGTGCGCACGATAGGCCGAGAGCAGCGACGCGCGTTCTGGCTCCGGATAGCTCTTCTGCGCGCGCTCGTAGGCTGCCTTGCGCATGTCGCGGATCGTGTACGACGCCCACTGCGCTTCCGTCTCCAGGTACGGGAACAGGTTGCGTTCGGTGCCGTCCGCGACGCTCTTCGCGATGCGCATGTACGCACCATCGGGCGTGCGGTCCGATGGAAACGGCCGATAGAGCGATCTCCCGATCGCGGCGACCGCGACGGAAAAACCGACGAGCCCGAGGACGAGGCGGCGACGGCCGACGCGTCGCGCCGCACTCATGCCGGGACTTCCTCTTGTTGCGGGACCGGCAGCTCGAGAACGAAGCGCGCACCTCCCTCGCTCTCGGTGTCCACGAAGATGCGACCGCCGTGGCTCTTCGCGATCTCCTGGACGATGGCGAGCCCGAGGCCTGCACCAGGCCCGTCCTGGTCGTGGTCCTTCGCGCTGCGATAGAACGGCTCGAAGATGCGGTCGCGGTCCCCTGGTGGAACACCCGGGCCCTCGTCCTGTACCCAGAGCTTCACGAGCGAACCCGACAGGTCGAGACCAACCGTGACGTTGGTACCTTCGGGCGAATGGCGAATGGCGTTGTCGAGAAGATTGCGAACCACGCGGCCCAGGTCGCGCGCGCGCCCATCGACGGTGACGTCCGCGCACGTCACGCTGATCGTCACCTTGTGCTCCGATGCCGCGAGCGTGACCTCGGAGGCCGCCTGCTCGACCACCTTGCGAAGCTGCACTGGCGAGCGTAGCGGCTCCGTCTCGGCGCCCACCCGCGCGAGCGCCAGCAGATCCTCCGCGAGCGTCTTCAAGCGCCGCGCCGAGTCCAGCGCCTCGCCGATGGCCTGTCGGTACTCGTCCTTCGTGCGCTCCTTGCGCGTGGCGAGCTGCAGCTCTCCGTAGAGCGCGGTGATGGGCGAGCGCAGCTCGTGCGCCGCGTAGGCCACGAACCGTTGCTGTGAGGACACGAGCAGACCGAGGCGCACGATCATCTCGTTCACGTCGCTCGCCAGCTGGACGATGTCCTCGTCATCCGAGCCGATCTTGACGCGCGCGCCAAGATCGCCAGCCGCGACGGTGCGCGCCGCATCCGCGATGAAGTCGTGCTGGCGCGTCAGCTGGCGCACGATCACGAATGTCACCGCGGCGGCGGCTGCGATGCCTGCGATCAGCGCCATCGCCATCGTGCGGCCGAGGAACGCGGAGTCCGCCTCGAGCTGCACGCGGGGAAGAGCGAAGAGAAGACGCTGTCCCGGGTGCGACGGAATGCGGATTATGATCGCGCGGAGCGGTGTCCCCTCGCAGTCCAGGTTGAACGCCGCGCGAAAGTCGTGGGCGAGCGGGTCCGGCAGCGGGCACGCGTAGAAGGACTTCGTCTTGAGGACGACGTTGCCGTTGTCCGAGAAAATGGCGGCAAACCTGCGCAGCGGCTTCTCGTCGTCGCCAGCCGGTCCGGGCTCTTCGGAGAGCTGCCAGTGCTCGGGAGGAATGACGGAGAGCTCGCGCGCCTCGCCACGGGCCGTCTCGAGGACGGCCTCCTCGAGCTCACGCTGCTCGGAGCGATGGACGATGATCGAGACGGCAGCGAAGGCGGTGCCGAAGGTAAGGACGGTCGTCGCCGTCAGGGCGAGCGTCAGCCGGTTGCGAAACTTCACTCAACCTTCTTCGCGCGAACGCAGCCGGTAGCCAGACCCGCGGACGGTCTCGATCATCCAGGCGTGATCGCCGAGCTTCTCGCGAAGGCGGCTCACGTGGACCTCGATCAGGTTGGAGCCCGGATCGAAATTGGTCTCCCAGACCCTGGACAAAAGCTCCGTGCGCGTGACGATCTTGTCCGAGTGATGGACCAGGTGGACGAGCAACGCATACTCGCGGCTCGTGAGCGAGAGCGGCTGACCTTTGACCAGCGCACGATGACCGACGCGATCGATCTCGATGTCGCCGCAGCGAAGGCGCCCGAAGCCCGACGTGCGCCGGATCAGCGCGCGAACGCGGGCAACGAACTCTTCGACCTCGAAGGGCTTCACCATGTAGTCGTCGGCGCCGGCGTCGAGTCCTAGAACGCGCTCGCGCGTCTCACCCCGGGCCGTCAGCATCAGCACCGGAGCCGCGCAGCCCGTGCGGCGAAGCTCCCGACAGACGGCCAGACCGTCGGTCTCCGGCAGCATCCAATCGAGAACGATGAGGTCGTAGACCCCGCTCTCCGCCTGCTGGATGGCCTCGGCACCGTTGCCGGCACTGTCGACCACGTAGCCTTCCTCCGTGAGAACGCGAGAGAGGAAGCGGGCGAGCTTCTTGTCATCTTCAACGACCAGGATCTTCACGGCTGCCCTCCCTTCACGTCCGCCTCGTTCGCATGTTCAAGCAGCACCTCGACGCACAGGTCATTATCAAGCGGAGCGTGGAACGATTTCCATGAGAAAGGTAGCTCGCAGTGCGTCCGGGCAGGTGCAAAACTTTTGGACCTCACGCCTTACCACCTATTAATCGGATGCTCGGGACCCGTGAAAGACGGAGGGCCGCGGCCTCCGGCGCGGGGCGCCGCGATCCCCTGGCCGGAACGGACTGGGCGATAACCTACTATTAATCCGCGATTCACGCGTCTCGTCGGTTACGGGCGTAACGGTGTCCATGGTGCATTCCTCTCCCAAAAAGCTGGCCGTCATCGCGCTCGTCGGCCTCGGCCTCTTCTCGTGCAAGCCAAAGGTAACCTCCGCGATCTCTGCGGACGCCCCCGCTGGCGAAGTGTGGATCACGCAGAGCCAGGCCGCGGGCATGAAGCTGAAGGTCGAGACGGTCGAAGAGAAATCGGTCGACGACACGATCGTCTTGTCGGGGCGCATCGCCTTCGACGACACGCGGGTCGCTCACATTTTTTCGCCGGTGACCGGACGGGTCACGACCATCCAGGGACAGCTCGGTGGGCGGGTGAAAAAGGGCGACCCACTCGTCAACGTCGAGTCACCCGAGGTCGGCGTTGCCTCCAGCGATCTCGGCAAGGCGCAGGCAGACGTCATCGCCGCAGAGCACGATCTCGCGCGCCAGAAGGAGCTCCTCGACGCAAACGCCACGTCCAAGCACGACTACGAAGCAGCAGAAGATCAGTTCCGCAAGGCAAAGGCGGAGCTCGATCGCGCCCGCCAGAAGGTGTCGCTCCTGCACGGCGGGTTCGACGGCGTGTCGCAGACGTACACCGTGCGCGCCCCCATCGACGGTGAGATCGTCGCGCGCAACGTCGCGCCCGGCGGCGAGATCCAGGGCCAGTACGGCGGCGGCTCCGCCGTGGAGCTCTTCACGGTCGGTGAGCTCGACAAGGTCTGGGTCGTCGCGGACGTGTACGAGATGGACATTGGTCGCATCAAGAAGGACTCACGTGTTCACGTGAAGGTCGTCTCGCAGCCGACCCGCGTGTTCGCGGGAAAGGTCGACTGGCTCTCGCGTGTCCTCGATCCGCAGACCCGCACCGCCCGCGTCCGCTGCACGTTCGAGAACGTGGATCGCGCTCTTCTTCCCGAGATGTACGCGACGGTGGAGATCACGGTCGACGAGCACAAGGCCCTCGCCGTTCCCCACAGCGCCATCGTGCGCCTTGGTGAGCAGACGGTGGTCTTCGTGGAGAAGGGCACGGCTCCGGACGGGCGCGCTCGCTACGTCCGCACGCCGATCAGCGCCGACGAACAAGAGGGCGCGCAGCTCGTGCCTGTGGCCCACGGCCTGGAAAAGGGCATGCGGGTCGTCACGGAGGGCGCGGTCCTCCTCTCCGGAAACCTGTAGGATACAACCATGATTCAGCGCCTAGTCGCGCTCGCCCTCAAGATGCCCGTGGTCATCTTCGGGCTCGCGCTGGTCATCATCGCCGCCGGTCTCTACTCCTACAAGGAGCTCGACATCGAGGCGTATCCGAACCCGTGCCCGCCGCTCGTCGAGATCATCGCGCAGCCCGACGGAATGAGCGCAGAGGACGTCGAGCGTTACGTCACGGTCCCGCTCGAGATCGGTCTTGCCGGGATGCCCGGCCTGGATCACGTCCGCAGCCAGTCGCTCTTCGGTCTGACGGACGTGAAGTGCTACTTCAAGTGGGGCGTCGACTACGGCGCCGCGCGCCAGGAGGTGCTGAACCGCCTCCAGATGATCCAGCTACCCGACGGCGTCAGCGCGCAGCTGTCGCCATGGAACGCGATCGGTGAGGTCTTCCGTTACGAGGTCAAGGGCGATGGCTACTCGCTCCGCGATCTGAAGAGCGCAGAAGACTGGATCCTGGAACGACAGTTCAAGCAGGTCCCCGGCGTCATCGACGTCGTCAGCTTCGGTGGCGAGACCAAGCAGTACCAGGTCGGCGTCGATCCCTTCCGTCTCCGCGGTCACGGCGTCACGCTCCCGCAGCTCATGACCGCTGTGCAGAACGGCAACACGAACGTCGGCGGTCAGCGTCTGTCAATCGGCGAGCAGGCGTACACGATCCGCGGCGTTGGTCTGATCCGCAACGTCCACGACATCGACGACATCGTCATCACGCAGCACAACGGCATTCCCATCCGCGTGCGAGACGTCGCCACCACCGAGCTCGGACATTCGCCGCGCCTCGGCATCGTCGGACGCGATGCAGACCCGGACGTGGTCCAGGGCGTCGTGCTCATGCGCTACGGCGGCGAGACACCGACCACGCTGAACGGCATCCACGAGCGACTCGACTACATCGAGAAGAACCACGTGCTGCCGCCCGGGATGAAGATCGTGCCGTACTACGACCGCGGAAACCTGGTGAAGCTCACCACGCACACTGTGCTCGAGAACCTCGTCGTCGGCATGGTGCTCGTCAGCGTCATCCTGTGGATCTTCCTTGGGCACACGCGCGCGGCGCTCGTCACGGCGATCAACATCCCGATGGCGCTGCTCATCGCGTTCTCCGGCATGGTGTCCACGCACACGCCCGCAAATCTGATCTCGCTCGGCGCAGTGGACTTCGGCATCGTCGTGGACTCCACCGTCATCATGATGGAGTCGATCTTCCGGCACCTGGGCGCGCACGGACGCGGGACCATGCGTGAGCGGATCATCGCGGGCGCTGAAGAGGTCAGCTCGCCCATGCTGTTCTCCACGCTGATCATCACGGTGGCATTCGTGCCGCTCTTCACCATGAAGGGCGTGGCCGGCGTGATCTTCGCGCCCATGGCGTCTACGTATGCCTTCGCAATCGGCGGCGCCATCATCATGGCGCTCACGTTGACGCCCGCGCTCGCTCAGGCTGTGATCCCTGCCAACGCGGAGGAAAAAGAGAACTTCGTGATGCGCGCGATCCACAGGCTGGACACGCCGCTGTTCAATTTCGCCGTGCGGAACCCGTGGAAGGTCACGCTCGCGTGCGCTGCGCCGGTCGTCGTGGGCCTCAGCCTGTTCACGCAGCTCGGCGGCGAGTTCATGCCCAAGCTCGAAGAAGGCAACTTCTGGATCCGCGTCACGTTCCCCACCAGCATCTCGCTCGAGCAGTCGTCAACCTACGTGGGCAAGATGCGCGCGATCCTCCGCGGCTGCCCGATAGAGGACGGCGCCGTGTGCGACGACAAAACGCGGAAGCATCCAGAGGTGGAGACCGTGGTCTCGCAGCTCGGTCGCCCCGACGACGGCACGGACGTCGCGGGATTCCAGAACATCGAGCTCTTCGCCCCGCTGCGTCCGTTCGACGAGTGGGAGAAGGGCCTCACGAAGGAGAAGCTCACGGAGGAGCTGTCCGAGGAGATGCGCCGCGAGTTCCCGGGCGCCACGTTCAACTTCTCCCAGGTCATCAGCGACAACGTCGAAGAAGCGACGTCAGGCGTGAAGGGCGAGAACTCGATCAAGGTCTACGGACCCGATGTGCACGAGAACGAGAAGTACGCCGGCCAGATCATGGACGTGCTGCAGAAGGTGCGCGGCATCGCGGACCTTGGTATCTTCCCGTCCATGGGGCAGCCGAGCGTGAAGATCACGCCGGACCGTCGCGCATGCTCGCGCTACGGGCTCAACACGGGCGACGTGGAGACGGTCATCCAGGCCGCGATCGGCGGCAAGGGCGTCACGCAGGTGCTCGAGGGCGACCGCCGCTACGACCTCGTGGTCCGCTGGCTACCGCAGTATCGCCAGTCGCTCGAGGCGATCCGTGAGATCACCGTCTCCACGGAGAACGGGAACGTCCCGCTCGGACAGATCGCCGAGATTCGCCTCGAGGACTCACCTTCCGTCGTCTTCCGCGAGGACGGCCTCCGCTACACACCGGTGAAGTTCTCGGTCCGTGGTCGCGATCTGGAGAGCACCGTCAAGGAGGCGCAGGCCAAGGTCGACGATCAGGTCAAGCTCCCCTACGACATGCACCTGGACTGGAGCGGCGAGCTCAACGAGCTGAAGGAAGCGCAGCAGCGCCTTGCGATCATCATCCCGGTGACGCTGCTCGGCATCCTGGTGCTCGTGTACATCTCCATCAAGAACTTCGCAGACACGGCGATCGTCGTGTCGAACATTCCGATCGCAGTCGCGGGCGGCATCATCTCGCTGTACGTGTGCGGCATCCATTTCTCCGTCTCCGCTGCGATGGGCTTCATCTCCATCTTCGGTATAGCCATCCAGGACGCCATCCTCGTCGTGACGTACTACCAACGTCTACGAGAGCGCGAAGGCATGAGCATCGAAGAGGCCGCGCTGGAGGCCACGAAGAAGCGCGTTCGCCCCGTGCTCATGACGACGCTTGTCGCGCTCTTCGGCTTGCTCCCGGCGGCCCTTTCGAACGGCATCGGCTCGCAGACGCAGAAGCCGCTCGCGCTCGTCGTCATCGGCGGCGCATTCGTCCTCGCGTTCATCGCGCGCTACATCCGTCTCGCGGTGCTGATCCTCGCGCATCGTGCGCTGGACAGGTCGCCACCGACCAACCCGTCGATGATGCCGCCGGAGCTCGCCTCCGACTTCGAGGCCTAGGACCGCCTGGGACCGCCCAGGACCGCGTGATCAGCCGGCCTCGGACGCTTCTCCACCGCCCGAGACAGGCGGCGGAGGCTCGGATGCGGAGGTCGCGGCCGCGAGCGTGCCCGATGTCTCGATCGAGTGCGACGTCGCGGCCTGCTCCGTCGCAGGGAGCATCACGATGAACTTGGTTCCCTTGCCGACGGCGCTCTGCACAGTGGCTTCGCCGGCCATCGCCTCGGCCAAGTGCTTCACGATGGAGAGCCCGAGGCCCGTGCCACCGAGCTCGCGCGAGCGACCCGTGTCGACGCGGTAGAAGCGCTCGAAGAGCCGCGGGATGTGCTTCTCCTCGATGCCGAGCCCGGTGTCCTCCACCATCATCGCGCAGGTGTCGCCCTCGCTCTTGGCGCGCAGCGTGACGGTCGCGCCCTCGGGGCAATACTTCACGGCGTTGTCGACCAGGTTGACGAAGATTTGCTCCAGCGCGCGGCGGTCCGCCCACGTGCTCACGCTCGGATCGATGTCCGTGGTGAGCGACAGGCGCTTCAGCTCCGCGCGCTCCTTGAACATGGCGAGCACGGTGTTCGCGAACGGACGCATGGTGACGTCTTCGCAGGTCAGGTTGTACTTCTGCGACTCGATGCGCGAGAGGTCCAGGAGGTCCTCGATGAGCCGCTCGAGCCGGCCGGCGTTGCGCTCGATGATGCCGATGAACTTCGCGGATGCGATGGGGTTGTTCGCGGCGGAGCCCCGCAGCGTCTCCGCGGCCGACAGGACCGATGTGACCGGCGTGCGCAGCTCGTGCGAGACGTTGGCCACGAAATCACGGCGCAACGTCTCCAGGCGCCGAACGTCCGTGACGTCGACGAACACCGCAAGGAGCGCGCCGTCACGCGCCGTCACGCGCACGAACAGGCGACGCGGGGAGAGCTCGCCGACCATGACCTCTTCGGACGCCAGCGCGTCCTGGCGTGCGCGCTCGAAAAGCGAGCGCAGCTCCTTCTGCGAGACCACCTCGCTCGCGAGCTTGCCGGTGACGTCGTGACCGATGAGCAGCATCCGCCGCAGCGCAGGATTCACGCGAAGAATGATCCCCGAGGAGTCGACCAGCAGCACGCCTTCCTGCATGCCATCCAGGATGCGCGTGAGCACGTCGCGCTCACCGCGGAGCACCGTCATCGTGCGCGTGAGCTCTCCCTTGAAGGACGTGCGCTCACGCTCCATCCACGTGCCACCGACGAACGCGACCACGCCAGATGCGAGCAGCGCAAGCAAACCGGCCGCGAACGGCACATGCGAGTGGAAGCGCTCCACCGCATAAGAAGGGAGCAGCGGGTCCGTGTCACGAGACAAGTAGCCGACGGCGACCAGGATCACGAAGAACGTGACTGTGATCGAGACGAAGAACAGCTTCATGCGAAGTCCCAGCCGCGGCTCCATGCCGCGTTCATAGCAGGATGTCGGTCAGGGAGCGTCGGCGAAGCGATAACCCACGCCGCGTACGGTCTCGATGTAGTCGCCGGCCGTGCCGAGCTTCTCGCGAAGGCGCTTCACGTGCGTGTCGACCGTTCGCGTCGTGATGTCGGCCTCGATGCCCCAGACGTCGGTCAGCAATGCGCTGCGCGTCTGGACCCGGTTCTTGCGCTCGAAGAGGGTGACGAGCAGCTTGAACTCGAGCGCAGTGAGCTCCACCTCGCCGCCGTCGGACCAGACGCGATGCGCCTGACGGTCCACCTTGAGCGTGCCGAACTCGATGCTGCGCGGGGGCTCGACCTCCGGGGCGCCACCGCGACGCACGATCGCCTGGATGCGGAGCAGCAGCTCACGAACGCTGAACGGCTTCGTGACGTAGTCGTCCGCGCCGAGCTCGAAGCCCACGACGCGATCGATCTCCTCGCCCTTGGCGGTGAGCATCATCACGCGCACGTTCGCGAGAGCGGGATCGCTCTTGATGGCCTTGCAGACGTCGGTGCCCGGAATGTCCGGCAGCATCAGGTCCAGGAGGACCAGATCAGGCTTCGTCTCCTTCGCGATGCGGATGCCGTCCAGACCCTTCGAGGTCAGGGTCACCTTGTGGCCCTTCTCCGTCAGGTTGTAGTCGAGCACCTCCAGGATGTCCGGGTCGTCCTCGATCACGAGTACTTTTGCCATGAATGCCCGGTACTCTACGATTGTGACGGCGGTGTGTCATGCGGGCAAACGCCCCTTGACGCATGTTCCCCATTTCACCTTGGGCGGGCTTTCACGACCACGACTCGCGGGTTTATAAGGCACGGCGCAAGATGCTACGGGAAGCACAGTGCGTGGTCGTCGTGCCGGCCCGCAACGAGGAAGAGCGGCTCGGAAGAGTGCTCGACACCATGCCCAGCTTCGTCGACCACGTGATCGTCGTGGACGACGCGAGCAAGGACGCAACGCGTGAGCTTGTCAGGGATCGGCAGACACGCGGCCCGATGCGCATCACGCTCGTCGCGCACCCACACCCGAGCGGCGTGGGCGGTGCGATCGCGGATGGCTATCGCGCAGCGCTGCGCGAGGGTGGCGCGCCGCACGACGCGTTCTGCGTGATGGCGGGCGACGGCCAGATGTCGCCGGACGATCTCGAGGCAGTCGCGACGCCCGTCGTCACCGGCCGCGCGGACTATGTGAAAGGCAATCGCTTCACCGCGCCCGACATCCGCAAGGTGATGCCGACGGCTCGGTATTGGGGCGGTCGCGTGTTCTCGCTCGCGACGTCGCTCGCCGTTGGACGCCCCATCCACGACAGCCAGTGCGGCTTCACCGCGCTCTCGAGAAGGGCCTGCGCAGAGCTCGATCTCGATGGGCTCTGGCGTGGTTACGGCTACCCGAACGACCTGATCGGGCAGGTGGTGTTACGTAACCTCAGGATCGAAGAGACACCCGTTGCGCCAATCTACGCCGGCGAAAACAGCGGATTGCGGCCGTATCATGCGCTGGTTGTCGCGGCCTTGATCTTGCGTGCGTACGAGCGACGCCGCGCACGCGCCGGTTGAGAGCCTGCCCCTGAGAGCCCCGTGCGTTTGCGCGTCCCTTCCCCACATGTCAGAATCGAGAGCCGGATGCGCATAAACAAGCGACAGGTGCAGTTGCTGCCGAAGCATCCCATGGTGACGGTGCCTGGCTTCGGCTGGCTTCGTGAGGCCCCGCGCCCCGCCTACGCGCCGCCTGCGGCGAAGATCTCCCCCGCCGAGATGGCGAGGCACGCGGCGCTGCGCAAGTGCATCTACTTCCCGGCCATGCCCCCGTCCATGGGCCCTGCGATCGCGCGCGCCGCGGAGCGCGTGAGGACAAACCCCGATCTGTTCCGGCCGCCGCTTCGCAAGCGCAACACGCCGCCCGAATCGCTGCTCGAACGCGGCCACCACGGATCGCAACGTCGCGGCTCGCGATTCGAAGATCCCGTGAGCGTCGGGATCCTGCTCGCTGTCGTGCCGCCCATCGGCTTCATGATGCTGTGGGGAAGCTCGCGCTACTCGCGCGACGCAAAGATCGCGATCACCGCGTTGATGACGGTGTTCATGGTCCTCGGCACCGCCACCCTCTGCACTGCGTTGCTCGTGCTTCGCTGACTCCCTGATCCCGAGCTAACCGGCTGCTACCGTCGGAGCGCCCGCTCGATGATCGTGGGCACGTGCGCGAGCGCGTGGTCCAGGTCGAACGCCGCGCGCAGCTTGGGCTCGCCCAGGCGCGACACGATATCTGTATCCTGCAAGCAATTATCCAGGAAGGCACCTTCGCCCCGCCACGCGCGCATCGCGTTGCGTTGAACGAAGACATACGCCTCTTGTCGCGCCATGCCGGCCTCCACGAGCGCGAGCAGCACGGCCTCCGAGAAGTAGAGCTCACCCGCGGCGTCCAGGTTCTTCTTCATGCCCTCCGGGTAGATGACCAGCCCTTCGGCCATCCGCGCCGCGCGATCGAGCATGAACGCGAGCGTTGCTGTCGCGTCCGGAGCAAGCATGCGCTCCACGGAAGAGTGCGAGATGTCGCGCTCGTGCCAGAGGGCCACGTTCTCCAGCGCAGGTACGACGGCCGCGCGGACGACACGGGCGAGGCCGCACAGGTTCTCGCTCAGGATCGGATTGCGCTTGTGCGGCATCGCGCTGGAGCCCTTCTGTCCGACGGTGAAGGCCTCCTCCGCCTCGCGCACCTCGGAGCGCTGCCAGTGGCGCACGTTCGTCGCAAGGCGCTCGATGGAGGCCGCGCACAGCGCCATCGCGGAGAAGAACGCGGCGTGACGATCACGTGCGACCACCTGCGTGCTCACGGTCTCCGCACGAAGCCCCAGCGCCGTGAGCGCGCGCTGCTCGATCGCCGGAGTGAGATGCGCATACGTACCGACCGCGCCAGCGATCTTCCCGACGGCGATCTCCTCCGTCGCGGTCACGAGCCGCGTTCGCGCACGCGCGATCTCCGCGGCATGGCCGGCGAGCGCAAGCCCGAACGTGACCGGCTCGGCGAAGATGCCGTGGCTGCGTCCGATCATCGGCGTCTTCGCGTGCTCGCGCGCCCGGACCGCCAGCTTCTCGAAGAGCGTGTCGCATCGCAAAACGAGCATGTCGCCTGCCTGCTTCAGCAAGATGGCGAGCGAGGAGTCGAGCACGTCACTCGAGGTCATGCC
This sequence comes from Myxococcales bacterium, assembly GCA_025355005.1. Lineage (GTDB taxonomy): Bacteria > Myxococcota_A > Polyangia > Polyangiales > Polyangiaceae > JANXLV01. The sequence goes on along the minus strand of JANXLV010000111.1, from coordinate 8,928 downwards.
GCGGTGGAGCCAGCGCGCGTCTGGCCCGACCTTCTCCTCGACGTGCGTGAGGAACGCGATCACGTCGTGCTTCACCGTGCGCTCGATCTCCAGGATGCGCGCCGTGTCGAGCGTCACCTTCTGTGCGCGAATGCCAGCGGCAGTGCCCTTCGGGACGATGCCCGCCTCCTCCATCGCGTCGCATGCCGCGAGCTCCACCTCTAGCCAGACGGCGAACTTGTGGTCTTCGGACCAGAGGCGTTCGAACTCGGCGGGCGTGTAGCGGGGGATCATGGTTTTCAGCTTCTCTAGTAGAGTGGACGCATCGGGAAAAGCCGCGCCGGCTCGCCAGAACGGACCATTTTCGATGCCGTTTTCGCACGTGCGTGTGCTAACGACCAGAAGGCATGGCGACGCTCCCTGAACTCCTGACCGACGAAGCCAAGAAACCTCAGGTCGTGGCCGACTGCTGCCAGCTCATCGATGAGGAAGTCAAAGACAAGGGCGGCTTCAGCGGGCTTGCGATCAAGGCTGGCTACGGTGCAGTGAAGGGGATCAAGCCCGGGTTCATCACGCACGCCGTGAGCGACATGCTCCCCGAGTTCGCGAAGGCGCTCGAGCCGCTCTACGAGGACGCCAAGGCGCAGGGTAAGCCGGCCTCCGAGTTCTTCGCCGCCAACGCCAGCCGCGTCGCGGATGCGCTCCTCGCCATCACCGACGCGAAGGCCTCGCGCGCGAAGAGCGGCGCTGCCAAGGGCGCGTACGAGAAGCTCCGCGGCTCCGCGAAGAAGAACGTCGAAGCCGCTGCGCCGCGCCTCGGCAAGCTCATCGAAAAGTACGGCTGAAAGCAGCGGCTCTCGTGAAGGGGGTCTTCAACGCGCTCCCCGTGGTCGCGGTGCTCGCGTCGTGCGCGGCCCCAGCGTCGCATGACATCGCGTTCCCCGCGCCCTCGCGCGTGCCTGGCATGGCGACGTACGAGCTCGCGTGGGATCAGGCGCGCGGCGATCTCGTTGCCACCGCGCACGTCGCTGCTGGCCTCACCGGCTCGTTCGACGCGGAGGGCGGCGTCGCGCCGTTCATCTCCGACGCGACCGTCGAGGTCGTCGCGAGCGACGCGCGCCATGAGGGAGCGAGCCGCGCGCTGGTGCATGGGACCGACGGCTTCGCGGCGCCCGAGTGCCTGAAGGCGGCGTGCGTTTTGCGCTATCGCGTGCGGCTGCGTGAGGCCGCGCGCGCCCTGGACGACCTGGACGGGGCGAAGCTGCTCGGCGGTGGTGAGGTCATCGAGGCGCCGCCGACGACCTTCATCCTGGCGCCGTGGGGCGCGCCGCGCACCACCCACGTGCGCTTCCGCGTGCGCACCTCCCAGGGCTCGTCGTTCCTCACCGGCGTGTTCCCTTCCACCGAGCCCGGTTACTTCGAGACCACGATGGAGGACTTCGGCTCCTCGCCATACTCCGCGTTCGGACCGCTCACGCTGCGCACGGTGGAGTTGCCCGGGGGTCAGCTGCTGGTGGGCATGGTGCCAGGCGGCTATCCGCTACCGGAGCACGACCTTCTTCTGTGGGTGGAGAAGTGCGGACGCGCGGTCGCCACGTACTACGGCGGCCTGCCGGTCCCGCGCGAGGCCGTGCTGCTCGTGCCTGCGGGACGTGGCGGCATCGGCGTGGGCAAGTCGCTCGCGGGCGGCGGCGTCACCGTGTTCGTGGGCATCGGCGCGCATACGGATGCCGCGGACCTCGACGAGGATTGGGTGCTCACCCACGAGCTCGTGCACGCCGCGTTCCCGGCGCAACCGCGCGAGCTCGACTGGGTGGAGGAGGGCCTGGCGACGTACGTGGAGCCGATCGCGAGGGCGCGCATCGGTGGGCTTTCGGACCAGGCGGTGTGGAAGGGCCTCGTGGGCGGGCTGCACTTCGGATTGCCCGAGGAGGGCGATCGCGGGATCGATCACACGCACACCTGGGGACGCATGTACTGGGGCGGCGCGCTCTTCTTCTTCCTCGCCGACCTCGAGATCAGGCGACAGACGAACGGCAAGATGACGCTGCGCGAGGCACTCACCGCGATCCTCCGCGAGGTCTCCTCCAACGCTCATCGCGGCGATCTCGCGCACGCGTTCGAGGTCGGCGATCGCGCGACGGGCACGCACGTGCTCACGGCACTGCACGCCGCGTGGTCGTCCACGCCGGTGCAGGTCGACCTGGACGCGCTCTTCGCGTCGCTGGGCGTGCGTCGTTCTGCAGACGGAAACGAGGTGGCGTTCGACGACGCTGCGCCCGAGGCGTCTCTGCGCAAGAGCCTCACCGCGCGCGCCCCGTGATGAAAAAAAAAACCGCGTGGCTTTCACCGCGCGGTCTTCTTCAGATATCTGCGTTCAGTTTCGGGTGGGCGAGCCGGGACTTGAACCCGGAGCCAATAGATTAAGAGTCTACTGCTCTACCAATTGAGCTACTCGCCCGAGGGGCGCTCCTTTTTTCAAAGTTCGCCCCTAGTGTCAAGGGTGAACGAGAAAGGCCTCCGTGCGGTTTTGCACGGAGGCCCAACCCCCTTACGCTGCTGTCACTGCGCGGTGCTCCGCGCCGGTTCACTCGCCTGGCGAGAACATGATCGGGTAGCTGACGGTCACGACGCCGTTGTCGGGCGAGGGGAACGAGAGCGCCTGGTAGGAGCGGACGACGCACTGCACGACCGCCTGATCCGGGATGTCCGAGCCACCGTCCTGCGACACGTTCACGGAACCGTCGCGACCGATGACGAACTTGGTGACCACGCGACCCGAGAGGCTCGGGTTGTTGCGGAGGCCGCCTTCGTAGCAAGCGCGGAAGCGACCGAAGTTCTGACGGACCACGCGCTGGATGACCTCCGGAGCAAGGTGACCACCGATTTGCGGCGGGCCGGCCTCGCGCGGGCCCTTGAACGTGGGCACGTGCTCGCGCGGGAGACGACCGTGGCTGTAGCCGATGCCGCCGGGGCCGATGCCCTGTCCGCAGTTACCGTTCGTGCAGCCCGCGCCGTTGCCGAGGCCGCCGATCTTGTCCAGGCCGACGCCCGTGCCGTTGCCGCCGCCGCCTTCGCCAGTGCCGGACATCCCGAGACCGCCAGCGCCCATCGCCTCTTCGATCGAGGAGCCCCACATGTTGCCCATCGCGCTCTTCTCGTCGTGACCGAGCACTGCGTCTGCGCCCCAGGGCGACGCCGGCGCGTTCTTGTCCATCGACATGGTGGAGATGATCCCGATCATGCCGAAGTCGCGAGCCAGCATGATGTCCTGCTTGCGCTGGAGCTCCGTGTTCGTGTTGTCCTTCGGGCCCTCGAAGCCGTAGCGACCCTTCGTCGCGGTCGGCACGGTCTTGCCCATCTCGCCCTCGTCACCCTTGTGACGCTCGCCCGTGCCACCAGTGGCGGCGGAGTCGGACGCGGTGTCGTTGGACGGGAGCTCGGTCTGCTCGCGGTCCGCGGCGGCGTTCAGCATCTTCTGCATGTAGAGGATGTTGTCGCGGTTCATGTTCTCCGCGTCGTCCGCGTTCATCTTCGGCATGAAGAAGGCGAAGGCCGCGAAGATGGCGGCGTGTGCAACGAACGACAGGCCGGTGAACTTGTGCGCGGAGAGCGAGAGGCCCGCCATGAAGCCGGTCTCGATCTTCTTGCCGGCGCGCACCTGGGAGACCTCGAAGCGGATGTCCGTGCCGGGGAGCGCGAAGCTCACCTTGTTGCCGCTCTCGAGCGAGACCTGACCGTCCGGCGTCGACACGCGCACCGTGCCGGCCGCGTCCACGTCGACAACGGAGAGCTTGGTTGCGCCACCGAGCACGTCGGCCGCGAGCACGAAGTCAGCGCCGGTCTCACCCACGGAGAAGGAGCGCGGCGGCGAGAGGTGCTCGACATGGAGGACGTTCTGTCCCCACATCACCATCACTTCGATCGCTTCGACATGAGCGGACTCGACCTCGTCGGAGGCGACGTGGGGCGCGCTCTGCACCATCACGTACGACGTCTCACCGGTCGGCGTCTTCTCCAGCTCGACGCCCGCGAACGGGTTCTCGAGCGTGAAGGCGGGAACGAACGGATTGAGAGTGAACGGGTTGGTGCTCATGGTGACCTTCTGCCGCGTGGCGGCGAATACGCGACGCCGACATGGCAGCGCGTGTGTTGTCGAAGGTGCTCTTGACGACGCTCCCGGCCTTGCGACCGTTTCGCGTTTCCCGCCAATCAACCTTCGCCAACAAAGACACGAGCCCTGGGGAAAGGTTCCACCAGGCGATCCTTTTTTTGGGAGGCCCTACGGACGGGTTTCGGCGCCCACGTCGACACGACCATAACTATATGAAATCTCGCGACTAAACGAGCCGCGCCAGTCGACCGCGCGGAGCTTCAAGACCTTCCTGTCACCCGTTGGGAGGACCTCCGGAACGATGGGACCGAACGCCTGTGCAGCGAGCCTTTGCGCCTTTCCGGTGGCTTCACTACCGATGAATACACCGCACTTCCGTGGCGTGGAGTTCGTGCATCCGACCAGGATGGAGAGCGCTTCGTTCGGCGTGGGCCTCCACGTGAGCGCGTTCACATAGTTGCACTCTACAAGCTTTTCGGGATCGAACGCGCGCGGCGGAAGATCACCGAACAGCTCCTTCAGTGGAGCGATGCGCACGGCCTCGAGCGACGCGCCGCCCTCGACGGCGAGCGATACGACGGCGGGGTTCTTGTCCCCTGCACAGCACCTGAAGCCGATGGTGGAGGCCTTGGTGGATGGCGAGCGCGCCAGACCGTTCGCGCAGCGATCGACGATCTCACCTGCAACGGCGCTACCGCCCCGCAGCGCGCCATCAGTGGCATTGGCGGAGCTGCGCCCCCAGTCGCTCTGGGTCCACTCCCAGACGCCGCCGTGCATGTCCATCACGCCGAAGACGCTCTTGCAGGTGCTTCGCTCGCCGGATGGACGCTTGGCCGACACCTCCGCGGTGACACCGGTGCCGCACGCTGCTGCGCGGTAGGTCTCGCCGTAGGCATAGGTGGTGTTGTCCGGGCCCTTGCAGGCGCGCTCCCATTCGAGCTCCGTGCAGAGGCGCTTGCTCTTGGTTCCACAGAGGCGCGCGGCTTCTTCGCGGTTGATGTTGGTGGTCGGAATGGCGCCCTGCTCGTTGGGGAACGGAAGCACGTCGATGAAGAAGCCGTTCATGGGCACCGTCACGCCGGCCATCTCCTCGTCTGCGAGGCGCGGCGTCTTGCCCTTCGCCGTGCCAGCCTTGAGGTCACCCGATGGAACCCACACCATGCCTGCGCGCGGCGGTGGCGGCGCACTGGATGCAGTTGCGACGGGGCTGGGCGCCGCAGCGTCGCCGTTGTCGGTCGCCGCGGGCTTCTTGGTGTCGCACGCCGATGCAAGGACGAGCGCAATGACGACGGCGCCTCTCACAAACGCACCCGCAGCACCACCGTTTCCCCCGGGAGCATGCGCCGTCAAGCCAACGCCCTCAGTCCTTGTCGCTCGGACCTTCGCGCAAGTTGAGCTCCTTCATCTTGAGCTGCAGACCCTTGCGCGAGATCTTGAGGAGGCGGGCAGCATGCGTGACGTTGCCACCCGTCTGCTTGAGCGCGCGGCTCACGATCTCGCGCTCCAGGCGGCTCATGGCGACCTTCACGTGCTCCTTCAGGCCACCCTCGGCGGAGAGCGCGACGTCGAGCGAGCCGTCACTTCCACCCATGCCACCCGAGTTGGGAAGCGAGATGCCACCGAGCGCGTCCGTGCTTCCGGTGCGGAGCTCCTGCGGCAGATGCTCGAGCGCGAGCTTCTGCGAGTCGCAGAAGAGCACCGCGCGCTCCATCACGTTCTCGAGCTCCCGGATGTTGCCCGGCCACGAATAGGTGGAGAGGAGGTCGAGCGCGTCCTGCTCGACGCCCACCACCGTCTTCTTCAGGCGCTCGTTGAACTTGGTGAGGAAGTGCTCCACTAGCAGCGGGATGTCGGCGTTTCGCTCGCGCAGCGCGGGCAAGCGGATCGACACGACGTTGAGCCGGTAGAAGAGATCCTCGCGGAAGGTGCCCTGCGAGATGAGCTTCTTCAGATCGCGGTTGGTCGCAGCGACGAGGCGGACGTCGACGTGGATCGTCTTGATGCCGCCAACGCGCTCGAACTCGCTCTCCTGCAGCGCGCGAAGCAGCTTCACCTGCATCTCGACGGGGATCTCGCCGATCTCGTCCAGGAACAGCGTGCCGCCATTCGCGAGCTCGAAGCGGCCAGGTTTGCTGCCGACGGCGCCGGTGAACGCGCCGCGCTCGTAGCCGAAGAGCTCGCTCTCGATGAGCTCCTTCGGGATGGCCGCGCAGTTCACCTTGATGAACGGCTTGTCCTTGCGCGTGGAGTGATCGTGCAGCGCGCGCGCGACGAGCTCCTTGCCGGTGCCGCTCTCGCCCGTGATGAGCACGGTGGTGGGGCTGTCGGCGACGCGCTCGAGCACGGCGTAGAGCTCCGTGAGCTGCGGCGACTTGCCGATGATGCCGAAGCGCGCACCCGGGACCGCGCGCTGCGGGGCGCTTGCATCCTCATCTGCGAGCTGGCGCGTCTTGAGCGCCTTGGCGACGATCTGGCGGACCTCGTCCTTGTCGAACGGCTTGGTGAGATAGTCGAACGCGCCGGTCTTGAGCGCCTCGACGGCGGTGTCGACGGTGCCGTGCGCCGTGATCATCACGATGGGGAGCTCGGGGTTTTCGCGGAGCGCTTCCTTCAGCAGCGTCATCCCGTCGACCTTGGGCATCTTCAGGTCCGTGATGACGAGGTCGACGTGGTTCTCCCGCAGGAACGTGAGGCCTTGCTCGCCGTCCTCTGCCGTGGAGACGTCGTAGCCGTCGCGGGAGAGCTGCGCGGCGAGGATCTTTCGCAAATTCGGCTCGTCGTCGACGACCAGAACCTGCTTTTTCTCGGGGAACATGGGATTCGCAGCTTAGCGCGAAATCAAACGGCGCGAGGGCGTAATGCGGGACGTCCCGTCAGAGCGAACGCACGTACAGCGCCGCAAGATCCGCCTGCGTCGTGGGCTTCGGGTTCGAGCGGTGACACGCGTCCTCGAACGCCTTGGCGGAGAGCTTCGGAATGTCGGCCTGCGTGACGCCTTCCTTCCCGAGACCGGACGGAAGGTCGAGCTTCTCGCGCAGGGACCGCAGCGCATCCGCGAGCGACTTCGCGTTCGCGTCGAAGATGCGACGCACGCGCTCGAGCTTCTCCGGCACCACGGCCTCGTTGAACTCCACCACCGCGGGGAGGCAGAGCGCGTTCGCGAGGCCATGATGCATGTCCTTCTCCGAGGAGAGCGGATGCGCGAGCGAGTGACACGCGCCAAGGCCCTTCTGGAACGCGACGGCGCCCATCATGGCGGCCTTCATCATCCCGCCGCGCGCCGAAAGGTCCTTGCCGTGCGTCGTGGCGCGGACCAGGTGCTTCGCGCAGAGCTCGAGGCCCTCGAGCGCGATGCCGTCCGCCATCGGATGATCGCCGAGCGCGACGTACGCCTCCAGGTTGTGCGTGAGCGCGTCGAAGCCAGTGGCGGCGGTGATGCGCGCAGGCATGCTCTCCGTCAGGACCGGATCCAGGATGGCCGCCTTCGCCAGGAAGTGTGGGCTGAAGATCACCGTCTTGCGACCGTTCACTGCGAGCGTGAGCACGCCAGAGCGACCGACCTCGCTGCCGGTGCCCGCGGTGGTGGGGACCGTGATGATCGGCGGGACGTTCGCGGTGATGTACTGATCGCCGCCGGTCGCATCGTCGTAGTCGACCATGGGGCGGTCGTGCGTGATGCGGAGCGCGATGAGCTTGCCCACGTCCAGTGGGGCACCGCCACCGACGGAGATGATGCAGTCCGCGTCGTGCGCCTTGTATGCGCTGACGCCGTCCGTGACGTTCTCTTCGACCGGATTCGCGGAGACCTTGTCGAACACGGCGCAGGGAATGCTGGCTGCCTCCACGATCTCCTTCACGCGGGCGACGATGCCAGCGCGCACGACACCCGGGTCCGCCACGATGAGCGCGCGCTTGCCGCCGATGCGCTTCACGTGGTCCGGGATCTTCGCCGACGCGCCGTTGCCGAAGACGATGATGGTGGGGAAGCTCCAGGTGGAAAAGCTCATATGCGCTCCTTTGGGAGAGAGGACTGTAAGGAAAATGCGGATTCGGAGCAACCTTGGCCCGGGGCGGCCGATGGGGGTTCATGACCACTGCCATCAAGAAAAACCCGACGAATAAGCCCTGCCACACCCACACGTCCGTTCGCGCCATTCGCCGGATCGGCTTCGTCAGCTCGATGTCGTGGCTCCTCCTGTCAGCCGCATGCAGCAGTGCATCGAGCACCGCAGGTGGCGCAGGTGGCGGCGGGCAGGACGATGCGGCCGACGGCGGCGTCGCGTCCGGTGGTGACGCCAGTGCAAACGGCGACTCGGGGCTCTCGCTGGTGACGGGCGGTGGGGATGCCGGCCACATGAAGGACGCGGCGGCTCCGCCGGGCTGCGATCTCTCGAAGGATCCGAAGGATTCCGCCCCGTGCGTCGTGGACAGCGTCGGCGTCTTCGTCGATGGTACGTCCGGCGCCGACTCGAACGACGGCACGCGGGCACATCCGCTCGCGCACATCCAGGCCGCGCTCGCAAAGGGCTCGAGCCGCGTGTACGTGTGCGCCGGCACCTACGCGGAGCACGTGAAGATCACCGCAGGCGTCGGCGTCTTCGGCGGCTGGAAGTGCAGCGACTTCTCGTATGACGCCGCGAGCACCGTGTCGATCGCACCGACCGATGCGGGCTACGCAGTCGAGATCGCCGACGTCGCGGACGGGGTCATTCTCGAGGATCTGACGGTGACGGCGATCGCAGGCACTGCGGATTCAACTTCGAGCATCGCCGTCTTCGCGCACGGCAGCGCCGCCGTAACGATGAAGCGCGGCGTCGCGCTCGCGGGAGACGGCC
>JANXLV010000358.1 GCA_025355005.1 Myxococcales bacterium | reverse complement strand
CGCACGACACGGCGCCGTTCACCACGTTCGTGATGTCGCAGGTCTCGTTCGCGTTGCAGCCGCACTGCGGAGCGAGACCGCAGCCGTCACTCGGAGGCGTGAGCGTACACGTCACGGCCTGCTCGCCGCCGTCTGGCGTGTTGCCGCTGCCTGCGTCCTTGTCGCCGCCACCGCCGCCGCCACCCGCGTCCTTGCCGCCGCCGCCGCCTGTGCCCGGTTTGACGCCGACGAGGTCACCGCCGGAGCCGTCACCGCCGCCGCATGCCGCAGAGAACACTGCGCCACACACGATCGCGCACAGCGCGAGCAGAAGGGGGGAGGCGCGAACGATGCGCGTGCTTTCGATGCGCTCCACACATCTACCGTAGCAGAAGTGGCCTAGGATGGCCTCCCATGACGATGTGGGCGAGCCCACCACTGAAGGTTGTATCCTACAACGTTCGATACTTCGGGCACGGCACGCGCGGTCTGTTCTCCACCCGCGGTGCGATGACCCGCATCGCGAAGAGCCTCGCGGAGCTCGCGCCGCTCGCAGACGTGGTGTGCCTCCAGGAGGTCGAGAATGCCTCCTTGCGAAGTCACCTCTTCCACACCGAGGATGAGGACGAGCCGTCGCCACAGGCCGAGCGCTTCGCGACCAAGCTGCACGAGGCGCTCGACGGCCGCGCGGAGTACGGCTCACACTACTTCCCCGCGCACACGTACAGGATCACGGACAGCACGTCCTTCTACACGACGGGCCTCGTGATCCTGGTGAAGAACGGGCTCACGGTGCTCGCTCACAACGCCGCCGCGCCCGCGGACGTGACGGAGCGGCGCAAGGCAGGCGCGCGACTGAAGCAGACGCGCATCGTCGCGCACGTGCGCGTGCGAACGGATCACGGGCAGACGCTGGATATCTTCAACACGCACCTGTCACTCCCGCGCGCCACCACCTCGGAGTTCTGGCTGCAGCCGTTTCGCATGGGCTACGGGAAGAACCAGCTCGAAGAGGTGAAGCGAGTGCATGCGTTCGTCGACCGCGAGCGCGCGAGCGACGCTTTCGTGCTGATGGGCGACTTCAACTCGCTCCCGGGCTCGCCCGCGTATCGCTATCTGGTCAACGAATGCGGCCTTCACGACGTGTACTCGCGCCATCACCGCCTGGACGAGCGCGCGCTGCGCGACCACCCCACGGCAGGGTTCCTCAACCTGCGTATGCGCATCGATCACATGCTGGCCGGGCGTGGGCTCTCGTGGCTCGACTTCGACGACACGTTCCATTTCGACCAGAAGGGCACCTTCACGGGCCTCTCGGACCACGTGCCGCTCATCGGGCGATTTCGCATCCATTGACTGCGTGAACTGCCTACGCTCGGTCCATGAGTGAGATTGCATTGGTCACGGGTGGCGCGGGTGCTCTTGGCGGCGCGGTGGTGAAGGCGCTCGTCGCTCGCGGTGACCGCGTTGCGATCTTCGACGGCCTCTCGGCCAAGCAGCGCGCGGACGAGCTCGCCGCGGAGCTGGGGCGTGACAATGTGGTGGTTGCCACGGGCGACCTGGCGAGCCTGGAGACGTGGAAGAGCGGGCTCGCGATCGTGAAGGCGGCGTTTGGTGAGGCGCCGTCTCTCGCGGCGCTCGTCGCGGGCGGATGGCAGGGCGGGAAGCCGCTGCATGAGACCGCGGACGATGCGGCTTTCACGGCGATGATGTCCTCCAACACGCAGACGGTCCACAACGCGCTCGTGTCGTTGTTGCCGGCGATGGTGGAGAAGAAGCACGGCAGCATCGTCGCGATCGGCTCGCGTGCAGTGGAGCGGCCGTGGACCAGCGGCAAGGCGGCGGCCTACGCGGCGTCGAAGGCAGCGGCGGTCACGCTGGTGCAGGTCGCGGCCGATGAGGTGCTCGAGTACGGCGTGCGCCTCAACGCGGTCCTGCCGAGCACGATGGACACGCGCGCGAACCGCAACACGATGCCGAAGGCCGACCCCACGAAGTGGGTCGCGCTGGAATCAGCCGCGAAGGTGATCGCATTTCTTCTCTCGGACGACGCGAAAGACATCTCCGGCGCCGCGATTCCGCTCTACGGAAGAGCCTGAAGTAGCGCGGACGTGGTGAGACGCATGCGAGCCGCGACGTCGCACATCGGCGTGGCGAGGGGACACGTGTGCGTGACGCACGCAGCTTCTTCCAGCGCGGCGCGCTGATTTCCTGTGGCAAAGCACGTAGCTTTCCGGTGCGCGTAAAATAGCGACAACGCACCCACAAATCGGATTGCCGAATACTGGATCGCGTTTGCTATTGCGATTTGCCGGGCGTATCAACTCGGCATCCGGTGACTCGGTGGAATCCGCTGCTACCTCCGTTCGTGCGGAGTGAGCCCCCCACAGTCGCTGGAAAAGTTCGTTGCTGGTGGAGCGCCCGCTCCGCCCAGGCAGCGTTTTGTCGAAAGGGACACCATGAAGCTCATCACCGTCGGGTCGGTCGTGCTCTCTTCTGCGCTCGTTGCATGCTCCCTGTCGTCCGCCCCAGGCGACGAAGGAACCACCGGCCAGGTCTCCGAGCCCATCATCGGCGGAAGCGCCGCCACCGCGTATCCAGAGGCGATCCTGGTTGACCTCTACAAGGGCGGACAGCTGTTCGGCTACTGCTCCGGCTCCGTCATCGCACCGCGCGTCGTGCTCACCGCAGGTCACTGCGTGGACGGCTTCACGTCATGGAAGATCGCGGCGCCCAACGCAGGCGGACAGCGCGCCACCGGCAGCAGCGGCACGACCTACGACTGGGCAGAGAACGGCGCCGAGACGGTGAATCCCAATCACCACGATATCGGCCTGATCTTCCTCACCACCGATATCACACTATCTTCCTATCCCGTCCTTGCGACGGCCCCGCTCGCCAGTGGCGCTTCCATCGTCAACATCGGTCGCATCAACAACGGCACGCTCTCCACCACGAACCTGTACGTGAGCAAGTCGATTCCGGTGACCTCCGGCTCGTCGTCCGGCTTCCCCTACGACTACGCGGCGGCCGAGGTGATCCAGTCGGGTGACTCCGGCGGGCCCGACGAGGTCCCTGGCTCGAGCCCGCACAAGATCGTCGCCGTGAACTCCGGCGCGGGCGGCAACTCCGAGGTGCTCGCCCGTGTCGATCTCCTCTCGAGCTGGATCTCTGGGCAGATCGCGGCGCACGGCGGCAGCGGCAGCTCCGGCGGCGGTGGAGGTGGAGGTGGAGGTGGAGGTGGAGGTGGAGCGTGTGGTGGCGGCGGCGCGGACTACCAGCATCCGGTCGCGCTCACTGCCTCGTCGTGCGGAAGCCTCGCAGCGGGCGGGCAGGAGTGGTTCTCCTTCTCCGCGACGTCGGGCGCCGCGTACGATCTCGAGATCGCTTCCAGCGGCGACGCGCAGATCGAGATGTGGAAGCAGACCGCGAGCGGCTACTCACAGGTGGCCAACACCACGGGCACGAGCATCGCGCACACGTCGACCGGCGGCAGCTATGTCGTCGTGGTCTACTCGCCCGGCAGCGCGGCGCAGTCGTACACGCTCACACGGAAGTGAGTATTCAGTCGCGGCCGTAGCCGCCGTCGTTGCGCGCGAGGGCCGCGAGCTCCGAGGCGGAGGGCGGCTGGCTGTCATCCTGGCCCGCCGACGGTCGGACGCCCATCGGTGCTGAAAGCGGCGCTGCTTGCGTGGGCTCAGTCGTTTCGTGACCCGCCGGCGTGAAGGCCAGGCCGGCGCCGTTCGCGATGCCGAAGCCCAGGACCAGCACTGCTCCGCACGCCGTCGCCACCGTGTAGCGCGTGCCCTTGCTCCGCGCGCGCGTGGCACGCGTGGTCAGCGCCTGAGAGAGCACACGCTCCGAGCGCGCCGCATCCCACGGAGCCTGACGGTCGCGTGCCGCTGCGAGGAGGTCGTCGAGTGAATTGCTCATGGGGCAAGCCTCCGGGTGATGCGCTCTTCGGCCTCTGCGATGCGACGCTTCACCGTCGCCAGCGACACCTCGCAGGCCGCCGCCGTCTCCGGCAGTGACAGATGCTCCACGCGATGGAGCGCGAACGGGATGCGCAGATCCGCGGGCAGCTTCGCCATCGCGTCATACAGGAAGTCCGCGGGCTCACTGTCGCGTGGGTCGGACGAGGTGGCGCTTTGATCGCGGAGAAGGAGACCGAAGAACGCGCGGCGGCGGCGCTTGCCGATCACGCGGCGCGTGCGGCGCACCGCGACCGTCACGAGCCAGGCGCGGAGGGCGCGGGGCTCCTCCACGCTGCCGATGCCGGACAGCGCGTCGATGAACGTCTCCTGCACGATGTCGTCCAGGTCACCGTCGTTGCCGAGGATGCGATAGACGACGCCTGCGACGTAGCGAGCGTGCGCGGCGTACAGCTCGCAGAACGCCTGCTTGTCGCCGCTGCGCGCCCTCATGAACAGCGCCGTGAGCAGCCCGTCGCGGCTCTCGCTGGTCACGGCCGTCATGGCCGGGCTGTATGCGATGATCGTCATCTCCCCCTGTAAGTAGCAACGAGCCCCTGCATCCGGCTCAAAAAACATTCACGAGCCGATTTTGTTCCCGCGCGGCCACCTTCAGGCCCGATGAGAGAGCTTCGACTTCTGCGATCCCCCGTGATTTCCAGGGTACGGCGCGTCGTGCCCAGTCTCGGGGTCCTGCTGTTCGCGGCCATCGCGTTCCTCGGATTGCTGGAGATCGTGGGGCCGTGTGTGTGGGATCCCGTGGAGCTGGACCTGGCCGAGCTCGCGCGGGAGCAGCAGTCGCCCCCGCAGGAGCTCGCGTTCGCGGCGCGGACGGTGAGCGCGGCGTTCCGCGTGCTCGGCGTATCCGCGTGGGCCGGGCGACTGCCCATGCTCGTGATGTCACTCATGGGCGTGGTCGCGGCGTTCATGTTCGCGCGCCGGTTCGGTGCGAAGCGAGCGAGCTACTTCGTGCTGCTGGTCCTTGCTACCGCGCCGGCATATGCGCTGCCTTCGCGCGTGATCGGCGCGCAGATCGTGCCCGTCGCTGCGTCGCTCGTTGCGTTCGCGGCGCTCGCGGTGGCGACCTTCGGTGCGGAGCTCGGCGGCTCGCGGCGCGGTGGTCTCTTCGCGCTCGCGCTGCTTGCGGCCCTGGTGTGCACGTCGTCGCGCGGTGTCGCGGTGGGCATCGGCATCCCGGCAGCCGCCGTGAGCCTGGGCGCGCTGATCCACTCCCGGGACGCGCGCGACGTGCACGGTCGATCCGTGAAGCGCCGCGGAGCCGTGCTTGCGCTGCTCGCTGCCGGCATCATCCTCGCGTCGGTCGCGTGCGCCCTGTGGACGAACGCGCCCCATGGGCTCGCCGCCGCCCTGCTCGGCCCGCAGCATGCCGCGCACAGGCCACCGTCCTTCGAGGCCGCATGGGCGCTGCTCGGCACGTCGCTCTTTCCGTGGAGTGCGGTGCTGCCGCTGGCGCTCGCGAGCCTGTCGCGTCGCGCGCCTCGTGGGGCCGCCTCCTCCGATCACGATTCACGTCCAGATGCGCGAACCGCGCTCGCTGCGTGGCTCGTGCTCGCGCTCTTCGCGCATGGGGCGCTTGCTCAGCGCGACGAGACCGCGCCGTTCGTCGCCGTCGGTGGCGTGGGGCTCGCGCTCGGCATGGCGCTCGCGGAGCTCGACGCGCGAGCGCTGCTGCCCTGGTCGGGGCGCGTGCTCTCCGTGCTGACGCTGGCGGTGGTCGCGTACCTGGCGTGCGACGAGGTGACGCGCGCGCCCGCGAAGGCGCTCCTCGCGGTCACCACGCATCCGCTTGCGCCCTTTGGCGCAGCGATGGAGAAGGACGTGACGCGTGCGTTCCGGCTCGCGGCGGCCGTTCTGGTCGGACTCGCGCTCGTGCCCACGCTCGCCACGGCGCTCGCGGACATGTACGCGCTCCGCATCAGGAAGCGCGCGGTGGTGCCTCTCTCCCTGGTCCCGTTCCTTCGAAGCGCGGCGTCGCGGCCGGGCACGTTCCTGCTCGCGGGAGGGCTCGTTGCCGGTCTCGTGCTCCGCGTGGGCCTCTTCCCGCAGATGCTTCGCGCGTTCGCGCCCGACACGGCGCTCTCCGTCTTCGCGGCGAAGGCGCGCCCAGGTGAGCGCCTGGGCCTCTTCGGCGTGAACCATCGCACGCTCGCATATGTGCATGATGCACCTACTTCCACGCTGAAGATCGGCAACGCAAGAGAGGCAGTCTCACTCCTCACGCCGGTGGTGCTGCCCGTGGGCGCGGAGGAGGCCGGGCCTGCGCAGCCGCCGCGCGACTTCGTGGCGCTCACGCAGAAAGATCTGCCGGCCGTGAACGCGCTCTATCGCAAGGAACACGGTCGGAACCTCCCTGTCCTGGGTGCTCCAGGCGCGACCGGCGGACGTGACACCGTGCTGCTCGCCACGAGCGTGCTCCTGCCCGGAGAGAGCAACACGAACCCGATCGCGATCTTCCTCAAGGACCAGGACCCCATGCTGCAGCGCCCGCTCGCCGCGGACCTCGGCGGGAAGCTCGAGACGCTGGGCTGGGAGCTCACACGGGACGACGAAGTCCGGATCACCCACGTTCCGCCGCGCGGTTCCTTCCACGTAAGGATCGCCATGCGCGTCAACGAGCCGCCCGGCGCTGGCTACTGCACGTTCATCCACCTGGAGCACACGCCGACCCGCGTGACCGCCGAGCACAAGGAGTTCGCCGTGTATCCGATGACCCTCTGGCAACGAGGCGACATCGTCGTCGACGACTTCGCGCTCACGCTGTCACCGCAGTTCGGAGCGGGCCACTACACCCTCTACTATGGCGTCGGTCAGCTCCCGTGCGAGGACGACAAGCGACTCGCCGTCACGCGTGGACCGTCCGACGGACACGATCGCGTGCGCGCTGGCGACGTGGAGGTCCGATGACCACGCAAGCAATCGGCAAGTCGCTGGGGAGAGCCCAGCTCGCGTTCGTCGCGAGCATCGTGCTCGTGTTCGTGCTGCTTCGCCTGGCGGTGAGCGGCGCTCTGCCTGCGCTCGCCGCGGGCCTCCTATTGTCCCTGTCGGTGACGGCGATGATCGCGGCCGCATTTGCGTCGGTGAGGACGCAGGGCAGCCGGCCGCTCCTGCGAAGGCACGGCTTCTGGCTGGTGACGGCAGCCACATGGCTCCTGTTGCCGCGCCTTGGCTCGTTCGGTCTCACGGATCCGTGGGAGACGCACTACGCGGAGGTCGCGCGCGAGATGATCGCACGCCACGATTTCATCTCGCCGTGGTGGGCGCACGATGGCCTCTTCACGTCCAAGCCCGTCCTCATCTTCTGGATGGAGGCGATCAGCATGCTCGCGCTCGGCGCAGAGGTCGGGCCCGATCGCGTGCTTGCGGGAGGCG
>JANXLV010000324.1 GCA_025355005.1 Myxococcales bacterium | reverse complement strand
CACCCACCTCCACGACCTCCTCTCGCGACGCGGGCGTGGTCTACCCTCGCCCTACATTGCAGACGAGGTCTGCGGTCTCTCGGTCGTCCACGCGACGTGGTCGCAAGTGCTCGTATTGTCCGTCATTAGGAGCGACGCGCGTTTCCGGCTCACGATCGCTGGTGGAGGCGTCGGGCTCGCCGCGTGGGACGTCGCGCTCGTCCGCGACTACGAGTTGCGCTAGCGAATCGCGAACGGCCGTACGAAAACGGGTGGTACCTGCAGTGACCACTGCCAAGCATTGCGAGACCGCGGGGCTCGCCGTTTTTTTCCGGCCTGATCCTGGCGCCGTGGGGTACCACTGAAGCAAGGAGGCACCGATGCGCGTCGGACTGATTGCTTGGGTGGGCGTCGCCCTCGGCGCGTGGATAGGATGCGGCGGCGCGACTGTCTCCACCATCGGTGACGGCACGGGCGACGGCGGCTCTCCAGGCTCGGGGAGCGGTTCGGCGAACGGCGGCGTCAACCCGCCGGGGGCCGGCCCCGGTGGCGACACTGCGTCGCTCAAGTGCGGCAACGCATCGTGCGCGATCCCGGCGCAGGTTTGCTGCGTCACGCAAACGAAGGCGGGCGACGCCTATTCGTGTGAGACCGGTAGCTGCACCGGCACCGGAGTGGATAGCGGTGGTGGCGGTGGCGGCGGCGGCGGCGGTGGTGGTGGCGGTGGTGGTGGCGGTGGAGATACCGTCACGCTCAACTGCACGGCTCAGGCGAATTGCGCGGTAGGTTTCGTCTGCTGTCTGCACGTCCGCGACTGCTGCGGTCCAATCTCGCTCTGCGAACAGGGGACGACTTGCAAGGGCGGAGCGCAGCTGTGCGACGCTACCGCTGCGCAGACCGGCTGCGCGGCGAGTGCGCCTTGCTCGAGCCACAACATCGGTGACTTCGGGCTCGCGCCCCCGTTCGCGACGTGCGGCGGCAACGGTCACTGAAACGAGAACGACGGACGAACGAAGCGATGCAACCGCGACCCACCAGGATCTGGACTCTCACGCTGGTCGCTGCGGGCGGGTCGGCCCTTGTGGCGTGCGGCCTCTCCACGATTGGCACATCGACCGACGAGTCGTTCGAATCGCCTGACGCCGGCAACCGTGACCAGGAATCCCCTTCTGACGGCGGTGGAACTGTCGTCGTCGAGGGTGGAAAGGCGGTGGGCGGGGACGCCGCCACCACCAACCGATGCGCGAGCGGTTGCACGGCGACCTGCCCGGAAGCATGCGCGGACGCCATGGTGTGTGTCGGTACGTCCACGAAGGAGTTCTGTATCGCGACCGGCAAGTGCGTCGACGGCTGCGACAACAATAGCAACTGCACCAGCGCACAGGACGACTGCCATGTCTGCGATCCGGGCGCTGGCTTCCCGGGTGAGGGCGGCGCAGGAAACCCGAGGCGCATTTGCAGCGCGCAATCGACGGGCTTCTGCAGCACTGGACAGTACGCTCACTGCCGATGCAACAAGGCTTCGGACTGCCACGAAGACAACGAGGTCTGCACGACCGGGGGTATCTGCGTGCCGTGCGGTCAGGCCGGCGCGACTACGAGCGGTCTCGTCTGCAAGTGCAATCCCGCGGCGAAGTGCCCCGCATCGGGCGGTGATTGCAATTGCCCCTGAGCGACGAGATCACTCACGCATGGCGTCCCGCCCGCAGGTCGCTCGCTCTTCCACTCTGCTACGTTCGCGCGCTCCGAGGTTCGAAGTCGAAGTCGAGGTCGAGGTCGAAGTCGAAGTCGAAGTCGAAGTCGAAGTCGAAGTCGAAGTCGAGGTCGAGGTCGAGGTCGAGGTCGAGGTCGAAGTCGTCAGTGCAACTTGATTGGTTGGCAGCGGCTCGCTAGGCAGACGCCGAGGATGGCCGGCGCGGTGCCCAGTACCAGCGACTGTTCGGGCTCGATCGTGAGATCGATACTTTCTCCAGCTCCAAGCTCCGCCTTGTTGGGATGTGCGAACGCTGCGCCGTGTGGGCCGCTGTCGCGCGTTGCGACGTAGAGGCCGAGGCCGTCGTAGCTCGTGAAGGAGAGGGCCTTCTCCGCGTGGTTCTCGATCGTCACGTGGATGGTGCACGATGCGCCGCTCGGGCCGCACTCCATGCGCAGGTTCGCGGCGGTGAGCTTCCCGATTGTCGCGGAGCCCGATGCGCTGCCGTGCAGGCCGTCGAACACGCCAGGCTTCTGCGCGAGGAGCGCTGCGGTCGCTGCGTCGAGCGCCGCTACTCGCCTCGCTGCGTGCGGGTCGTCCCAGCCGACAAGGCCAGCGACATTGCCGACGCCGCGCTGCGCGCCGACGATCTCGAAATCGGGGAAGCCCCAGTTCGACGACGTGGGATCTAGCTTCTTCGTCTGGAGTCCCCGGATCGCGCGGTCCGCGTCCGCGCTGTTCGCGGAGACGAGCTTCTGCAGCGGCTCGCCGGACACGCTGCGGCACTCGATCGTCGCGCCGGGGTCGAGCACGTTGAGCGCGCCGCCGTTCCAGGTCGTCTGCGGCATCGTGATGACCTCGAGCTCCCACACGTCACGATCGAAGACCTCGAATCGCACGGTCTCTCCCTTCTTGAGCGTAGCGAGCGGCGCGGACACGTAGCCCAGGTTCTTGTCTTCAGGCCCGTCATTGACGACCAGCGGCGTGTGGCCGAACGCGATGCGCACCTGGAGATCGTCACCTGCGAATGCATCGGCCTTCGCGAATGTCTGTACTCTACACACGAGCAGCGCGCGGTCCACGCCGTCTGCCGGCAGCGGCGAGCCTGTGACGAACGCGGCGTCGGCGCGATCGAGCTGCGGCGCATACTCCGTCACCGTCTCGTTGCCGGAGCGCGTGTGATCGAGCTTGCCCCATGCAGGTCGCTTGCGGAGGCTCGCGGTGGGTGTGCCACCAGGTGCGGCGGGCTCCTCAGGGAGCGAAGTGTCAACGACGTCGGTGAGCGGCGCGGGCAACGTCGTGGCGCCCGCGCCACGTATGGGGTCAACGCTCGCGGCGGCGGTAGCCTTCGCGCGAACGTCGCTTCGCGTGCGAACCAGGGCGACCGCGGTCACGCCGCCGATCACGGCGCATACCGCGCAAGCAGCGCCACCGATCGCGATGTATTTCCACGGCGAGCGAGGGCCCTTGGGGGTGTAGTGCGGAGGTACGTTGTACATGGTTACGACCTTCAGTTAAGGATCGCCGAAAGCAGCTGGCGACCCACCAAACCCTGCAAAAACCCGGCCCAAAGGCCTGTGCCGCCGTTGCCTCACCTCACCCGTTCACGTGAACGCGAAGCCGCGTGAACCGGGGATCACGACGCGGCGGAGGGCGAGCCCGAGATCCTTCGCGATCTCGTTTGCGACACGCCCGCCCGACACCACTGCCCCCTCCATGAACCCCTGGAACGTCTTGTTCGTATGCTCGCCGCAGAAATGCACGTTCTCCCATCGTTCACGCTCGATGCCGGCGAACGTGGTGGCCTGCCCGACCTTGTATCCGGAGTAGCTCCCCTTCGCGTATGGGTTCGTCGGCCACGCCGCGCGCACGACCTTGCCGTTCGCCGCTGCCTTCGCGCCGGGGTACACCTTGTCGAGGTTCGCGAGGAACGTGGCGAGCTGCGACTCCGGTGTGCCGTTGCCGATCGCGAGTCCGGTCTGACCGCCGGTGTAGTTCGTGAGGATGCCGGACGTGCCTGGCTGGAGGCGGCTCGTGTCCCAGGCCTCCTGGAAGCCGGCGTCGGTGATCGTGGTGCCGTCGTAGCCAGCGGTGTTCCAGAAGCGCGTGGAGAAGCCAGCCATCAGCTTGGAGTTCTGTCCGTAACCGACCTCGTTTATCGCGCGGAGCTTCAGCGCGGGCAGGCTCACCGAGCCGAGGTCCACGTCACGGAGCACCGAGAATGGAAGGGAGAGCACGACATGCTCCGCGATCACCTCGCGCGTGCTCCCGCCGCCCAGATCGAAGGACGCCGTGTAGCGACCATCCGAGTTCCGCGTGACGCGAACGAGCTTGGCGCCGTACGTGATGTTCTGCGGGCCGACCTTCGCGATGAGCTTCTCGATGAACGACGCGTTGCCGTTCTTCGTGGTGAAGCGCTCGTCGGAGCCGGGGTTCGTGTCGTAGTTCGGCGCGTCGATGAACTGGACCATGTTGAGCGCGCTGGATACGTCGACCTCGAGGCCGTACTCGGTGGTGTACGCGACCTCGAGGATCGTGCGGACGGTCCCGGTCAATCCCGACTGATCCAGGAACTGCGAGATGGACATCGCGTCGAGCGCCTGGCCGCCGTTCGGATTCAGATACGTGCAGCTTGCATCTGGATTGGTGAGCATCGCGAGGGCGTCTTTCACCTTCTGCGCGACGGGCTTCCACGCGGTGGCGAGGTCCGCGTTCGTCAGCGTCTTGCCGCCGAAGTAGTCGAGCTCGGAGATGTACGGCTTGCCGGTGGGCGCGACGAGCGTGTCGTAGTCGTAGAGATCGATCCCGAGCTCCATCGCGAGCGCGAGCATCGTCTTGTGGACGCTGTCGATGAGCTCCGCGCCCACCTCGCAGTGCATGCCTTCGGGGAACGTGGTGCGATCGGTCACGACGCGTCCGCCCGCTGTCTTCTGCGCCTCGTAGATCGCGGGCGACAGGCCAAGCTGCGTGAGCCGGTACGCGCAATTGAGGCCCGACAGCCCCGCGCCCACGATCAGGACCTTCGCTTCGACCCCACCACCACCGCCACCACCGCCGCCATCGCTGCCCGGGCCGGGCAACGGCCCACCACCACTGCCGCTGCTGCTGCTACCGCAGGCCCACAGCGCGACGGGTGCGCCTGCGACCAGCGCGAGCGCCCGACGGCGCGACACCGCGCGCTCATGGGAGATCTCGCGGAGCTCGTCGAGCGGAATGCCAGACCGCTCGCTCTCGGCGAACGAACGGAGCAGACGTTGAAGAGCACGCGCGATCGGCGTTCTGGCCATCGGAGTAAGAGCTTACTACGACGCTGGCGACGCGCCCGAGGCCTTCTCAGATCAGATAGAGCAGCGGGAACAGGTAGATCCAGACGAGGTCGACGAGGTGCCAGTAGAGCGCCACGAGGTCGACCGGCGTGAAGTACTCCTTCGAGAAGTCCCCGCGCTCGTTGCGGCGCCACACCCAGAAGATGACGCCGATGCCGATGAGAACGTGCACGCCGTGCACGCCCGTCATCATGAAGTAGATCGAGTAGAAGATGTGCGCGTTGCCCGGGAGCGTCGCGCCGTGCGAGAGCTCGTGCGGGTGGAAGTACGGGCCGGGCAAGCAGCCCGTCTCGAACTTGTGGCGGTACTCGAAGAACTTGATCACGAGGAACGCGCACGCGCAGAGCATCGTGATGATGAGGAAGCGGCTGGTTGCCTGCTTGTTTCCGGTCTGCGAAGAGCGCACCGCGAGGGCCGCCGTGAGGCTGGAGAAGAGGAGCACGATGGTGTTCGCGCCGCCCATCAGCTTGTTCAGCTGGTGAGAAGACTCCACGAACATGTGCGGGTACCAGCTGCGATAGATGCCATAGCAGACGAACAGGCCGCTGAAGAACAGGAGCTCCTGGATCAGGAACGCCCACATGCCCAGCTTCGCAGTGTCGAACTGCTGCGCGGGCGTGTCGAAATGGTGGGCCAGCCACTTCGGGTGAGCGTGGCCATGACCTGCAGCGGGCGCGTCGGGCGCGCCGTGGCCGTGGTCGTCGTGC
This sequence comes from Myxococcales bacterium, assembly GCA_025355005.1. Taxonomy (GTDB): domain Bacteria; phylum Myxococcota_A; class Polyangia; order Polyangiales; family Polyangiaceae; genus JANXLV01. The sequence continues at coordinate 18,725 of JANXLV010000324.1, read as the reverse complement.
GCGTCCGTCGCGGGGGTGGCTTCGGTGCTCATTCTGATCAGTCCTTCTCGCCGTCGTCGGAGTCGTCGGACTTCTTCTCGGGCTTCGCGTCCGGGTCCGCGTCGTCCATCTTGCCGTCGGGATCTGCGGTGGTGTCTTTTCCGGCCTCTGCGTCGGCGTCCAGCTTGGCTGCCGTCGCGTCGTCGCCAGAGAGCGACGTGCCGTGCGCGTGCGGTTTGTCGTGGTCCACGTGCGCCTTCTTCGGCGCAGCAAGCCGTGCGTCGAGCTCCGCCCAGCCCTCATCGAGCTCGGCCTCCGTCGCGAGGTGGTAGTCGTACGGGCCGCGCGTGATGATCGGGTCCGTGATGAAGTTGTAGAGCGGCGGCGGCGATGGCGTCTGCCACTCGAGCGCTGCGGAGCCCCACGGGTTGCGCGGAGCAGGCTTTCCGTTGCGCAGCGACTGGATGAACATCACGAGCAGGACGAAGAAGCCAAGGCCCAGGAGGTACGACCCGATGGTCGAGATCTGGTGCCCGAGCTCGTACTCCGGCAGGTAGTTGTAATAGCGGCGCGGCATGCCGCGCGAGCCGATCACGAACTGCGTGAGGAACGTGACGTTGAAGCCGACGAACACGAAGGCGAAGCCCACGCGCGCCATCTTCTCGTCGTACATCTTGCCGGTGAACTTCGGCCACCAGTAGTGAAGACCGCCGACGAAGCCCATGACCGTTCCACCGACCATGACGTAGTGGAAGTGCGCCACGACGAAGTACGTGTCGTGGAGGTGCACGTCGACCGCGAGCATGCCGAGGAAGAGGCCAGTGAGGCCGCCGATGGTGAAGAGGAAGATGAAACCGAGACCCCAGAGCATGGGTGACTCGAGCGAGATGCTTCCCTTGTAGAGCGTCGCGACCCAGTTGAAGACCTTCACGCCGCTCGGGATGGCGACCAGGAACGTGAGCGCCGAGAACACCATCGCGGCGTACTCGCTCATGCCTGCCACGAAGAGGTGGTGGCCCCACACGAGGAAGCCGACGAGCGCGAGGCCCAGCGAGCTCATCGCGACGAACATGTATCCGACGACCTCGCGCCGCGCGAACGTCGCGATGATCTCGCTGACGACGCCCATGCCCGGGACGATCATGATGTACACGGCGGGGTGCGAGTAGAACCAGAAGAAGTGTTGGTAGAGCACCGGGTCGCCGCCGAGGTGCGGATCGAAGATGCCGAGGCCCAGGAAGCGCTCCATCGTGAGGAGGAGCAGCGTGATCGCGAGGACCGGCGTCGCGAGGACCTGGATGATCGAGGTCGCGTAGAGCGCCCAGATGAAGAGCGGGAGGCGACGCCACGTGAGGCCCGGCGCGCGCATCTTGTGGACGGTGGCGATGAAGTTCACGCCCGTGAGGATGGACGAGAAGCCCATGATGAACGCCGCGAGCGTCATCGGGAGGACCGCGGCCGGCGTACCGACGCCGCCGTGCGCGGGGTCGCTCGAGGAGTAGGGCGTGTAGAACGTCCAGCCCGTGTCCACGCCGCCGTGGACCATGCTGTAGAGACCGAAGCACGCGCCGATGATGTAGATGTAGAGGCTCATCAGGTTGAGCCGTGGGAACGCGACGTCCTTCGTTCCTAGCTGGATCGGCAGGATGATGTTGCCCATCGCCGCGGGGATGCTCGGGATGATGAAGAGGAACACCATCACTACGCCGTGGAGCGAGAACATCCTGTTGTAGGTGTCCGCGTCCATGATGGTGCGACCGTGCGACAGGTGCTCGGTTCGGACCAGGAGGGCGAACACGCCGCCCATCAGGAAGGCGATGGTGACGCTGATCAGGTACATCACGCCGATGCGCTTGTGATCGAGCGTGAAGATCCAGCTCTTGATGCCGGTCTCGCCGCCGAGATAACTCTCGGTCGGGTCGGGCTCGTGATGTCCGGTGTGGGGGGTTGTTACGGCTGCCATGGCAATGGGTCTTCCTCAGCGCAAGATGGGCGCGATACCGTTACTTCAGCGACTTCACGTACGCGATGAGGGCGTCCGTCTGCGGGTCCTTGAACACGAACAGGGGCATTTGCGTGTTGGTGAACCCCTTCACGATCTTCGCTTGCGGGCGGAGGATCGACTCGCGGACGTAGTTCTCGTCCGCCATCACGTCGGGTCCTTGCGTGAGCGGCTGCAGCGTTCCGAAGACGCCCTTGAGCGACGGCGCGTTGCCCTTCGATCCGTCGACTGAGTGGCACGTGGGGCAACCGTTCTTCACGAACAGCGTGCGACCCCAGAGCGCCGGAGTGCACTGCTCTTTGCCCGTGTCTCCGCAGACCTCGGGCATCTTGTCCATCTCGTCGAGGTGCTTCCGGAACTGCTCGTCCGTGACGACGTGCACCGTGCCGAGCATGTCCGAGTGACTGGTGCCGCAGAACTCTGCGCAGAAGATCTGCGCGTCGCCGAGCTCCGTGGGGGTCACGGCGATGTACGAGTACTGGCCCGGGACCGCGTCGCGCTTCACGCGGAACTCGCGGACGAAGAAGCTGTGAATGACGTCGTCCGAGGAGAGGATGAACTTCACGGGCTTGTTCACCGGAAGGGTCAGCTCCTTCGCCTCGCGGCTGCCGTTCGGATACTCGAACTCCCAGGACCACTTCTTCCCGCGCACGCGGATCTCCATGGCGCCTTCGGCGGCGGTCGCGTTCTTCACGTATGTCTCGAACGAGACGTGGAAGATGATGACCAGGAAGATCAGCGGCGTGATGGTCCAGAAGATCTCGAGCTTCGTGAGGTCGCGCGTGCGCTCCGGGCGGACGCCCTTCTTCCGCCTGTATTTCACGACGAAGTAGAGCATCGCCCCGGTGATGAGGACGAGGAACACCAGGCTGAACCAGTAGATGTCCATGTACAGCGCGTCGCCCGACGGGGCCTCTGCCGACATGGACCTGGGGAGCTGAAATGTCTCGGGGGCAAGGATCATGAGCTAGCTACCTTCCCGTTCCCACGGGGAGCGGTTCTCCATCTTCAAGGGGCCCAGTGTCCTGGGCAGAGTTCTTCCCCCGTCGGGGATCACGAAGCGCGTTCTCGGCGTTCGCCTTGGCGCGGCGCCACTTCTTGCGTTCCTTGAGCCAGAACAGGGCGAGCACGGAGCCGAGGATCACCGCGGTCATTCCGGCGCCGATCTGCATCACGCGCGACGCGACCAGGACGTATTTTCCGCCCTTCGGGTCGTAGTGGTAGCAGTAGAGGATGATCTGCTCGACCGTGTTGATGCTGCGTCCCTCGGACGCCTCGAACAGCGCGAGCTTCACGTCGTTCGGCGGGAACTCCAGCCCGTAGAGGTAGCGCGCGAGCTGCCCGTCGGGCTTCGCGATCATCATCAGCGACGCGTGTGCGAACTGATCCTGGTCCGCGTCGTAGTGGTACGAAAACCCTGCGGCCTTCGTGAGGCGCTCGATCGTGGGCTGGTCGGCGGTGAGGACGTGGATGCCGTCCTCCGCAGAGCCACGGACGTACGAATTGATGAGCGACTGGCGCTTGGCTGCCGCGCGCTCCGTGGTCTCGCGCGGGTTGATGCTGACGACGACCATGTCGTAGTCGCGGCCGAGCGACCAGGAGACGTCGTTCAACGACTTCATCGCGTCGTCGAGGATCAGGCTGCAGACGACGGGGCACGAGTAGTACGCAAAGAAGAAGACCACCGGCTTGGGCGAGGTGTGCGCGCCCGTGGATGACGTCGATGAGGTGCCGCCGAAGAAGTCACCGAGCACGACGTCCTTGCCGGTGTGGTCACGGAGGTGCGCGTCGAGCGGCAGCTTCTCGTTGAGGTGCTCGTTCACGCCGACGTCCGCGACCTCGGGCGGCACGCCCTCCGGGATCCCCGCGCCCGAATGATTCCCGCCGATCGGCACGGCGCGCGCGGAACCCGGCCATGCGAGGCCGAGCGCCACGAGCGCGAGCAGAAGGAGGTTTCGGAGGGAGCGGTTCATGGGGTCGTTACGAGTTCTCTCTGTCAGTGGCCGCGTGCGCCAGCGTCACCGGCCGGCCTGGGTTTGCCAGCATCGGTCGCGCCGGGTGCACCCGCATCCGTCACCATGGGTGTGGGCATGGCGCCCGCGTCCATCGCCAGGTTGACGGGCAGCTCGAACGAGCGCGGCAGCTTGGTCCAGCCAGTGAGCGCGCCGGTGTCGTCGGACTGCTGCGGCGCGATGAGCTCCGGACCGCCCTGCTCCGAGCGCCCCTTGCTGATCTCCATCATCGCTGCGGTGATGGGCATGGGGCCCGACGTCAGGTTCTTCTTCTCGCCCTCGCGCAGCTTGTTGAGCTCCGTCGTGGGCGCCATCTTCTCGGCCAGCGCTTCCTCGCTCATCCAGATGAAGTAGGAGTCGAGGACGTACTTCAGGCCGATCAGGAGGAGGGGCGTGGCGATCGCGATCTGAAGGATCAGCTTCATCCGCGGCGGTGTTTGGTCGTGTGCCATGTGTGTCCTCGGCTCAGGCGTTCAGGAACGCGATGGAGCGCGCAAGGCGCGGGTCGCCGGTGGGGATGAGCGCGTGCTTCGTCATCATGTAGAAGACGACCGCGAAGTAGATGCCGCCGACGCCGAGCGGCGCGGTGACATCGGTCAAGGCGAAGGAGAACCCTGCGGCCTTGGTGTTCGGCTCGAAGTTGGGCAGCACGAACCAGTACATGTCGAGCACGTGCATGAGCAGCATCCAGAGTGCGCCGACCTGGAGCACGGGAAGGCGACGCTTCGTGTTGCGCGAGATGAGGAACAGGAAGCCGATCACGAAGTGCCCGACGACGAGCGCCACGCTGACGTTGGTCCAGAAATCACCGGAGTGGTTGCCCACGGTGAGCGAAGACGGGGTCTCCCAGCGCTTGTGATAAAACGGCGTCTCTGCGGGGAGCGCGGCGTACCAGATGAGCATCATCTGGGAGAAGCCGATGTACGCCCAGAAGACGTTGAAGCCAAAAAGAAGCTTCCCGAGGTCGTGGTAGTGCTCCTTGGTGAAGACCTTGGAGAGCGGTCCGTCCTTGCGGAGCATCATCGTCACGACGATGATCAGCGCGAGGCTGGAGACGACGGACGTCGCGAAGATGTACACGCCGTAGATGGTGGAGAACCACATCGGGTCGAGTGACATGAGCCAGTCGATGGCCGCGAACGTCAGCGAGATACCGAACGCGAAGGTGCCCAGCGGCGCCCACTTCTGGGAGGTCGTGGTGAGCTTCGGATCCTTCGACTTGTCCTGCTTCGTGGAGTTGCCGAAGAAGAACCACGCGAGCACCGACCAGATGGCGAAGTAGCCAGCCGCGCGCACGTACCAGAAGTTCTTGTTGAGCCAGCCCTTCTGCTTGGCCTCCATGATCTCGGCGTGCTCGTGCTCGAGCGCGTCGCCATGGTGCGACAGGCCGCCTGCGTGCGCGCCGCCTTCGTGCGGGGCGCCGCTGCCGTTGCCCTTGCCCTTGCCATGACCGTCACCGTTGCCGCCGCCGGTGCCGTCGTCGTGTGCCTCGTGCTTTTCAGCGCCGGCCTCGTGGGCCTTGCGACCTTCGACGTTCGCGCCACTGCCGTCACCGCGCCCGGCGCCCTTACCGTTGCCCTGGCCCTTGCCAGTGCCGTCGTCGTGCTCCTTCGCGGATGCAGCGCCCGCCGGAGCTGCCGCTGCGGGTGCAGCAGGTTGCGCGTGGGCCTCGTTGACGAACGGAAGACCGAGCGCGCCTTCCTTCTCCTCGTGGCTAGCCTTCTCTTCGTGTCCCTTGCCCTCGTGCGGCGATTGGGTCCACGGATAGATCGCGTCCGCCTTCATGAGGATAGGCAGGAAGAGGAGCGCGAAGACCGGAAGGCCCATCGCGAAGAACTCCGCCGTGCGACGCACCGTGACGCTCCAGCCGGCGCTCGTCAGGTGCTGGATGAGCACGAAAAATAGCATGCCGAGCGCGATGGTGAGGAAGACGTTGTACCCGAAGAGGTACGAATAACCCGCGCGCGCGCCGTCCGAGCCGAACATCTGCGCGGCGGTGATGCCGATGCCCACGAGCCCCACGGCTGCGCAGATCTTCCAGACGTTGGCCCACGAGGCCGGCAAGGCGAACTCGGAGGTCGACCCCTTCGTGGCCACGGACCCGGACTTGTCCTTGTCGTTTGATTTGTCGCTCACAGGTTCGACTCCGTTTTGGCCTGGCTCAACTGAAGCGCCCGGACGTAGCTGACGATCGCCCAGCGATCCTCGACGACCATCTGCCAGCCGTACGGCGGCATGTTGTTCTTGCCGTTGGTGATGGTGGCGAAAAGCTGCCCATCCGGCATGTGGCGCAGACGATCCTGGTGAAGGCTGACCGGCGCGAAGGCCGTGGCCCCGCTGAGCACAGCGCGCTTCTTCACGAGCCCGTTGCCGCTGCCGCTCTGATCGTGGCAGGGCGCGCAGAAGATGTTGTAACGATCCTGCCCGCGCTGGACCATCTTGTCCCAGCCGCCGCTCCGCTTCACCATCGCGTCCGGGATGGTGAGCACCCAGCCGCTGTTGTCCTCGGTGCGACCTTCGGCGTAGCGAATGTCGACCTCACGCTCGCGCGAGACCGTGTCCGCAACGATGGGGCGCATCGTCCGACCGTCCTCGAACAGGTGATCTTCCTGCTCCTCCTGGATGTCGAACTTGGGCTGGTCGTACATGTTGCGGATACCGACGATGGGGGTGTCCTTCGTGGTCTGTCCGCGACAGCCCGCCATTCCGGAGACCGCGGCGAGCGCGACGGCGCTGACAGCAAAACTCTTCATCATGGCGGACATCAGTGCGCCTCCGCGTGGCCAGAGGAGACTTCCTCGACCGTCTTGTCGTCATCGAACACGAGCTCGACATGGGATGCGTGAAGGCCCGCGATGAACGTCTTGGTCTTCTCCACGTCGAACTTGGGGTCCTCCGCTTCGATCGAGAGGAAGAACTTGTCGTCCGAGAAGCCCGCGAACCGATCAGACGTGAAGATCGGGTGGTGGTGCCGCGGGATCTGGTTCAGGTGGAACATGCCAAACACGGTCGCGAAGGCAGAGAAGAGGACCGTGAGCTCGAACATGATCGGGATCATCGAAGGGATCGACGTGGGCGGCTTTCCGCCGATGACGATCGGGTAGTCGTAGCCGTTCATCCACATCATCATCGAGAACGCGCCGATGGTGCCCATGAGGCCGATGGGGAAGACGATGAGACCGAGCTTCGAGTCCGAGAGACCCATCGCGTCATCCATCCCGTGGACCGGGAACGGCGTGTGGGTGTCGAAGTTCTTGTAGCCGGCCGCGTGAGTCTTCTGCGCGGCGTGGAGGATCTCGCCGGCGGAGTTGAACTCCGCCAGGTACAGAGCGGGCTTCTTTTCGCGGCCCGCGGCTCGCTTCTTCTGGGGGGCTGACATCCTACTCCTCCGCCTCAGCTGCCACGATGGCAGGCGTTCCGACGGCTTCGTCGTGCCCATCTTCGTGCGACTCGTCGTGAGACGCGTGAGCGTCGTGATGCGGATCCGCCTCGGGAAGGACGCCCTTCACCTCGGAGATGGCGACCATCGGGATCCAGCGAATGAAGAGGAGGAACAGCGTGAAGAACAGGCCGAGCGTCCCCAGGTACGTGAAGATGTCGATGAGCGTGGGCTTGTAGTAGCCCCACGACGACGGCAGGAAGTCGCGGTGCAGCGACGTCACGATGATGACGAAGCGCTCGAACCACATGCCGATGTTGATGAGGATCGACACGACGAACATCACGGGGATGCTGGTGCGCATCTTCTTGAACCAGAACACCTGCGGTGAGAGCACGTTGCAGCTGATCATGATCCAGTAGGCCCACGAGAACGGGCCATCCAGGCTCGCGCGATTGTGGAAGAAGAGCCACTGCTCGTACTGGTCGCCCGAGTACCAGGCGATGAAGAACTCCATGCCGTACGCGTAGCCAACGAGGCTGCCCGTGGTGAGCATGATCTTGTTCATCAGCTCGAGGTGTTTCATCATCACGATGCTGCGCACGCCATACACCGCGCGGGTCACGAGCATGAGCGTCATGACCATCGCGAAGCCGGAGAACACGGCGCCGGCGACGAAGTACGGCGGGAAGATCGTCGTGTGCCAGCCCGGGATGAGCGACGTCGCGAAGTCGAACGAAACGACCGAGTGCACGGAGAGAACCAGCGGCGTGGAGAGGGCCGCCAGGATCAGGTACGCGCGCTCGTAGTTCTGCCACGCGCGGTTACTGCCGCGCCAGCCCAGGGCGAGCGCGCCGTAGATCTTGCGGCGAAGGGGGCTCTTTGCGCGATCACGCAGCGTCGCGAGGTCGGGGATGAGACCGACGAACCAGAAGAGCGTCGACACCGTCGCGTACGTGCTGACGGCGAAGATGTCCCAGATGAGCGGGCTCTTGAAGTTCGGCCAGATGCTCATCTCGTTCGGGAGCGGGAACATGTAGTACGCGAGCCATGCGCGGCCGACGTGAATGCCCGGGAAAACAAGGGCGCAAATGACGGCGAAGATCGTCATCGCCTCTGCGAACCGGTTGATCGCCGTGCGCCATTTCTGACGGAACAGGAAGAGAACGGCGCTGATGAGCGTGCCGGCGTGACCGATACCGATCCACCAGACGAAGTTCGTGATGTCCCAGGCCCAGTAGACGGGGGCGTTGTTGCCCCACACGCCGACGCCCATCCAGAACAGATAGCCAATGGCCATCGTCATGATGCCGAGGAACGACGACGCCATGAGGAAGGCGATCCACCAGCCACGCGGCGCAGGGTTCTCGGTCACGCGAGAGACGGTCTCGGTGATGGAGCGGAAGGTGGTGCCTTCAGCGGTGAGCGGCGTCTCGCCGATCGACTTGATGGGGAGGTTTACTGAGCTCATGGTTCAGCCCATCTCCGGGTTCGGGTTGCGGAGCTTGCCGAGGTAGCTGGTGCGGGGCCCGGTACCGAGATCCGCGAGCAGGTAATAGTTGCGATCACGACGGGCGAGCGTCGCGACGCGCGAGTCCTTGTCGTTCAGGTCGCCGAAGGCGATCGCATCAGCCGGGCACACCTGCTGGCAGGCGGACTGGATGGTGATGCCGTTCGGATCGCCTTCCTTGATCGGCTTGCCGTCGCGGCGCGAGGCGATCTTCCCTTCCTCGATGCGCTGTACGCAGTACGTGCACTTCTCCATGACGCCGCGCATGCGCACGGTGACGTTCGGATTGAAGTGCATCTTCTCCGTATCCGGAATCACGCCGTCGTCGCCGTTGTAGTTCAGGAAGTTGAAGCGGCGGACCTTGTAGGGGCAGTTGTTCGCGCAGTAGCGCGTGCCGATGCAGCGGTTGTACGCCATGTCGTTCAGGCCTTCGGGGCTGTGCTCCGTGGCGTTGACCGGACAGACGTTCTCGCAGGGCGCTTCCTCGCAGTGGACGCACGCGACGGGCTGCAGGTTGACCAGCGGGTCGTGCTCGGTGCCGGTGAAGTAGCGGTCCAGACGGATCCAGTACATCTCGCGGCCGCGCTCGATCTGCTCCTTGCCGACCGTGGGGATGTTGTTCTCTGCCTGGCAAGCGATGACGCACGCGTTGCAACCAGTGCACGCGTTGAGGTCGATGGCCATGCCCCACTTGAGGCCCTCGTACTTGCGCTTGGACCAGAGCGGTAGGACCTTGGGCTGGACCGCGCCGCTGCGGCGATTGTGGGCCTCCGAAGAGAACTGCGGGAAACGCGGGTTGTCGCGGTACTCGGCGAGCGTGGCGTCGATCGCGTCGGGGCGACCTTCCATGACGTCGTGCTCTTGTGTCTGGCTGATCTTGTATCGCTGTGACTCTGCCTCGAACGGATCGTCCGGACCGGTGCGACCGGGCGCGGGCGACGGACCGCCAGCAAGACCGGGGTGCGCGAGCTTGTCCTTGATGGCTTCCTTCTCTGCAGAGGCGAGCTTCTGGACCTTCACGCCGTCGACGAAGCCCATCGCGTCCGTGGTGCGGAGCGGATAGACGTTGAAGCCGTGCTTGTTGCCGTAGCGGCCGGCGACCTGCCGACCCCAGCCGAGCGTGAGCGCGAACGCGTTGTCCGCGGTGCCAGGTTGGATCCAGACGGCCACGTCGATGGGCTGCCCCGCGTCCGCGCGCGAGAGGCGAACCACGTCCCCCGATGCGAGGTCCATGGCCTTCGCCGTGTTGGGAGAGATCTGCGCGACGTTGTCCCACGTGATCTTCGTGAGCAGATCGGGCAGCTCCTGGAGCCACATGTTGTTCGCGTGGCGTCCGTCGAGGAGCTTGGGATCCGCGGCAAACGACACTTCGACGTTGTCCGCGCCGACCGGCTTCTTCGCCTTGCCCATGGCGGTGTTGATCGCACCAGCGATGTCCGGGCCCTTCACGGCAGGCGCGCCGTAGGGAGGCATCGCGGCCTGGAGGACGCCGCGCTTGAGCGCGTTGTTCCACGTGCGATCGAGATCGAGCGGGTTCGCGATGGCGGCCTTCACGGTGGCCTTCACGAGCTCGTGACCGCCGGGGTTCGGATCGCCTGCGAGGCGCGCGAGAATTTCGATCTCCGAGCGCGCACCGAAGAGCGGCGCGATGAGCGGCTGCTGGACGCTGCGCGTTCCGTCGAGCGCACGCTGATCGCCCCAGGTCTCCAGCTCGTGCGCGAGCGGGACGTGCCAGGTGGAGAGCTCGCTGGTCTCGTCGTAGTGAGAGGACAGGTGGACCGACGTCGTGACCTCGCGGAGGCGTGCGTCGAACTTGGTGTCATGCGGCGCGTCGTAGACGGGGTTTCCGCCGAGGATGAGCAGCGTGCCCACCTTCTTGGCCTCGATGTCGGCGGCGAGCGCCTTGATGTCGGCTTGCTGGTCGAGCTCCGTGGGCTCTGCGACCGGGAAGTACGAGACCGTCTGTCCCGCGTTGCCAAGACCGACGTTGATCGCGTGCGCGAGCGCATGGACCCACGCAGGCTGGCGTGAGCCAACGACGATCGCGGACTTGCCCTTGTTTGCGGCGAGATCCTTCGCGACGACGCCGATCCACTGCTTGCTGACGCCCGGAACGTCCAGCGCCTTGGAGACCGAACCGGCAGCGTCGCCCAGATCGATCTTCTGCGTCACGAGCTCCTTCGCGAGCGCGAGGAGGTAGCTGCCAGCGTCGCGCGCAGGCAGACGGAGACGGTGATCCGCGGTGGCGCCGGTCGTGGTGAGCACGGGCTCGACCACGTAGAGGCGGGACATGTCGTCCTTGGGAGAGAGCACCCGACGCGAGGCTGCGAAGCCCTTCGTGGCGCGGACGTTGCCCGGCTCGGTGCCGAGGAAATCCGAGTCCACCGCGACGATCGTGCGGGTCTGTGCGTAGTCGACGACGGCGTTGAAGGCCTGACCGAAGGCGATCTTGGAGCCCTCGCGCGCCTCGCTCTCGTTCACGGGCGTGAACGTGTGGAACCTGGCGAGCGGGAAGCGCGAACGAACCGCCTCGCGCATGCGCTGGAACGTGGGCGAGTTGGTGGGCTCGGCGAGGACGCGCAGACGCGCGCCGCGGTCACCGAGGTTCGTGCGGACGATCTCTGCGAACGCAGCGTCGAGCTCGGCCCACGTGGCGTTGCCGCTCGCGTGCAGCTTGCGCGGCCCGCGCGAGCGATCCGGATCGTAGAGGTTGAAGATGGTCGCCTGCGTCATCGCGTCCGTCGCGCCGAGGCTGGACGGGTGGCTCGGGTTGCCTTCGATCTTGGTGGGGCGGCCGTCGTGGCTCTCCACCAGGAGTCCGACCGCATCACCGCGCGAGCGGTGCACGGTGGCGTAGTGATAGGAGAGGCCCGGGATCGAATACTCCGGCATCTTCGTGTACGGCAGGATCTTCTCGACGGGACGACGCGCGCAGCCCTCGGCCGCGAGCGCGGCGGTGATGGCACCGAGCGTCACGAAGCCGCGACGCGAGAGCGAGGTCTTGTCCGCTTGCTCCCCTTTTTCGAGCGGGCCCACGCCCTGCGGGAACTCCGCAGCCGACTGCTTCGCGTAGACGTCGGGATTCGCTTTTTCTTCTAGACTGCGCCAGAAGACCTTCGATCCGTCGGCGGGCTTCTGGAACTCGTACGGTAGACGGCGACTCATCGGTGGCACCCGGAGCAGTGAGTGGGCGGATTGAGGTTGTCCGGAGGCGCCCAGCCGGCGGCCATTTCCGGAGTCCAGTTCATGTTCGTCACCTCGCCCTTGGGGCGAAGGTTCGGCTTGTAGTCACGGTGGCAATCGAGACACCATCCCATGCTGAGCGGCTGGTCCGCGCGCACGATCTCCATCTGGTCGATGCGGCCGTGGCAGGTCTTGCAGCCGACGCCGACGGCCACGTGCACGCTGTGATTGAAGTACACGTGGTCCGGCAGCTTGTGGATGTGCACCCACTCCACCGGCTTGCCCGTCTCCCACGATTTGCGAACGGGCGCGAGCTTCGCGCTGTCCGTGCGGATCATGGCGTGGCAACCCATGCACGTCTGCGTGGGCGGGATCATCGCCTTGGCGCTCTTCTCGACGTTGGAGTGGCAGTAGCGGCAGTCCATGCCCATCTGGCCGACGTGGAGGCGGTGCGAATACGGCACCGGCTGCGTGGGCGCGTAGCCAACCTGGAAGTTCTTCGGGGTGACGTAATACCAGACGCCGAGGATGACGACCGGGCCCACCAGGGCGCCGATGACGCCCGCGATGATGGGAAGCTTGTTCAGCGATTTCGAAAAGAGCTGCATTTCACGACTTTCCGCTTTGGGACTGTCTCCGTGAACCCGTCTCTGTAGGGCCGGTCACGCGAATCGTGGAGGCGGGACAATGCTGCCGACCCGCGAAGTCGTCGACCTTATAGAGCGATGGGCAAGCCGGGCACAACTGTTGTCCTTTGGTTTTTTGGCCGAGCACGGATGAGTCGGGCGGATCGCGTAAAAATTGCGCGGGATCGCGGGTCTAGCCGTGTCATTAACACCCGGTGATCCAGCGAGCCCGCTCCAGCGCGTTCGAAGCACCTGCCGGGGCGCGTGCCGGGAAGACCAACGCGCGGGCCCAGATGGGGTCGTTCATCGGCCGCGAGGACGAGCTTGCGCAGGTGCGCGCCCGGATCGAGGGCGGCGCGCGCGTCGTCACCATCCTCGGGCCCGGCGGCATGGGCAAGACGCGCCTCGCGGAGGCATGCCTGGACGAGCTCGCGGTGCGCTACGAGGCGGCGGGCGGAGCGTGGTTCTGCGATCTGACGCAGGCGAAGGATGATCTGGGGCTCGTCTTCGCCGTGGCCTCGCTCTGGCGCGAGCGGACCCACAGCCTGCACCTCGCGGCGAACGACGTGGACGCGCAGCTACGCGCCACGCTCGCGGAGCTGGGCCCGACGCTCCTCGTGCTGGACAACTTCGAGCAGATCGCGTCGTCGGCGCCGCTGGTCGCTGCGTGGTGCCGCTCGGCGCCGGAGCTCACGGTGATCGTCACGTCGCGCGAGCGGCTCGGCGTTCCTGGCGAAGAGGTGCTGGAGCTTCCGCCGCTGGGTTGTCCTGAGGATGGCGAGAAGGCGGACACGGCGTGGGAGCGAGACGCCGTGCGGCTGTTCGTCACACGCGCACGCGCAGCAGGTGGAGACCCTGGCGACGATCCCGCTGCGATCGCGCGAGTGGTGCGCAGGCTGGACGGGATCCCCCTCGCGATCGAGCTCGCCGCCGCACGCACCCGGGTGATGAGCGCCGCGGACCTGGCGCGGGAGCTCGGGCTGCGTACCGACATCCTGTCGCAGCGCGCGAACGCAGCCGATGACCGACATGCAACGCTGTCCTCGGCGATCGACTGGTCGTGGAACCTGCTCTCCGAAGACGAGCAGCGCGCCCTCGTGTCGTGCGCGGTCTTCGCGGGCAGCTTCGGCCCGAAGGAGGCAGAGCGCGTGATCGGCGCTGCGGACGGCCTCTCGCTTCTGTCCGCGCTGCGCGACAAATCGCTCGTGCACGCGACAGAGGGCGGAAGACTTGCGCTCTACGTGAGCATCCGTGAGTACGCGACCAAGAAGCTCGGCGCGATGCCCTCCGGCTTCGATGATGCCGTCAAGATGCGGCACGCGCTTGCCTACGCGGAGGCAATGCGGCCGTTCAACGAGTCGCGGATGTTCCAGGGCGCCGAGCCCGACAGCGGACTGCGCGTGAAGCTCACGCGTGATCGCGAGAACCTCCTCGCCGCCCTGGCGTGGTTGACGGAGCGGCCGTGGAACGGTGACGACGGACAGAGCGCAAGCTCCGCGGCCGAGCTCGCCGTGGGGCTCTCGCTGCTGCAGGAGACGCGGGTCGAACCGTGCATCAGCGTGCTCACACGTGCGCTCGCGTCGAACGTGTCGCGCCAGCTCTCCGTTCGGATCCTGTTCGCGCGCCAGTTCCTGTGGAACACGCTCGGTCGCTTCCTTGAGAACCAGAAGGACCTCGCCACGCTGCTCGCCATGGCGGACATTCCTCCTGGGGTGCGCACGCTTGCCCTTGTTTACCAGGGGATCCAGCTCCGCTACCAGGGTCGCGCAAAGGACGCGTGGGCGTGTCATGTGGAGGCCCAAGCTGCGCTCGCGTCGCTCGACCTGCCGCGGCTCATGGCGATGAACATCGCGTGCATGGGCCGCCTCGAGTGCGACTTCGGGCACCAGACGGAGGGCCGCGCGTACAACGAGCGGTCGCGCGCGCTGTGCGATCGCATCGGCGACAGCTGGCTCTATTCACTCTCTCTCGGCAACCTTGCGCAGCTCGAGCAAGAGCTGGGCAACATGGACCGCGCGACGGAGCTGCTCACGGAGGCCATCTCGCGGTTCCACGACGCGCACGAGCCACACTACGAGGCCGTGTACGCGTGCGCGCTCGGCGACGTCGCATTCGAGTCCGGAAAGCCCGACCTCGCGCGGCGCCACTATGGCGAGGCGGAGGCCTTCTTCCGACATTTTCCGGCGAATCGTCAGACGGCGGTGCTGGCGGCGACGTCCGCGGCGCTTGAGGCGATGTACGGCGATCTGCCTTCGGCCGAGGGCTATCTGGAGCAAGCGAAGAAGAGCGCGCTGCACGGTGACACTCCGTTCGTGCGTGTGATCGTCTTCCTGCACGGGGCGGCGGTCGCGCTACGTCGCGCACGCGACGCTGGCGATGCAGCAGGCGGAGAGGCCAGAACGCGCGCGCTCATCGCGGACCTCGACAAGGACGAAGGGCCGCGCAACGAGCTCGTTCGGACGTCGCTGGATGCGCGGTTCTCGCTCCGCATGCTTCGCGCGGCGCTCCGCGGCGTCCTGGAAGAAGCGCCCGCAAAGGACGGGGCCGACGCGCGCGCGCTCGTGGTCGCGGCGAACGGTGAGTGGTTCGAGATCGGCGGCAAGCGACAAGACCTCACGCGACGTGGCTCACTGAAGCGAATCCTGCGCGCGTTGCTCCAGGCGTCGACCGAAGAGGGCGAGGTCGCGCTCGACAAGGACGCGCTCCTCGCGGCGGGTTGGCCAGGAGAAAAACTGCATCCGGATGCCGCAAGCAAGCGCCTGCGCGTCGCCATCGCCACGCTCCGCTCGTTCGGTCTACGCGACGTCCTGCGAACCCGAGACGACGGCTACGTCCTCGACCGCCGCGCAAAGATCACAACCGCGTCCTGAAACAGCAACGGCCCTACTGCCGCTTGAAGCGGTCGAGGCGTACGCCGTTGTTGATGTTGATGTAGAGCGTGAGCGTGTCCTTGGCCGCGTCGTAGTGCTCTTGCACCATCGTGCTCGTCGGGCAGGTGAGGTCCAGCGTGATCTGTCCCAGGCCAGCGCCTGGAGTCACGTCCACGTTGTAGTAGACGGAGCCCATGCCGGTGCTCTGTACCGACGACCACTTGCTGCCGCAGATATCCCAGACGATCCGCTCCTGCTCCTTCGGACAGCTGTTCGCATCCCCGTAGAAATCCAGCTGGTCGAGCACGTACAGGCCATCAGCGATGGTGCCGCCTTTGGCGATGGGCGCGGGGCCCAGGTGGCAGTTCGTCGTGAGGGGGCTGCCCTGGAGCGTCACGCCATTGCAGGTGAGGCCGCCATCTCCCGCAACGGTTCCCGCGGGGGACGGACAAGTTCCACCGGTGCTCCCGTCCGTGCCGCCGTTGCCGCCGTCGCTGCCGGGCGTCGCGCCGTCGAGGTCGCCGGAGGTGCTGCCGTCCGCGGAGACCGCGCCGTCGCCGCCCGTGCCACCGGCAGCATCCGCGCCGCCCGACGTGTTGAACAGATCCGTCGTCGTGCTGCCTCCGCACGCTACCAGCGCAACAGCGACCGCGAACGCCGAAGGAAGAAATCCCCGCCTCATGAGGAACACGCTAGCAGGACCTCAGCGCGGCGCCCTCATCATTGGCGAAGGCTCATGGCCCCTGCTGGAGCAGCCGTTTTTCCTCGTCGCGGTGCGTCGGACAATCGCGAGCAAGAAGCGTGTAACCTACACCTTCTGCGCGCGTGCGGGCGACGACGGCGGTCTTGGTCGCGAGGAGCGGCGAACCCGCGGCCTCCGGATCGCGCTGCGCGAGCCTCGCGCGCACCGCGACGAGCATCCCCGCATGGAACTCGAAGCGAGCGGACTCCACGGTGCCCTCCCCCGTTCGCGAGGGAGCCCAGTCCAGAACGAGCTCGTCCCCAGGCGACGTGATCTTGAACGCGCCGAGCGCAGCAAGATCGAACCGATCCCGTACGTCGCGAGGAGCCATCCCGAGCTTCGCGCCGTGAAACGACGTACCGCTGTCACCGTTACTGCAACCGACAAGCGCCACACCACAAGCGAGCACGAGCCCGAGGACTGCGCGGCGGCGGAGCAGAGCGGGAATCACGCAGGACCGGTTAGTTCCGCGAACGGAGAAGGTCAAGACGCGGACCTCGACCTACTCGATGCACGTGAGTCCGGACGCGTCCTTTGCCAGGCGGAACTCCGGCGCTGGGCACGAGGCCTTGCAGACGGAGCCTGTGCAACCTGCATCCAGTGAGCGCGGCACGGTGTACGAGCAGCCTCCGATGCCACACTGGAACGCAACCAGGCCATCGGGGGTGGAGCCTCTTGCCACCGGGGCTGCTCGCACGCACGAGCCGGTCAGGTTGATGTAGCCGGCAGGGCAGGTCTCCTTCGCGGCGGGGCACACGTCCGCGTGCCTCGGGCTTCCATCCGCGCAGGCCTTCGTGCAGTTGCCGGTGATGCTGTCGGGCACCAGGTCGCCTATGCAGGTGACCTCACCGCGCCTTCGCTTGGGACGCACGGCCGCCTCGAATGACAGCGGCTCCGCGTCCAGCACGAGCGCCTCGTCGAGGTGTGCCTTGAGGGTCTCTTCGTGGATCCAGGCGTAGCCGCCGTCGCCCCAGTTCGGGCCCCAGCTGTTGTGCAGGAGGAAGTACGCGCCGCCTTTCACGGAGGCATACCCCGCGACGAGCATCGCGTGACCGGAGTCCTTCGACGCATCCGTGTAGTGCGGGATGTAGCGTGCGTTCGCCTTTCCGACGGGCGCGAAGGTGTCAGGCAGATCGAGCGTGACCACGATGTCCTGCCCCGACGCGAGGCGCTGTTCGAGCGCGCCGGTGTCCGTCTTTTCCAGGCGCTGCGCGCGCGTGAACAATGCGACGGAGCGCTTCGAGACCAGGTCGACCTTCTTCGGGTCCGGTAGCACGCCGCATGTCCCGGGCTTCTTCGAGTCGTCGCAGGGCATCATGAGGACGGCGGCCTTCGCGTCGAACGGCCAGTCCTCCTCGGCGGCGATACCCTGCTCCAGGTTCTCGCTCACGGTCTTCGCCTCGTACGGCGTGCGGTAGCGCGACCAGATCTGCATCGCGCTGACGTGCGCGGCCTTGCCGAGCCAGCGCGCGACCGCATGATCGATCGCCGATGCGGCGGCCAGGGCCGTGCACGACGGAGCCGTGGTCTGGTTGCGAACGGCGCCCTCCGTACCGTCTAGCCGATGATCGACGACCGCCGGCAGTCCCACGCGCGAGCCCGGAAGTACGGTCTCGGACACGAGCGCGACCGCGCCCTGGTCTGCGATGCCAAGGAGGTGCGCGGCGGCTCCGCACCCCGTCGCAGCGAGCTCCGTCCCGTTCCACGTGCCCTTGCAGTTGCCGAACAACGTCACGCTCTGCTGGGGAGGCTTGGCGACGGGCGCGACGTGCGCGGAGAGCGCCGGTAGATCGGGCAGCGAGGGCGCCGCGGGGTGCGGCGAGCGAAGAGGCGGAGGTACCTTCGCCGCAGTGGTGACCACGCTCCCCTGAGCAGCGGGCCCCGCATCCACGTCGTTGCCGCCGCTGGTGCCCCGCGGATTGCAGGCAGGCGCAGCAAGCACGAGCGCAGGCGCGAGAGCGGACGCCACAACGGCGGCCCACGCGCGAATGCGGAGCCCCCCGATGAGCGCGCCGCTGCTCGGAATAGTCATGACGTTCTGATGTTACTAGATCTGCTGCAAGATGTCGGCGCCCCGGCCGGCAGAAATAAGAACCGGGGCCATATTTCGCGCAGGCGAATTAGAATCGACCCACATGATCCTACGCAAGGTGACCCTGACCATTCTCGCGTGCGCGGTCTTCAGTGAGCTCGCGGCGTCGTGCACGCCCAGTGCCCCCACGCCAAGCGCGGACACACCTCCGCCGGCACAGCCAATCGTCACGGGCGCGGGCTCCGCTGTTGCGCCGCCGATCGCACCGCTGTCGGATGGTGCCCGCACCGAGGACGAGCGCAATACCATCGCCGTGTTCCGCGCGTCGTCGCCATCCACGGTGTACGTCACGCAGACGCGCGTCGTCGTCGACAACGTCGGCGGCACCAT
>JANXLV010000306.1 GCA_025355005.1 Myxococcales bacterium | reverse complement strand
CTCAGTTCCGGCGCCGTAACTGGACCCCTCACGCGAGAAAAGCCAGGCGATTTCGCGTTTTCCGCCGGCAGGACTTCAGCGACCGCGGACCTCTCGGGCGATTGTCATCGAGCGCCGCCGCGGCGTCGGCACATCAGCATCGCCGGCACGCTGCCGGCCAGCGGCGCCGCGTCGGCGACCACGAACGACGTCCTCCGCTGGCTCCAGGATCCCGCCGCCATCTTCACGCCGTGGTCCGATCTACCGTTCGAGGTGCGCGAGAAGAAGGTCACCGGCAAGTGCTCGCTGGTGCTGAAGCCCGCGAAGATGACGAAGGCCGTCCAGACAGTTACAGCGGCAGGGGGCGCTGACACAGCGCGACTGACACTGCACGTCGGATGAACCACAGCCGCGCACGCATGCGTCGTTTCGAGCCCCACATCGGGCCATGCACGCGGCCGTCCCGTCCGGGTCCGTCGAGCTGCCCGCCGGAGCAGAAGGGCGAGCTCCACCAAATCCACTCCCTGGGGTCGTGAGCTCGGGACGAGCGCAAGCGCGCCTGCGCACCTCGGGCAGCACGTCCGTGGAGCTGCAAACGGTGCCTATCGCGGCGCTCCACTTCGCGCGCTCCGATGCGGCCAGCGATTTCATCCAGTCCGCCGGTGCAGCGTCGACTTGATGCGGGTGGGCATGACTCCAGAGATCCAGAGCTCTGGTCTCGAGGCCCTGCGCCACCATCCAGCAGGCCCGGGCGTCGCCGCCCTTGCACGCCGCATCGAAGCCGGCGCGTGAGCGTGCCTCGGCAGCGGCCCGATCTTTCCCAGGCGGCATCGCGGTCGCGGCTTCTCGCAGCTTGCTTGCTCGGTAGAAGCAACCCGCGGGCTCCCCTTCCCAGTGGTCATCGCAGAGCGACGTGACGACGTCGGAGATGCGCGTCACATCCACGGTGCACTCCTCGCAGGCGTCGGCGTCAATCTGCATGTCGCGCCCCCATGAGCCGACGTACCGTCCCGGCGAAAGCACCCAGTTGCTCCTGAGGACGTCGAGGAGCGCGCGGCGAACAAGGGGACCGCAGGCCGCACAATCCGGGTCAGCGGCAGAGGCTATCGTCGCGAGGCGAAGCATCATCGTGCCTGGGCGATAGGGATAGGTGGAGCGGACGGCGGCGCTCTTGTCACCGTGCTGATCTATCCGACGCTCACGCCGAAGAGCGCGCATCTCGAACGCGCAGGCCACGTCGTTTGGGTCTGACCCACCCTGGGCCCCCGCTAGATCTTCGTGGCGGCGATGACAACATGCGGGTACGGAAGCACGTCCGGCACGCGCACCATGCGCACCTTGAAGCCCAGGTGCACGAGCATTGCGCCCCAATCGCGGTGGTGGCGGTACGCGAGCGGCTCGTCCCAGCCGACCATGAGGCGGTCCATCCACTCCGTGAACTTCAGCCCAAGGTGAGGCTCAGTGGTGATGTCCTTGATGAGGAGCGTGCCGTGCGGCGTGAGCAGATCACGCAGGCGCGCCAGCAGCGGCTCCTGCGCGTCGCGGGGGATGTGGTGCATCACGTCCAGGATGTACGCGGCGTCGAACGGACCGCCCAGGCCCATGTCGCGCGCGTCCTTCGCCATGAAGGAGCTGTTCACGAGACCGAGCTTGTCGGCCACACGCTCCGCCATCTTGATCCGGCGCTCGTCCGGGTCGATGCCGGTGATGTGGCGATTCGGCTGCGTCTGGCCGAAGTACGCGGCGAACAGGCCGAAGCCGCACCCGATGTCGAGGATCTTGCCCTCGTCCGGGAGGAGCAGATCCATCACGCTGAGCAACTTGGGGCGGAGGATCGAGAAGCGGATCTGTGCATACGCTCGCTCCACCGGAGGCAGCGCGCGCGCGATGTTGCGGATGGCAGCGCTACCGTAGATCTCGGGCGCGAGAACGCGCGGCTCCGGGACGCGGACGCTCTCCTTCAATGTCTGGAGGATCTTCGACGCACGCGAGGACCTCGGCGGCGCCCCGCCCTCGGGCTCTTGTTTCGTGCCGTTTGGTCCCTTGGGGGGTGCTGCGATCATGATGAAACCCTGAGTCCTGCTGTGAAGCTTAGCGCGTTTCGTCGTGGGGAAGGCCAGAAACGCTGGGTGTTCGGCGGACCGTGACGCTCTCGACGGTGTAGGCGCACCTCCCGGACCATCCACGGAGCTCCACGCGATCGAGAGGCCCAGGCGCAGCGACCTCGAACGACACCGAGACCTCGTGCGCGCCGGGCTCCACGCTCGCCGTGCTCATCACCCTGCCGGCGTGGACATCCACCGCCGCTGGCACCCCGTCACCCCGACACTCCCCTTCCGAGATCCGGAAAGTGGCCTGGTACCCGCCGCTCGCGAGCTGCATGAACGGGCCGAAGAACGCGATGTCTGGGCGCGCGTTGGCGCTGACGACGATCGCCTGACCTTCTCGACGTCCGCTAGGGGTGACGATCAGGTGCGACGCCACCGGATCGCTCGGCTCGAACCCGGGAGGAAGCGCGCCGGCTCGCGAGCAGTACACCACGCGGGTGCTGGGCAGTCGTCCGCAATCCGGGAACGGCGCCGCGATGAGGAGGCTGTAGATGCTGTTGCCGATCAGGCCCTGATCGAAGTACGTGACGCCGTGGAACTCGTTGAGGTCGGCTCGCCTGGTGAGGCCGTCGTCGAGGATGTCTTCTCTCGCGATCGACTCGAGTGTCCAGGACGCCACCGAGGCGTCGCTCAGGATGCGGCCATAGGCGCGGGGGTTCGCGCGAAGCGCCCGCGCGTACCGACGCATGGCAGCACCGTCGATGTCGCCTTGCTGAGCCACGACGTTCCCACCGAGGCTACGCATCGGCCCCGGATACGAATATGCAAAGCCCGCGAGAGACGAAAGGCTCACCGCGACGACGGGCGCGAAGACAGAGCGAAGCGCCGCGCGTTCCCCGAGAACTGCGCGTGCATAGGCGCCCACCCAGAAGGCGCTCCCGACAAAGGGGAACCCGGTGTAGAGCTCGAATGCCGATTTCAGCTCTTGCTTCGCAAAGAAGTTGAGCAACAGCCACGGCACGCCCGCCACCCAGCCGAGCAAGTAGCGGGCGTCGCGGCGAACGGCGGCGATCACCGCGGTCGCAAGGACGGGCAGCCAGATGAATCCGCAGCGATCGCCGAAGACGACAGCGCGGTGCTTCACGACCTCCCAGGTGATGTGCGCGTACGGCGGCGTGCCGACCAGATAGACCTCCCAGGCGTTCGGCGTCACGAAGAAGCGCTTCTGCACCGCCGATGCCAGGAAGGTCGCGCCAAACGAGACGACCAGCATCACCAACAAGTGACGTCGCGTGATCGGAAACGGACGTCGCATCATCCCTGCCGCGAAGACGGCGAGGAGCAGCATTCCAGCGTGGAGACCGCCGTCCTCCCTCGTGGCGATGGACAGCGCAATGCCAACCCACGCGAGCCGGACGCGGCCCACCGAGAGCGCCGCGAGCATGAGCGCGAGGCCCGCCGCCGAGAGGAACTCGAAGTGCGGGTAGCCAACACCCGCGAGCACCTGACCGCTGAACCCGACGCAGATGTTAGTGACCGCCACGAAGAGCGCGGATAGCCACCACCACCGGCGCGCGTCGCCCGGAGCCGGCAGCGCACGTGCAGAGAGCGGCACGAGCGCGGGAACGGCAAGGCCCAGCGGCGCGTAGACGAGCCCCTGGAAGATGCAGTACCAGTCGACGCGATCGACGGGGACAACGTAGGAGACAAGCGACGCGAGCGAGACGAGCAGCGACACGTGCCATCCCCACGAGTACTCGACGCCGCCGGCGGCGAGCGGGTTCCGCGGCATGAGGCCCTGACGGTAGACGGTGTACGAGAACCAGCCGGAGTCATGCAGGTACGGCGCGTGCGCGTAGAAGTGGTTCCACACGAAACAGTAGTTTGCGTAGAAGATGAAGAGGACGGGCGACATAGCCACGACCCACCACAACCGCGTGCGCCAGCTCAAGGTGCGGCGAAGTCTACACGCTAACTCGCCCGGCGGTCCTCTGGCCGTCACCCGAAGAGGGCTTTTAGCTTCACGTACGAGCGTCGTCGTCCGGAGGGGACGAGCCTGCGGCCCTCAGTGCCGCGCGGACTTGTAGATCGCGAACACCCCGCCAGTCGGATCGCTCAAGACCGCGAACCTCCCGGTGTCCGGAATGTCGCGCGGCGCGACGACGGCCTTCGCGCCGAGGCCCTGCGCCTTTGCGAAGGCCGTATCGACGTCGGCCACGGCGACGTACGAGAGCCACGCCGAGGGGATGCCTTCGTGCGCCTTCATCATACCTCCGCAGTCGATCTTGCCCTCGCGCGCGACGTGCCAGTAGCCGGTCTGGTCATCGGCCTTCGGCGCTCTCATCGTCCAGCCCCAGATGGCCGAGTAGAACGCCTGCGCTGCGTCCGGGTCCTTCGTCATGAGCTCGTCCCAGGAGGGGAGAAGGCGCTGCAAAGCCCCAACGGCGAACCAGGCTGCGGGCGAAAGTTGACGGATAAGATCTTACACGCGAAAAGTCGACGTTCGCCCCACGCCGTCCAATTTGAGCGATCGCCCACGCGCACACGCGCGGCAGCCTGAACAAACGTTGACCTACTGCGCCTTTGGTGTAGGTTGGCGCCGCTTGGAACCTGATGCCCTGCAACGGAGCGCAATGCTGGACGAGGTCCTCACGATCAAGGAACTGGCCAGCCTGTTGAAGCTGGCCGAAAAGACCGTCTACGCGATGGCCAACGCGGACGAGATCCCAGCCTTCAAGGTGCGCGGCCAGTGGAGAGTCAAGCGCATCGATATCGAACGGTGGATGGAGCAGCAGGTGGCGAGGAGGAGCAAGTCATGACTCAGAGCGGAACGGAGAGCGCCAGCATCCTGGAACAGTTGGTCGCCGCGCTCGCGACTGACCCCGGCAGTGCTGGGCGCAGATTCTCGAAGTCAGACCTCCTCCCTCTTCTTTCAGGCGTGCTCGGCGGAGAAGAAGCGTTCGTGCGAATCCGCATGGCGGCGAAGAGCGGGCTTCCGCTCGGCGCGACGTACGTTCACTCGGAGGGGGAGCGTCGTGGAACACGGTATGTCTTCGGGAGCACGTCGACACCTCCGGCACCGCAGCCAGCCGCTCGGCTAGCCGCAGCGCCGCGCGCCGCCCTCACAAGCGAGATGCGCGCCTTCCCGCCGCCGACACCGCCAGAGCAGGCTGGGAAGATCGAAGTCTTCGCGGGCGACAACCTGCCCATCATCTCGAACTTCGACGCGAGGTCATTCGACCTCATCTACATCGATCCGCCGTTCAACACCGGCCGAGCCCAGTCGCGAACCCGGATCAAGACAGAGCGAGACGAAGAAGGGGACCGAACAGGTTTCCAGGGGCGTCGGTACCGGACGACAGTGCTCGGCTCGAGCTCGTTCGCGGATCGCTTCGACGACTATCTTCAGTTCCTCGCCCCGAGGCTTGAACAGGCGCATCGGCTGCTCAAGCCGAGCGGAAGCTTCTTCCTTCACCTCGACTACCGAGAGGTTCACTACGCGAAGGTACTCCTCGACGAGATCTTCGGACGCGAGAGCTTCATCAACGAGATCATCTGGTCCTACGACTACGGCGCAAGGGCGACAAACCGTTGGTCGCCAAAGCACGACACGATCCTCTGGTATGCGAAGAGCCCAACCGACTACTGCTTCAACTTCGACGAGATCGATCGGATCCCGTACATGGCGCCCTCGCTTGTCGGCGAGGAGAAGGCCGCTCGTGGCAAGACTCCGACTGACAGCTGGTGGCACACGATCGTGAGTCCGAACGGCAAGGAGAAGACCGGTTACCCAACGCAGAAGCCGCTCGGCGTGTTGACGCGAATCGTCCGCGTACACTCGCGCCCCGGCGATCGACTACTCGACTTCTTCGCGGGCAGCGGCAGCTTCGGTGAGGCGGGCGCGCAGTGGGGACGCGATGTCGTCCTCGTCGACGAGAGCCCCGAAGCGATTGACGTGATGCGGCGACGCTTCTCCAACTACGACGTATCGTTCCGAAGTGGTGCTGGGACGGTCATGAGCGAGCAGGTCGTTGCGTCTCCGGTTCCCGCGGCTACCCCGGCTCAGGACGTCAAGCCCGTCCCGGAGGCCGCTGCCGTTCCGCACAAGATTGAGCAGGTGGTCGGGGCCAAGCCGGCGCCCGCCAAGCGAACGATCGAACAGGGAAGCCTTTTCTAGGAATGGCAGCACCTAGAACTATCGTGGACCCCGAGGTTGCGGCGCTCGCGACGATCTCTGCGACCTTGCAGGTTGACTACGCGGCGGACGAGCTTCAATGGCTCGGAAGCCCATTCGCCTGGATCAAGACTCGCCCTTCACGTCAGGTCGGCACGATCGGGGAACGACTGATTACCGGTTGGCTGGCAGCGAAGGACTTCGACATCGCTCGTTCACCCGATTCGGACGCAGACAGACTTGTGAACGGTCATCGAGCCGAGGTGAAGTTCAGCACCCTCTGGAAGTCCGGGATCTACAAGTTCCAGCAGCTACGCGATCAGAACTATGAGTTCGCGATCTGCCTCGGCGTAAGCCCCTTCGACGCTCACTGCTGGGCGATCCCGAAGACCGAGCTCATGAGCCGCTGGAAGCGATCGATCGAACTCGGTCGGGAGGTCGACGGTATTCAGCCGCAACACGGTGGATCCGACGGCCGGGACACCGCATGGCTCACGATCGATCCCGCCGCTGTCGGCGCGTGGCTTGGGGCGTTCGGTGGAACGCTATCCGTGGCGGCCAAACCTCCACGCCTCCTCTGGGTCGGTAACCAAGGCTTGCAGCGTGAGCCGGCTCCCGCGCACGTCGCCGCGTGTAACGTGAAGCCATCCTTCGCGGCACACAGCGCGCCCGCGAACACCGTCGCCGTCGTGGCTACGTGCGCGAGCGGCTTGCCTCCCTCCTTCTTCTTCCACTGCGGGCCCGCCGGCGGCGACTGCCCCGATGCGGCCGAGCCGCACAGCTGCTCGTGACCCCTTCCCTCCCCATGACTCGCCGGCCTC
>JANXLV010000305.1 GCA_025355005.1 Myxococcales bacterium | reverse complement strand
AGCCTCCTCCGACGACGCCATCGCCGCCTGAGCGTCTAGGAACCGGCGCTGGTCTCTCCGCCTTTCGTGAAGGAGGCGACGAGCGCGAGCGGTGCCCATAGCGGGAAGAGCAGCGGGATCGTGCGCGTCACCATCGCGAAGGCACGCACGCCGGTTGCGCGTGTTCCGTCTCTGCGGATCACGACGAACGAGCGGCTCTTCTTCAGGTCGTCGGGCTCCCATGGCTTCACCTCGAAGCGGGCGAACCAGTCCAGCGCCTTCACGGCCTTCCCGAACATGCGGCCCTTCCAGCGCGTGGGGTCGTACATGAGGCGTCGCGCGCGGACGTCGGGGGTGACGAACGTCCCGTACATCGTGAGCATCAGCCACGTGTAGATCTCCACCTTCGCCGTGATCTCGATCGTCAGGTGGAACATCACGCCCCACCACAGCGCGAACGCCCGCGTGCGCTTCGAGAACAGCCCGACCGCCAGCAACAGCTCCGTCGTGATCGCGAGCTTCGAGAGACCGCTCGAGACGTCGGGTCGTCCGAGGAACTCCATCACGAATGCCGGGACGCCGCGCTCGATCGCCATCGCGCCGAACCGATGGAACCTGTCGGCCAGCACCAGCCCACTGCGCCAGTCGGGGTCCAGAAGCTTCGAGCCGCCGGAAGCGACGTAGATGATGGCGATCTGAATATGTGTAAGATACACGGACCAGAACGGGCCCACGCGCGCCGCCTCCGAAGTCGGGCCCTCCGGCGAGACGAGCGAGAACGAGCGGTCGCAGGGCGCGAGCGACATCAGCATCGCGAACAGCGCGAGGGAATAGCGGTTGTGGTGAAACTGTAGACGGTCACAGAGCAACACGTAGAGGAGCAGCGCGCCGGACACGAACAGCGCCGGCCTTCCGCGATGACCGATGACAACGAGCACCGAGGCGATCAGACGCGCTGCGATGATCACGGCGTAGAGCTTGCCGGACGCGACCCACGCCTCGGGGATGAACGGCAGGTGGAAGGCGTCGCCGAAGTAGCCAATCGTGCCGAGCTCGCGCGCGCTGACGAGGGCCTGCGACAGCAGCAAGAGGCCGAGCGCCACGCGGACGACGCCGAGCGCCGTGCCATCGCGCTGGGCTCTTGCGAGGCGCATCAGCATCCTGCGTCAGAGCCTCCGCGCGCTCTGGAGGTGGATGACCTCGGGCTCGCGCCCGTTGTGGCGGATCGTGACGTCGAGCAAGAGGCGCACCGTCTCGCGGTCGTCGGGGGTGTGCGCGGCCACGTCGTCGAGGGCGGCGGTCAGGCGCGAGAGCTGGGCACGCGCGCTGTAAGAGGCGTGGAACGTCGCGTCGAACGCGCCGAGCTCCGGCCGCTTCACGCGGTCTCGCCAGGAGACATGACGCAACACCCCCTGGCTGTCCTTCGCGCTCCACTCTCCGTCGGGCACCGGCACCACCACCACGTCGTCCGCACCCGGCCCGCTACGGACCTCCCGCGAGAGCGAATAGGAGATGGTCGACGACTCACTGAACATCCGGAAACCAAAGGCGGCTTCGGGGCGGCCGCCCGCCGTGATCACGAGCGTTGCCTGCACCATGACGAACGCGGCAGAGAACGCGATCCGCGCCCAGGCGCGCGCAGATCCTGTCAGGGTGAGGTTCGTGAAGCCCACGGCCACGGGAGCCTAGACCCCACCGGCACCGAAACAAACTTTCGCGAGGCCAGGCTGCCGTGCAATGCTCCCGGTGGATTCCAAGTGGCTCGCGCGGCACTCCTCCTTGCACTAGCGACAGTCTCCGCATGCGGGGATGCGGTCGCCCAACCCAAGCCCGTTCAGAAGGACGTGGCGAGCGCGCCTGCGATCTGGCGTGCGCCCCCGTCCGCGGAGGAGCTCGCGACGGAGCCCGTGAAGGTGGTGCCCGTTGCCGCACCCGCAGTGCCCGAGACCGCGGGCGCGCTGGACAACGCCAAAGCGCTGCACCGCTTCTTCGAGAAGCTCGCGCGCCTGGAGAGCGGCGAAGAGAAGGACGACGTCCGCATCATCCAGTACGGCGACTCACACACGCTCGCGGATCTGGGCACCAGCGCCGCACGCAAGACGTTGCAGTCGCGCTTCGGAGACGGCGGTCGCGGCTTCGTCGCCATCGGCAAGCCGTTCAAGTACTGGGTGCAAGACGGCGTGCGCAACGGCATGTCGAACGACTGGAGCACCGAGCGCGGGCGCTACGACAAGGGTCACTTCGTGGGCGATGGGCTCTACGGCCTGGGCGGCGCAGCGCTGATCACGGACCGGCGTGGTGCGCGCGCGTGGGTCGAGACACGGGGACCGGTATCGCAGATCGATCTCGCGTACCTCGCTCAACCGCGCGGCGGATCCATCGACGTGCTGGTGGACGGCGCGAAGGTCGCGCACGTGTCCACCTCTTCGAAGACCGCCAAGCCCGAGAGCGCGTTTCACACCCTGGACGTGCCGGAAGGAACGCACAACGTCGAGGTGCGGACCAGCGGTGATGGCGGCGTGCGCCTCTTCGGCGTGGGCCTTGGGCGGCAGCAGGCAGGCGTGGTCTACGACGCCATCGGCATCAACGGCGTGCGCGCCTCCGTCGCCTTGCAATGGAGCGAGGCGCACATGAGCGAACAGCTCCGGCACCGCGCGCCGGACCTGGTCATCCTGGCCTATGGCACCAACGAGTCCACGGACGACACCAGCAACGAGACGTACGAGCGGCAGCTGGTGGACGTGCTCGGTCGCATCGCGCGCGCGGTGCCCACGGCGTCCTGTCTCATGCTCGGCCCGCCGGACCGCGCCATCGACTCCACGGTCGGTTACATCACGGCGCCACGCATACTCGAGGTGATCGCCGTGCAGCGCCGCGTGGCAGAGGCCGCGGGATGTGCATACTACAGCCAGTTTGACGCGATGGGCGGCGACGGCTCCATGGCCACGTGGGCGCTCGAGGACCCGCCGCGCGCGCAGCGTGATCGCGTTCACCTGACGCGTGAAGGATACACGCAACTCGGGACCTCCTTCGCGAGTGACGTGCTGCGCGCCTATGGCGGCTTCCGCGCGGCAAAGACCGCCGCGGTGCCGTAGATGCAGCCGGCGAATCCGTACGCGCCGCAGGTTGTGACCGCGGGCGCCTTGCGGCGCAACAACCCGTACCTGCCGCAGAGCCTGATGAAGAGGACGCGGCCGCTCCTCCAGCTTCTCTACCTGTTCGTGTTCGGTCCTGCGCTCATCATCACGTTCGCGGCGATGCTCGACGTGTCGCCGGTCTTCGGCGTGCTGCTCGCGGTGGCCGTGCTCGCGAACGTGGGCGTGCTGCTCCTCACGATGATCCCGATCCTGATCTCCATGGGCAGCCTGCGCGGCAAGTACCAGGACGCGATCCTGGGCAACGCGCAGGTCGTACTTCCAGGCGCGCACTCCGCGCTGCGCTGGATCTTCCGCGGCGACATCCGGCTCTCTGCCTACTATCTGATCGGCCTCGTCGCAGAGGCGCGCGGCGATTTCGCGGATGCCGCGGACGCGTTCCAGTGCGCGCTGCGCGCGATGCCCATGGGCAACCTGGCGGTCACGCGGCGTCGCGTGTGCGGGCTCGCTGCGAGTCACCTCGCGTTCTGCCTGTCTGGCGCGGGAAGACCTGTGGATGCGGCCAACGCGCTCATGCAGGCGCAGCAGTACTTGATGCTGGGGCCTGGCGCGCTCGATTTCATGGAGCCATTGAACGCAGGCTTCACCACGCTCGGCTCCGTGGAGCCTGGCCGCGATCCGCGCGCGATGGCCGCGCTTGCGGGCGTCACCACGGCGTACGCGAACGGCGCGCACCGCGATGCGCTCGACATCATCACGCGCGAAGGGCAGGCGCTCAGCTATGGCGTGTTGCCGCGCGAACGCGCGCTGGTCATGGCGCTCGAGCGGAAGACGCGGGCCCTCCTCGACGGCGCGGGAGCCATGCGCGGCGCCGGAGAGCTCGGGGCTGCGCCCGGCAACAATGACGAAGCGTGGGCGGAGCGCTATCTTTCTCGGCCATGAGCGACCCCAAGTTCGACGTGACGCCTCTCTCCAAGGACCGCGTGCAGGCGCTCGCCGCCTCGCTCACCGCGGATGAGCGCCACGTGCTCCTCGACCACGGCACGGAGGGCGCGTTCTGCGGCGGCCTCCTCGACAACAAGAAGTCGGGGACGTACGTGTGCCGCCTGTGCGGCCTGCCGCTGTTCGTCTCCACCACCAAGTTCGAGTCAGGCACTGGCTGGCCCAGCTTCAACGCACCCTACGACCGCTCGCACATCCGCTACGTCGAGGACCGCACCTACCGAATGGTCCGTGTCGAGATCCGCTGTGCGCGCTGCGACGGGCACCTGGGCCACGTCTTCCCCGACGGACCCGGACCAAAGGGCGAGCGCTACTGCCTGAACTCGGTGTCGATGGACTTCCTCGACGAAGGCGTAGCCCCCACTCTGCGCACCTGACGCGCTTCTAACTAGAGTAGCGCGAGCGCCGCCATCGCGCGCACGACTCCCGCGATCCAGTCCAGAATGGGCTGCTCTATCCCGTTTCGGCTAGCGCTCGCGCGGGTGCGCGATTGATCGAGAAAACAAGCTCGCTTCGCGATCTCATGTTGAGTGGTTGATGTGACATCGTGCGAGCGCTGGCGACATCACCTCATCGAAGATCGCGAGCTCTGCGTTTGGCGCTCGACCCATTGCACACGCATGTACCACTACCAGCTTCGACGCGGGTCGAGCGTGACGTCGTGCGCTCCTGCCGTCGGCAACACCGAACTGATCGAGGGGTCGGATGAAGCTCCGCGCACTGCGTGTCGTGGCTGTGGTTGCCTTTGTGCTGGCTGGTTGTTCGAGCCGCACGGAGGATGCACGCGAGGGTGCTCCGCGCCCATCTTCGCAGCCGCAGATCGTTGCGGCGACGCCGTCGCTGATCGGCGCCGCGCAGGCTCCGACGAAGGATGCTCC
>JANXLV010000301.1 GCA_025355005.1 Myxococcales bacterium | reverse complement strand
GTCGCGCCGCCGGTCGCCGGTGCAGCTCCCGCCCCGATGGCCGCGCCGCTCCCGACTCCCGCTCCGATGTCACCCATGGGTGCGCCCGGTGCACCGTTCGGCGCACCGATGGGCGCCCCGATGGGCGCACCCATGGCGATGTCGCCCTCCTCGCCTGATCATCAAACGTTCGGCTCCGCAGCGGGCGTGAACCCGCTCGGCGGAACGATGGTTGCCGATGGTCCCGGCCCCGCAGCCTTTGGTGGTGCGTTCGGCGCGCCTCCCCCTGGCGCGGCCGGCGCGGCACCGCCCGCAGATCCGTTCGGCACTGGTCAGATGGGCGGCGGCGGCATGGGCATGGGCGGCCCGCCCCCTGGTGGTCCGGGCCTTGGTGGTCCGCCCCCCGGTGGTGCGATGGGCGGCCCTCCGCCCGGTGATCCGTTTGGTCCGCCCGGTGGTGGTGGTGCGTACGGCGCCCCGCCCCCAGGTCAAATGGGCGCACCTCCTCCCGGTGGCGCACCGCCGATGGGTGCGGACGCATACGGCGGCGCTCCCGGCGGCATGGGCATGGGCGCTCCCGCTCCGATGGGCGCTCCGATGGGCGGTCCGCCGCCTGGTGGTCCCGGCTACGGTGCCGCGCCTCCGCAGGACTTCGGTGGTCAGGTCAATCAGGGCTTCAACCAGATGGGCCAGGCCTTTGGGCAGGGCGTGAACGACATGGGCAACGCGATGGGCATGACGCCCTACGGCGCGCAGCCCGGCGGTCAGATGATGGGCGGAATGCCCGGCCAGATGCAGCCCGGCGGCGTGAGCGACAAGACGCACAACCTGACGCTGATCCTCGCGATCGTCCCGACGTTCTTCTCCGTCTTCGGAGTGCATCGTTTCTACACGGGGCACATTGGCATCGGCATCGCCCAGTTGTGCACGTTCGGCGGCTGCGGCATCTGGCAGATCATCGACATCGTGATGATCTTCACGGGCAAGTTCACGGACAAGCAGGGTAGGCCTCTGCTGAAGCAGTGACCTCTTAGAGGTTTGTGCTCTGGAGAGGCGATCGCATGCCGGTCGCCTCTTCGCGTTTTGTCACCCGATGCTGACGTCGAGTCGCTCGGCACGGTCGTGGCTGACCCTGCTGCCTGCGCCTGGTGGGCGGTTCCCGCCCCTCATTCCGCTCCGCGAAATGAGCCTCCCCACGAAGGCTTCGCCAACGTCGTGCTTTGCACGACGGGGTTGGTACTGGCACCCAGGATCGCGTCCGCTCTCGAGCATGGCACGTCAAAGTCGGCGTCGAAGTCGAAGTCGAAGTCGAAGTCGAAGTCGAGGTCGAGGTCGAAGTCGAGGTCGAAGTCGAAGTCGATGTCGATGTCGAAGTCGATGTCGATGTCGGGGACCAAGGACCGCGGGTGCCGCCATTCTGGCGTTGGGTGGCGCCATTACTGGCGTCGGCTGCTAGCGCTTCTTTCGGGGGGTGCGCTTGGTGGGTGCTGTGTGAGGGGCCCAGTTCGTCTGGTGGAGGAGCGTGCCCAGGACTTCGAGGGCGGCGATGGGGATTCCGACCAGGCTTGCGAGGCCATTGCGCACGCGGACGCGCACCTTCTTGAACGATGGATGCTTCGCGAAGACCTCCACGAGGGCGCGCTCGGCGTGGGAGCTTGGCGTCGGCGGCTTCTTCGAGAGCGCGCGCGTGGCGGCGGCGATGTCTTCGAGGCGCGCGTCCGTGAACGACACCGAGCCTCCGCCCGCCAGCGGCACGCGCAGCTTGTCGAACGCGATGGGCAGCGGCGGGTGAGCCGGCATGGCCCCGAGCTTCGCCTCGATGAAGGAGAGGCCCGCGTCGAGCTTCGTGACACCGTACGTCTCTTCCTCCGCGGGTGATGCGAGGCGCGCGACGCGGATGTAGCGCGACGCGTTCCGCGCGTTCTCACCGAGCGCGCGCAGGAAGTAGTCGGCCGCGTTCCTGTACCCACCGAGCTCGTAGAGCGGCGGATCGTGCTCGACGATCGCGCCCACCGCCTCCCAGAGCGCGTCCCAATCGGCCGCACCGGCATGTCGTGCGCGCTCCACCGTCTTGGAGAGCGCGTCCCATCGCTTCTTGAGGCCCGCGTCGACCTTCACCGTCACGAGCGCAGGCGTCTTCTTCGGCTTCTTCACCGCACGTGAGCGCGCCGTCTTCTTCGTGGCCATGTTGATCCGTCCTCCCGATGCCGACGATCGCATGAGCGCGCGGATCGGTGAAGTCACATCGTCGACTCCGAGCTGGCCGCCAGAATGGCGCTGCGGGGCGGGCCGCCAGTAATGGCGTCACCCGCCGCCAGAATGGCGTCGACAGGACGTTCGATTCCGTGACGGTTCGCGGGTTCTGTGGCCACAATGACGGATGTCGTGGAAGCTCTGGTCCGTCGTGACGTGCGCCGCTGGCTCCGTCGCCGCGCTCTTTCTTGGCGTCGCTTGCAGCACGGGTGACGTGGCTGTCGTTCGCGGCGCGGACGCCATATCGGATGCGTCACCAGACGTCTGCAGCAAGTTGCCGCCGCCACCCCCCGCATCGGTTTACCACTGCGATGCTGCTGCGCCGGGAACCGTCGGTTGCCACGGTATCAAGCCCATCACCACGATCATCTACCCGAAGGGATGTACGGCCACGCTCCCCGAGCAATCGGCCGGCTGCGGTGGCACCAGTTGCTTGTGCGGGGATGTCTTCGGGCTCGGCGACGGCGCGCCGATCTGGGATTGTTCGCTATGAGCTCGTGGAGGTGCGGCTCTCTCGTTTGTTCCCACGGCGTCCGGGTTCTCCGGCCACAATGGTGGATGCTTCGAAGGTCCTTCGGATTCGGCGCTTGCCTCGCGTCGGGCGTCGCTTGGCTTGTTTGCATTGGGTGTTCCCCAGGTGACATCGCCGTCGTTCAGGACGGTGACGCAAGTAGCGATGCCGGCCAGCGCGCCGACGCAGACGCCACGTCGATGCCCGACGCGTCGCCCGACGCCTGTGCCTTCCCGCCCGTGCCGTCGTCGACAATCTACAAATGCGATTCTGGTGCGGCGGGGACGACAGGTTGCCTCGGCACCGACCCGGTGACGACGCTCGTGTACCCGTTGGGATGTCAGATCGTGCGTCCCGTCCAGGCCGGGTCCCATTGCGGCGGCCTCGGCTGCTATTGCACGAACGAATTCGGCCCCGGCCCCGGCGATGCAGGCGGGACGTGGCTCTGCCCCGATTGATCTCGACCGCGCCCCTCCAGGTCGGCGCGATGGGCCATCCCACGCACGCCACCTCACCGAAGCCCGACGTCGAACCGAACATGCACTGGGCCGCCCCAAGTCGAAGTCGAAGTCGAAGTCGATGTCGATGTCGATGTCGAAGTCGAAGTCGAAGTCGCTCTTATCGAAGCGAGGTCGCAACCCCTGACGTTCGCGGACGGTGAACACGAGAGGGCGGGGAGGGCCCGCGATGTTCGGCCGGTGGCGCCGCGCGTCGTCGCGAACGAGTCCACGCGTGGGGGCGAGCTCGGACAAAGCCGGATCGACATCATCGGCTCGAACCAACATGGCCAGCCGTCGCGCCCCCGATCGAGTCCACGGGTGCGAACGACGCGACGCGGCCACAGGCCGAACATGCGGGCCCTCACCGCCCAACGCGATTCACAATTCTCCCTCGTCCGGAGCTCCTCAGACGTTGAACCTGAAGTGGACGACGTCGCCGTCGCGCATCACGTATTCCTTGCCTTCGATCGCGAGCTTGCCGGCGTCGCGGCACTTGGCTTCGCTCCCGAGCGTGACGAGATCTTCCCACCACATCACTTCGGCCTTGATGAAGCCCTTCTCGAAGTCCGTGTGGATGACGCCTGCGGCCTGCGGGGCGGTCGCGCCGATGTGCGTGGTCCACGCGCGGACCTCCACCTTGCCGGCCGTGAAGAACGTCAGCAGGTTGAGGAGCTTGTATCCTGCACGAATCACGGCGTGGAGGCCGGGCTCCTTGAGGCCCGCGCTCTCCAGGAAGTCCGGACGGTCCTTCGGCTCCAGCTGCGCGATCTGCTCCTCGAGCTGCGCGCACACCGGGACGACGAGCGCGCCCTCCGTGTTCGCGTGCGCGATGAGCGCCTGCAGATGCTTGTTCTGTTCGAGCTTGCCGATGGAGCCCTCGTCCACGTTCGCGATGTAGAAGCTGGGCTTCGCCGTGAGCAGCTGCATCTCGCGCAGGACGATCTGCGTGTCGGGAGAGTCCGGGAACACGAAGGTGCGCGCGGGCTTTCCTTCGTCGAGGTGTTTCGCCAGCGGTTCCGTGATCTCCGCGGCCAGCTTCTCGAGCGGGCTTCCACCCTTCGACATCTTGCGCGCGCGGTCGAGCCGCTTCTGCACCGTGTCCATGTCCTTCAAACAAAGCTCCGTGGTGACCGTCGCAATGTCACCTACAGGATCAACTCTGTTCTCGACGTGGATGACGTTCGGGTCCTCGAAGCAACGCGCCACTTGAACGATCGCGTCGACCTCACGGATGTGAGAGAGGAACTGGTTGCCGAGACCCTCGCCCTTCGATGCGCCGCGCACCAGGCCCGCGATGTCGACGAAGTTGATGGCCGTGGGCACCAGCTTGTCGGCGTGGATGACCGAGTCGAGCTTCTGCATGCGATCGTCCGGGACGATCACGGTGCCGACGTTCGGCTCGATGGTGCAGAACGGGTAGTTCGCCGCCTCTGCCTTGCCGGTGGAGATCGCGTTGAAGAGCGTGGATTTGCCGACGTTGGGGAGGCCGACGATGCCGATTGCGAGCGCCATGGGAGACGCGTCCGGTACCACACGGCGGCGTCCAGGTCCATGGGGTGCCCCGTTCGTGGCTGCATTCTTGGCCCCGAAACACCCGTTCCGTTATGCGTCGAACGGATGGCCCTCGCGAAGCGACTCACAGGTCTATCGGCGACGAGTGGTGCTTGGGCGACCTCTGCGGCGCTGCGCGTGAAGGACCTGATCTTCCCGCTCGATCGCGTGACGATCGCCCGCATGGCGATCTGCGGCATCTTTGGCTCCGCCATCGCGCTCATCCTGGTCCACCAGCCGGACACCGCGAAGGTCCGGAAGCCCGATCCGAATCCGCCCGTCGCGCGCCTGCTTGGCAAGCCGCTCCCCATGACGGGGTCGGATGACGACACGCGGAATGCGGCGCGCGCGATCGTTCGCGCGTACGTGAGCCAGCCCGTGCTTCTCGATGTGCCCGGCGGCGTGGCGGAGAAGCGCACGCGCGCGGATCTCGGCGCGCGGATCGACAACGAGCGCCTGACCGCGATGGTGGACGATCTCCGCGATCCCGAGAGCCCGATGCGGCGCGCGCACGCCCAGCTTGAGAGCCGCGTCGCGAAGGGCAGGGATCTGGACCTCCCGCTGCCGGTGGTGGCGGACGAGAAGCGCGCGCTGTCGGCGATGATGCAGGTGAAGGACGCGATCGACAAGGAGCCGATCGACGCGCGGCTCGATCTCGAGCACAAGCGGGTGCTCGCGGACGAGGTGGGACGAAGGCTCGACGTGTACGAGACGCTCGCGCGGCTCGATCAAGCGCTCCTCAAGGGCGACGAGAAGATCACGGCGGCCGTGACGTTCATCCCGGCCGCGCGCACCGCGGACTCGATCAAGAACGTCGTGATCGACGACGTGCTGGGATACTTCGAGACGAAGTACGCGAAGGATCTGAAGCACGAGGCGCGCTCGTACAACCTGCGGCTCGCCGCAAGCCACCTGGATGGTCACGTGATCTTCCCGGGCGAGACCTTCGACTTCAACGACGTCGTCGGTCCGCGCAACGAGGCGAACGGCTACCGCGTCGCGCCCGTGATCGCGTCGGGCGAGCTCGTCGACGGCATCGGCGGCGGCACCTGTCAGGTCGCTGGCACGTTGCACGGCGCAGCCTATTTCTCGGGGCTCGACATCGTGGAGCGCCACCCGCACACGCGCCCGAGCTTCTACATCAAGATGGGTATGGACGCGACCGTCGTGTACCCGACGATCACGCTGAAGCTGAGGAACCCGTTCACGTTCCCCATCGTCCTTCACGAGACGGTGGAGGACGGCTTCGTGCACGCGGAGATCCTCGGCCCGAAGCGCACGCGCGACGTCACCTTCGTCCGCAAGGTGAACGACGTGGTGCCGTTCCAGGAGCGCGAGGTGCAAGACCCCAAGGTCCCGAAGGGCGAACGCATGCTCGCGCAGCGCGGGATCCCGGGCTTCAAGATCACGCGCTACCGGATCCTGCGCGATGGTTCGTTTGCGGTCCGTGAGCGGAGCCAGGACGTGTATCCGCCGACGCAGCAGATCTGGAAGGTCGGTCAGGGCGAGGCGGATCCGAAATGGATCTCCCACGACGACGAGCACCCCGAGTACGTGGCAGACGAGTACCTCCAGATCTCGCAGGGGCCCGACATCCACGATCCGCGCGGTCACGCACCGCCCATGGGTGGCTCGACGGTGGAGACGCGCGTCGCCGGCAAGTACGGCACGCACGGCTGGACCATCCGCGAGGGCTTCGCGAAGGCCCAAAAAGGCTCGCATTCAAGCGCTGGCGCTGGCGACGACGACCGACCCGGCGTGGACTGATCCGGGAGCGTCGAGGGTGTCCCTTCGACCAAATGCGGACACGTTCGGCTGCGTGAACTAGGATCCGAGGCATGCACCTCTCGGGCAAGACCGTCGCGCTCTGCGTCACCGGCAGCATCGCGGCCTACAAGGCCGTGGAGGTGGCGCGGCTCCTCAAGAAGGCCGGCGCGCGCGTGCTGCCCGTCATGACGGCGAGCGCGGCGAAGTTCGTGGGCGACGTCACGTTCTCCGGCATCACGGGCGAGCGCGTCGCGTCGGACATGTGGGATCCGTCGTGGAAGGGCGAGATGCACATCGAGCTCGCGCAGGCGGCCGACGTGATCGCGATCGTGCCTGCCACTGCGGACACCCTCGCGCGTCTCGCGCAGGGGCGCGCGGACG
Source organism: Myxococcales bacterium (assembly GCA_025355005.1). Lineage (GTDB taxonomy): Bacteria > Myxococcota_A > Polyangia > Polyangiales > Polyangiaceae > JANXLV01. The sequence continues at coordinate 4,340 of JANXLV010000301.1, read as the reverse complement.
ATCTGACGACTGCGCTGGTGCTGTCCGCACGCGGCCCGGTGTTGTGCGCGCCCGCGATGCACCCGCGCATGTGGGAGCATCCGGCGACCCAGGCGAACGTGCTGACGCTTTTGCAGCAGGGCCGCGTGGAGCTCTTCGGACCCGTGATGGGCGAGGTCGCATCGGGCGAGCGTGGCGTGGGACGCATGGCGGAGCCGGAGGACATCGTGGTGCGGCTCGCGCGCGCGGTGGGCCCTGGGGATCTGCGCGGCAGGCACGTGGTGGTCTCCGCGGGACCCACGCACGAGGCATGGGACCCCGTTCGTTTCCTGGGCAATCGATCGAGCGGCAAGATGGGTCACCTCGTCGCGGCGCGCGCGTTCATCCGCGGCGCCAAGGTCACGCTGGTATCCGGTCCCGTCGCGCTGCCGGCGCCCTCTGGCGTGCATCGCATCAGCGTGGAGTCTGCGCGCGAGATGCAGATCGAGCTCCTCCGTGCTCTCGGCGACGATCTGCTGTCCGCGGACGCGCTCGTGATGGCTGCTGCTGTCGCAGACTACCGGCCGCAGATCACGCATCACGAGAAGATCAAGACGTCACGGGCGACCAGCCTCGACCCCAGCGGAGCGAACGTGTCCGACACGATCCCGAGCACCGCGCTGCCGATGGTGCTGCTCGCCGAGAACCCCGACATCCTCGCCGGCATCGGCGAGGCGCGCGCGCGCGGCAAGGGCACGCGGCCGGTGCTCGTGGGCTTTGCGCTGGAGACCGGCAACGACGAGACCATCGTCGAATACGCGCGGAAGAAGCGCGCCGAGAAGCGCGTGGACTTCGTGGTGGCGAACCACGCGAACGAGTCCATCGGCAAGGACGAGACCCGCGTGTGGCTCGTGTCGGAGGAGACAGTGGACGCGTTCCCGGTCATGGACAAGGCGCGCGTCGCGGATCTCATTCTCGACGAGCTCGTTCGACGCCTCGGATGAGACGACTTGCTGATTGACGTGGGGGCCGCGCGCGGGGTAGCTCTGCACCCGCTCGAGAGGCATCGGCCTCGCGGGCCGCGCTCGTGGTCGCGTCGGAGCTCTTTCCGTCGCATGGGAAGCCGGTGAAAATCCGGCACGGCACCCGCCACGGTGATCGGGGACGATGCTCGGCAGTAACCACTGGGTCAATCTTTGACCTGGGAAGGGCCGAGCGGAGGAAGATCCGACAGTCCGGAGACCGGACCACGAGGGCGAACCAGGAGATCACGGCAGGACCGAGATCTCCCATCTGCCGCGCGGGTCAGCGCGGACGGAGCTTCCATGAAAACCAGATTGTTCGTCACAGGCGCGAGCGCGCTCGCCCTCTCTCTCGGCTTCTCCCTCGTCTCTGCGTGCGGAGACGACTCCATCTACGCGATCGACGGCGGGCCCGCTGCGGATGCCTCGCCCCGCGACGCAACGACGGGCGACTCGGCGACCACGCTCCCCGGCACGGACGGCGGCACGGACGCCACCACGACGACGCCTCGCCTCCTGGTGACGTTCAACGGCAGCACGTCGAGCGAGCTGGTCGCGTTCAACCTGCAGACGAACACCGTTGACGGCCGCCTCATCGTGCCGAGCTTCCTGGGCACCACGTACGTGTCCGGTGACTCACCGTTCTTTCTCGCGCAGGCGACGGACCAGGTGATGAAGCTCGACCCGAAGCAGCCGTGGAAGATCGCGTCTTCGTGGGGCGTGGCCGGGCCGGACAAAGCGCAGGACGGCGGCGTGCTCGATGGCTACGCCGATCCCGACACAGCGGTCGTTGCAGCCGGGAACAAGGCGTACGTGCTTCGCTACACGCGCACCAAGATCGCGGTGGTCGACACGACGCAGGTCGTGGACGGCGGCGCTCCGACCAAGCTCATCGATCTGGGAGCGCTGCTCGATCCGAACGACACGGATGGCGTGTCCGAGATGACCGCCGCGTACTACCACGCGGGACGGAAGCGCCTCTACGTGCTCCTGGGAAACGTCGACCGGCACCAGTTCGACATGACGACGTACGCGCTCATCTGCTCCGGTCTGAACAGCAGCCTCGTAGCGATCGACACCACGACGGACACCGTCGTGAGCCTGGGCGGCACCGCGGCCGGCGGCGGCATCAAGCTGCCCGGATACAACCCGCTCGTCGGCGTGAAGATGGGCTACGACGCCACCAACGACCGTCTGCTCGTGCTTCAGGCAGGCTGCAACCAGAACCTGGACGCGGGCACGCCCGTGAACCTGCATCAGCGCGAGGTGGACGAGGTCCGGCTCGCGACGGGGGTCGCCTCCAAGGTGCTCGACCTGTCGACGTCGGCGTTCCCCACGCAGCTCGCCCTGGTGACCGACAAGCTCGCCGTCATCGGCACATACGGTGGAACGTTCCTCTGGAACACGTCGGGGTCGGCCCTCGGCCCGATCGTCAACAACGCCCCCGACTCCTTCACCATCGATCAAGACGGCAACCTCATCGGCACCGCCCAGACGTATTTCACGGACGGCGGTACCGGTCCGCTGAACCTGGTGCGCGTGAGCACCGACGGTGGCAGCACCACCCTGGGCAGCAACGTGCAGACCTTGAAGGCGCCCGCGTACGTGGGCGGCGTCGACGTCTGGAGGTGAGCCGTTGGGCCTCGCTGAGCCTCGACGTCAGGTGTGGGTTCCCTTCGGGCGCTCTCGGGACTATACAGACCTCATGAAACGGGCCCCCTGGTTCATCTGCGCAATCTCCCTCTCGTTCGGCCTCCTCGCGTGCGGCCCCGACAAGCCAGCGTCGACCACGCCGAACGAGGTGAAGGCCAATCCCACGGCCACGATCGCCGCCGCCCCGAAGGACGCCGGCGCGGTGGCGTTCAAGCCGCTGAAGGATCCGGCGCTCAACGTGTCGGATGACATCCAGCGCGCGTGCAACCTCCAGGATCCGGGCCTCTCACCGAAGTTCGACTACGACTCGGCGGACGTGTCGGAGGCGGAGAAGAACCTGCTCGGACAGATCGCCAAGTGCCTCACCGTAGGTCCCCTCAAGGGGAAGTCGGTGATGCTCACGGGTCGCGCCGACGTGCGCGGCGAGCAGGAGTACAACATGTCGCTCGGCCACAACCGCGCTCAGCGCGTGCGCGGCTACCTGTCGACGCAGGGCGTGGGCGAGGACAAGATGTTCGAGACGTCGCGCGGCGCGCTCGACGCTGTCGGCGCTGACGAGATGGGCTACGCGAAGGATCGCCGCGTCGACATCGAGCTCCGCAAGTAGCCGCCGCCCCGGTCTGCGGCATGCAGTGGCTGTATCACGTAGCAAGGAAGGCCGACCTTCGCCCGGGATGGACGGCGCACGCACCGCCGTCGCTCATGGCCGAGGGCTTCGTGCACACGTCGTACGTGGGCGCGGTAGCGGAGAGCGCGCGGCTCTACTTCGACGCCGGTGAGGAGCTCACGGTCCTCCAGATCGATCCGCGTCGCGTCGGGGCGATCGTGAGGGAGGACCCGACGCCGCGCGGGCCGATGCCGCACGTGCTCGGCCCGATCCCGCGATTCGCCGTCGCAAACGAGCTGATGCTCGGGTCGCTCGCGAGCGCTCCGGATCGCGTGCAAGGTACACGCATTGCGTTCGTGGCGTTCGCGGGGATGACCCTGCTCGACCTCGTGGGCGTGCTCGACCCCGTGTCGCGCGTGAAGACGATGGGCTTCGACGCGACGCTGGAATGCGAGGTGGTGTCCGCGACGCCTGGGGCGAAGGTCTTCTCGTCGTTCGGGCTCACCGTGCAGGCTGCGCGTGCGCGTCCGCCGCTCGCGTCGTACGATCTGGTGGTCGTTGCTGGTGGCATGGCCACGCGTGAGCTGGTCTCCGACCCGGACGTCCTCGGCTGGCTGCGGGCGCCCGGTCCGCACGCGTTCGTCGCCAGCGTGTGCACGGGCTCGCTCCTCCTGGGCGCCGCGGGCCGCCTGCAAGGAAAGCGCGCCACCACCCACGAGAGCGCGAAGGACCAACTTCTGGCTTACGGCGCCACGTACGTGGACGCGCGCGTGGTGGACGAAGGCCACGTGATCACCGCTTCCGGAGTCACCGCCGCGATCGATCTCGGTCTGCACCTCGCTTACAGGCTCGAAGGCGCGGAGGTCCGCGACAAGATCGCGCGGCAAATGAACGTGGTCACCTAAACAGAAACGCGTGGACTGTCTGATGATTCGTCAGATCGTCGCCCTGTCCTGAGTTTCGCGGGCGGTGAACACGAGAGGGCGGGGGGCGTCCGCGATGTTCGGCCGGTGGCGCCGCGCGTCGTCGCGAACGAGTCCACGGGTGGGGGCGAGCTCGGACAAAGTCGGATCGGCACGAAACAACCTCGCCAGCCGTCG
>JANXLV010000235.1 GCA_025355005.1 Myxococcales bacterium | reverse complement strand
GTCATTCTTGAACGCTCGCCGAGCTCTGCGAGAAAACCTCGCGGCTGAGGTCCACTCTGCGGCCTAAGCCCTGGACTCTTCATGACTTGAGGAGGAGGAGGAGGGGGCGGTCGCGGCGGGACATTCATGCCAACCCCATCGACCGTTCGGGCCACGGGTTGCGTACGACGATACGATCCGGTGCGAAATCCGCGAAGAATTGCTAGTCTGAATGAGCGTGCACCGGGGGGAACCGTTGCCGACACGCAAGGAGTCCGCGGTTTTGGAGAGTGCACCCTTCGGTTCGATAGCGTTCGCCCTCGGGGCGGCGGCGCTCGGATCGCTGTTCGCGGCTGCAGATGCAGCCCTGACGAGCCTCCCCGAAGCACGCCTGCAGGCGCGGGCGGCCGAGCCCAACAGCGTCTTCAAGCGGTATCAGGAGCACCGCGTCCGCATCCTGTCGCGCTGGCTCGTCGCCCGCGTGTCCACGATCAGCCTCGCGGCGGCGGTGTTGAGCTCGGCGGCGGAGACCTATTTCGGGCCGCGGACCGGGCCGTTCGTCGCCCTCATCGGCGCGGTGCTCACGTATGGAACCCTCGCTGAGGTCATGGGGACGGTCGCCCGTCGGCGCCCCGAGTGGGTGGGGCAGATGGGCCTCCGCTTCCTGTTCCCGCTCGAGTGGGCGGTCATCCCGCTCGCCGCCCCGCTCGCCGCGCTCGGTCAGTTCGTCGCTCGTCGCTTCCCGGAGCACCGCGCGACCGACGCCCGCATCACCGAGACCGAGGTCGAGTGGGCCGTGTCCGAGGGCGAGAAGACCGGCGCGCTCGACGAGGAGCCGGCGGAGATGATCCGCAACGTGCTCGACTTCAAGCACCTGACGGCGAAGGAGGTCATGATCCCGCGACGCAAGGTGTCCGCGATCGAGATCGGAACGCCGCTGGAGGCAGTCATCGAGTTCGTGGCGGCCGAGAAGCACTCGCGCTACCCCATCTACCGCGAGACGCCGGACAACATCGTCGGCCTGCTCTACGCGAAGGATCTGTTCGACCTCGTGAAGAACGGCTCCATCGGCAAGAAGAACGCCGAAGAGATCATGCGCAAGCCGGTGCTCTTCGTCACCGAGCCGCAGTCCGTGGTGAGCGTGCTGCGCGAGATGCGCACGCGCAGGCTCCACATCGCGGTCGTGTCCGACGACACGGGTGGCACCGCTGGCATCGTCACCCTCGAGGACATCATCGAGGAGATCGTCGGCGAGATCAAAGACGAGCACGACACGGACGCGGACGCGGCGATCCAGAAGCTCGCGGATGGTCGCTTCGTTGCGGACGCATCGATCGCGATCGGCGATCTCGAACCGCACCTCGGGCGCTCGCTGCAGACGGACGGCGAGTTCGAGTCGCTCGGTGGGCTCATCGTCCAGCGCGCGGGGCACGTGCCCAAGCAAGGTGAGCAGGTGCAGGTGTCGGGCTTCCGCTTCATCGTTCGCGAGGCAGACGAGCGCAGGGTCGTGAAGGTCGAGATCGTCCGCGCAGAGCCCGAGCTCCAGCCGCCCGCAGAAGTCCGCGCGTGAGCCCGGCGCCGCCGCGAGAGCCCACCAGACTGCCCGTCGCACTTGCAGCGCTGCCACCCGCTGCAGAAGCAGTGAAGGGCGCGCGACTGCCCAGAGGCGTCATGCTGAAGGACACCGCACGCGACGCGCTGTTCGTCCTGTCATCCGAGGCCATATCGCTCACGCTGGCGACCCGCGAGCTGCCGTCCGCGGAGGCGGCCGCGTCGTTCGCGCGCGTGTTCATCCATCCCGAGGCGGCGCGTGAAAACGGGATGCTCGCGAAGCTCTTTCCACGCAAGGCAGTCCCGCTCGCCGTCCGCGCGAGCGCGCTCTTGGCGCGAGGCTACAAGGACATCGAGGCCGCGGAGATCGACGGCCTCGAGTGGGTATCGGGCTCCCCGAGTCCGCCGAGTCCGGGGACTCCGCCCACTCCGAAGCAGGGCTGGTGAGCTAGTTGCCGACCTTGTTGAGCAGCTGGACGAGGCGATCGGCGCGGTCCATGAGACCCGGCTTCTTGTCCTCGACCATGCCGTTCGGATCCGCCGGGGCCGGAGCGCCGCCGCCTTCACCACGGATGTCGTCGATGATGTGCTTGATCTGACCTGCGAGCTGCAGGGTCTGGCTCGCGGTCTCGCTCGGGCAAACCGCGTCGAAGGTCTTCGGCGCGACGTAGATGGCGCCGGGCTTCGAGAGATCGCCCGTCGTGTACTTCCCGACCTTCGACGGCTGCTTCGTCAGCGGGTCGATGAACGTGAACTCGTTGGGGAGGCTGATGTTGCCGGGGTTGATCGCGATCGGATCCTTCAGGCCCGCGATCATCGCGTAGTAGTTCCCGGACTCGTCCCGGCGGCCGAGCAGGATGACCTGCTGGAGCGTGGGCGTGCCGGCAGACTTGAACTGCTCGGTGATGGGCTTCTGGAGACGCGTGAGCAGGCTGATGACTGCAGACTTGCGATCGTTCAGCGACTGCACGGCGGTGATGTACTCGACGAGGCCGTTCGTTGCCTCGCCGGAGAAGCCGCTGAACCTTCGGTACTGCAGCTTGTCGCCGCCGAAGTCGATGTTCATGCCGCCAAGGTCCTTGGCGAGCGTGTCGGGGAACTTCTTGTCCTTGGTGAGCGAGTTGCGACCCGCCTCGAGCTTGTCGGCCAGGTCCTTCAGCTTGTCCTTGGAGGCACCGACGTCCTTCGAGAGCTCCTGCGCATCCTGGATGGACTTCTTGCGGCCGGAGCTGGACTCCGCCGCGCCGCCGCCGAGGTAGCCGACCACGCCGAAGACGACGCCAACGACGATGCCGGCGACAACGCCCTTCTTGAAGCCGCTCTTCGCGGCTTGGTGGACACCGGCCTCGTCGACCTCGATGCGTGTCGGCTGCGCGATGGGCGCGGGTGCCGGCGCCGGGGCGCGGTAGGGCCTTGCAGCAACGGCAGCGAGCGGGTTGTTCGCGTCGAGCCCGGGCGGCGGCCGCGACGGACCCTTGAAGGTTGGCGGACCGATGGGCACGCCCACCTGCGGCATCTGCATGGGCGCGGGTGTCGGCATGGGAGCCGGCCGCTGCGACGGCGAGCCTTGCGGTTGCATGCCTGGGTTCGTGCCGGGATGCATGCCGGGCTGCGGTCCGGGCGCAGGCTGCGCCTGGGGAACCATGCCTGCGCCGGGAGGCGGCGTCTGACCCATCGTGTTCTTGCCAAGACGAGCCTTGAGGTCGATCTTCGGCTTCTTCTCTTCTGCCATGGCTCTCCTACGCGGCTCCGGCAACAGGCTGCCGGCGGACCCTTGCACACGCTTTGTGCAACAAGCCTGCGGGCGCACGTTAGTTTTTTCCCGGGGGGCGTGTCAACGTAAGGACACGCCTATTGCATGGACGTTCCCCAGGATCGCTTCCTTGGGGCCATCCGAAGCCGCGGAGATGGCCGCGAGACCTCATTCTTCGTGCCAAACGCCACGTGGTATGCTCGGGCCTCACCCGTGGCAGACGTCCTCGTCATCGACAACTATGACTCGTTCACCTGGAACCTGGTGCAGTACCTGGGTGAGCTCGGAGCCACGGTCCGCGTGGAGCGAAACGACGCCCTCACCGTGGCGGAGGTCGCCGCCCTCAGACCCTCGAAGATCCTTGTTTCTCCGGGTCCTTGCACGCCGAACGACGCCGGGATCTCGCTCGAGGTGATCGCGACGCTCTCCGTCACGATCCCGATCCTCGGGGTGTGCCTTGGCCATCAGGCCATCGGCCAGGCGTTCGGCGGTCGGGTCGTGCGGGCGGACCGCCTGATGCACGGCCGCACGTCGCCCATCGTTCACGACGGAACGGGCGTGTTCACGGGCCTCCCCTGCCCGTTCGAGGCCACGCGATACCACTCGCTCATCGTGGAGCGCGCCTCGCTTCCGAAGGACCTGGTCGTCACCGCATGGACCGCCGAGGGCGAGATCATGGGCCTCCGCCACGTGTCGCGTCCCGTGCAGGGCGTCCAGTTCCACCCGGAGAGCATCCTCACGACACATGGGAAGGAGCTCGTTCGCAACTGGCTCGCTGAGCCCGAGGCGAAGGCGGCGTGATCTTTCCCGACCTGTTCGCCAAGGTCGTGGACCGTTCGCTCACGGCCGCGGATGTGGGGTCTGCCTTCGAGGAGATCCTGGCCGGGCGGTTCACCTCCGTGCAGGTGGGCGCGCTAGCTGCAGCTCTCCGCGTCATCGGCGAGACACCGGAGATGATCGTCGCTGCAGCGTCCGCGCTACGTGGCTCCATGCTCCCCGTCGAGCACGGGCTCACCGCCGTGGCAGACACATGCGGCACCGGCGGGGATGGCGCGAGCACGATCAACGTGTCGACAGCCGCCGCGTTCGTGCTTGCGTCGCTCGGGGTGCCGGTCGCGAAGCATGGCAACCGCTCCGTCTCCAGCCAGTGCGGCAGCGCCGACGTGATCGAGGCGCTGGGCGGCAAGCTCGACCTCTCTGCGGCGCGGCAAGCTGCGATCTTGCGAAGCACTTCGTTCTGCTTCCTGTTCGCGCCGCATCATCATCCCGCGCTCAAACATGCGGCGGTGGCGCGACGCGAGCTCGGCGTGCGCACGATCTTCAACGCGCTCGGGCCGCTGGCGAACCCCGCGCGCGCCACCCACCAGCTCGTGGGCGTGTACGCGGACGAGCTGCGGCCCACGCTCGCGCGCGCCCTCGCAGACCTCGGCGTCAAGCGAGCCTGGGTGGTTCGTAGCACGGACGGCCTGGACGAGCTCTCCCCGGAGAAGCCCACGCGCGTCAGCGTCCTCGAGGACGGGCGCATCGAGGAGCGCGTGATCTCGCCCGCCACGTTCGGCGCGAGCGAGACGCCCGTCTCGCATGCAAGCGGCGGCACCGCGGAGGAGAACGCACGCGGCATCATCGCGATCCTCCGCGGAGAGGCGCATCCAGCGTGCGCTGCCGTTCATCTCAACGCAGCCGCGGCCCTGGTCGTCGCGCGCGGGCTCCCGCCCGAAGAAGCTTATGCAGAGGTCTCCCGCGCGCTCTCGGCCGGCGCTCCTTTCACCGTGCTCGAGCGCTGGCGACGCGCGCTCGTCGAGACGGAGACCACATGAGCCTGCTTGCCCGCATCCTCGCGAAGAAGCGCGAGGAGGTGAAGGATCTGAAGTCGAAGGTGTCCGCATACACCGACGCATACGCGAGCTTCCAGACGCCGCCAAAGCGCGTCCGTGCGCCGCTCGACGTCCGCGTGAAGCTGCGGAGACCACCTGGGAGCTCGCTCCGGCTGATCGCGGAGATAAAATTCAAGAGCCCGAGCGCCGGCTCGCTGTCGCGCGTGCTCGGCGTCGCGGACCGCGCGAAGGCCTACGCGGAGGCCGGCGCGTCCATGGTGAGCGTGCTCACCGATCATGAGTTCTTCGATGGCTCGTTCTCGAACCTCATGAGCGCAGGCGTCGCGCTGGGCAAGACGGACGTGCCGCTGCTCGCGAAGGAGTTCGTGATCGACCCCGTACAGATCACCGCTGCGGCGCGCTCGGGTGCGGACGCCGTCCTCGTCATCGTGCGCATCGTGGATGACGTCGCGCTGAAGGAGCTCTTCGCTGCATGCAAGGAGGAGCGCATCGAGCCGCTCGTGGAGGTGTTCTCCGAGGCGGAGCTCGAACGTGCGGTCGCGCACGGCGCGCGCGTCATCGGCGTGAATGCGCGCGATCTGGACACGCTGGAGCTGGACGCGGCGCGCGCTGTCCGCGTCACCGCGAAGATCCCGAAGGACGTGATCGCCCTCCATCTGTCCGGCGTGAAGACCAAGGACGACGTGACGCGACTAGCGAAGGGCCCGGCCGACGGCGCGCTCATCGGCGAAGTGCTCATGCGCCAGGACGATCCGCGCCCACTCCTGCGCTCGCTCGTCTCTGGCTCCCCGGTCCTGAACTAGCTCCTCGCGACCTGTCTCAGGCCCTCGGGTGTGCCTTGTCGTAGGCGTGGCGGATGTGGTCCTGGGCGACCTTCGTGTAGATCTCCGTCGTGCCCAGGCTTGCGTGGCCGAGCATCGCCTGGACGGCGCGGAGGTCGGCGCCGCCACGGAGGAGATGCGTCGCGAACGAGTGACGCAGCTTGTGCGGCGACACGGGCGTGCGCACCCCGCACCCGCGCGCATACTTCGCGAGGAGCTTCCACACGCCTTGCCGTGTGAACGCGGCGCCGCGCGGCGACAGGAACAGCACCTTCGAAGACAGCGCCTCCGGGTGATTCACCCGCACGTCCGCGAGGTACGCACGCACGTGCTCCATCGACGCCTCTCCCATGGGCACCAGCCGCCGCTTCTGTCCTTTTCCGAACGCAGCGACGACGCCGCGTGAGAGGTCGACGTCGGCCAGCGTGAGCGAACACAGCTCGCTCACGCGCAGCCCGGACGCATAGAGGACGTGGATCATGGCGGCGTGGAGCAAGCCACGCGCCGTCGCCGTGTCGGGCCCCGCGAGGATGCGCGTCACGTCCTCGAACGAGAGCGCCTTCGGCAGCCGCTTGCCTAGCTTGGGTCGCTCGACGAGCGCCGATGGATCGGTCTCAAGCACGCGCTCGCGCACGAGGAACTTGAAGAAGCCACGCACGGACGACAGCACGCGCGCGCTCGTCCGCGGGCTCTTCCCCAGGTTCTCGCGCAGGAACACGAACAGGTCGTCCTCGGTCACCTCCGAGGGCAGCGACTTGCCCCGCTGCTCCAGGCTGTCCGCGAGCGCCCCCAGATCGCGGCCGTACGCCTCGAGCGTGTTCTTCGACAGCCCGCGCTCCACCCGCACATGGTCCAGATACGCGTCGATCGAAGACGAGATGTCCACGTCAAAACCATAGCTCGGACGGCGATCCGATGCCTCTTTTCGGCTGTCTCCGTGGTATCTGGGGCGACGTGGACTCACCCGCTCCCGTCGACCTCCGTGAGCCGAAGGTGCCCGCGACGCCGCTGATCGTCGAGGTGCCGCATGCGGGCACGTTCGTCGATGAGCTCACGCGCGCGACACTCGCCGTCGACGCCAGCGCCATCGCACGCGACGCGGACCTGTTCGTGGACGAGCTGTACGCGCTGGCCCCGACCGTGGGCGCCACGCTCATCACCACCCCGTTCTCCCGCTACGTCGTGGATCTCAACCGGGGCGAGACCGACCTCGACGAGGCGACCATGGAGGGCGGCCCGCGCGAGCCTCGCGCGACACGTGGCCTCGTGTGGCGGCTCACGAGCGACAATCGACGCGCGATCACGAGGCCGCTCACCCGCGCGGAGGTCGACCGACGGCTCGACCTGCTCTACCGCCCGTACCACGCGGCGCTCAGGCGCCTGATCGACGAGCGACGCGCCAGGTTCGGCTTCGCCATCGTGCTCGCCGGTCACTCGATGCCCGGCACCGGTCGCGCTGGCCACGGCGACGCCGCGCGCGTCCGCGCAGATGTCGTGCCGGGAACACGCGGGCGGACCTCCGCTGCCGATGTCTTCATCGACGCGGTGGACAGCCAGGCGCGCGCCGCCGGCTTCACGGTAGCACGACATGCCCTATCGCGGTGGGTTCACGACGACGCACTACGGCCGCCCGGCCGACAACGTTCATGTCGTCCAGCTGGAGCTCGCCCGCCGGCTCTACATGAACGAGGGAACGCTGGTGCGCACGCCGGCGAAATTCGAGCTTTTACGTGCATTCTGCACGGATCTCGCCGCCCGGCTAGGAAACGCGAGGCCCTGAGCCCTGAGCCGTGAGCCCTGACGCGAGGCCCGAACCGCGCCAAAGCGCTTGACAGACCGGGCCCCGTATAGGATTGTCCCGGCCCCCTCGTTCACGAGAACGGACTTTCAGGATTTACTGCCATGGCGAAGAGCGACATCACCGGTAAGCGCAAACTCCGCGCACAGAACGTCAGCCACTCGAACATCAAGACGAAGCGGTGGCAGAACGTCAACATCCAGACGCGCCGCCTCTACGTGCCGGAGCTCGGTCGCTTCGTGACGTTGAAGGTGACGACGCGCGACATCCGCACGATCGACAAGATCGGGCTCGTCGCGTACGCGAAGCGCCACGACCTCAAGCTCTGATCTGGTAGCGCCTCCTAGCGCTTCGGAGCGTTCTTCAAGAACATCCCGAACGCCCAACGGCTCGCCGCTTCCGCAAGGGGCGCGAGCCGTTCCGCATTTTGTTACCTGCTGTCACGCTGTGGCTGCTGTCACTGCCGGCGTCAGGCTTGGTCTTTCGCTTCCGACCTGTCGCGACTCTTGAACCAGAAGAAGAGCGGCACCGCGAGGAGCAACTCGAGCAGGGCGATGCCGCACTCGAGCGGCTTGCGGACCAGCATCGACACGCCGATCGCGCCGTTCGCGACCACGTAGAGGAACGGCACCACGGGGTAGCCCCACGCGCGGTAGCGGCGCTCGGCGTCCTTCTTCCGGAAACGGAAGACGTAGAGCGCGCCGATGTCGGCGATCGTCGCGAGCACGATCGCGAACGTGGTGTGCTGCAGGACGTTCGGGAAGCTGCGCAGGATGAGCACCAGCGCGGACGCGATGCTGGCCTGAACCCAGATCGCGAACTTCGGCACGCGGGTGGCGGGATCGATCTGCAGCGCCGCCTTCCAGAACAGCTTGTCTTGCGCCATGGCGTAGAGGATGCGCGGGCCCGCGAGCACGTTCGCGTTCAGGCATCCGATCACGGAGACCGTGATGAGCGCGAAGATGAGCGTGCCGCCCCATCCGCCGAACAGCGCCGTGCCCACGACGTCGATCGGGCTCTGCTTGCCGTGCGCGAGCACGTCGACAGGCGCGGCGTAGAGGTAGGCGGCTGTCATGGCCACGTAGGTGAGGCCACACACGCCGAGCCCGATGAGCAGCGCGCGCGGCAGCGTCCGCTCCGGATCCTTCACCTCACCGGCGACGTACACCGACACGTTCCATCCAAGGTACGAAAAGAGGATCGGAGGCATGGCGGCGAGGAAGCCAGACGCGTGATCGCCGGCGCCTGCGAGCAGCGGCGTGAGGTTTCCGACCTGACCGCGCCCGAGCACGGGGCCCAGCACGCAGATGACCAGCATGGCGAGCACCTTGAGATACGTGGTCGCATTCGCGACGAACGCGCTCGCCCGGATGCCCTGGGCGCTGGCCAGGCTCGTGAGCCAGATGATCGCAACGGCCACGATGGGAACTGCGCCACCAGGAAGGTTGTATCTTCCACATATCGCCGATGAGAGCCCGACGGACAGCGTGGCGATCGTGCCGGTGAAGACCGCGACGAACGAGAGCACGCCCACGAGGAAACCGGCGATGGGGTGGTAGGCCTCACGCAGGTACACGTAGTCGCCGCCGGCGTGCGGGAACATGGCGCCGAGCTCTGCGTTCGCGAGCGCGCCCGCGAGGGACAGCACGAAGCCGAACATCCACGCCGCAAGCATCAGCCCGGGGTGAGGCAGCGCCCTCGCCACGTCCGCGGGCGTGAAGAAGATGCCGACGCCGATGACCGCAGAGACGACGAGCAACGTGGCATCACGCAGGCCGAGCGCGCGGTGGAGGCCGGGTCCGGAGGCGCTCACCAGAGCACATCCTGGTCCTCGATCATGCCGGGGACACCCAGCAGATCGATCTCGCGACCGTCGGCTACGATGTGGCCGCGGAAGGTGCCTGTCGCCTGGATGAAGCGCGAACGGATGACGCGCAGGTTCGTGAGCTCCTCGTGGCGCGCGCGCTCGTCGGCGTGGAGCTTGGTGTCCGCGCTCTCGATGCGCCACGGGGTCTCCTTGTCGCCGACGTGGATGACGGGCTCCGCGAGCGCGTACGGTTCCCCGCCCGTCCACGCCGTGCACTCGAGCTCACCCACGAAGCCCGAGACGAGGTTCATCGCGAACGGCTCCCCCGCAACGTCCTTGCCCATCGCGAACGCCCAGCGCCACGAGGTGTGGCGCGCCATCAGGCCGGAAGTATGGTCGTACCCGAGGTGACCGCCGGCGAGATCAAACGTGCGATCACCGATGGCAAGCGAGCCCGTGAGCGGCATGAGCACGCCCTTCTCGGTGACGTTCACGACGCCGTCGGGGATGCGCGCGATGGCGGTCATCTCGGGCATGGCTTCTTTCGCCTCCGCACGCACCGAGAAGCCGCGCAGCCTGGCCGTGACGCACATGCGCGTGGGCGAACGCTCGATGGTCGATTCGCCGAAGCGGGCCACGCGCTCCGGAGCATCCGAGCCGACAGGATGCACGGCGCACCCGAGCGGCCCGCCGAGGTCGCTTCCTTCGCCGAGCACCGCCCCGCTCGTCCGGTCGAGCACGTAGTAGAAGCGCTTGCTCGCATAGCCCAGGTGCACGATGGCGAAGGCAGCGACGAGCTCGTCGGTAATGAGTGCAGTGTACACCCATTTCTTCTGCGTGACGCGGCGCTTGAGGCGGCTCACCCGTTCACGGTCGAGCTCGGCGCGGGCTACCCTGCCGCGATAGGAGCCGAAGGCGAACGCGCCGGTCTTCTCGTCGTACGCGGACGTAGGTGCAAGGCGGAGCGGGCGCACGGGGGGAAAACGTACACGCAAAGCTCAAAAACTACGCGCCCATTCAAGGAAGGCGGGGTTCGGTTAACGAAATCGTTGCGATGGGCGACGCGAGCGGGTTGAATGGTGACCGTGATGTCACCTGCCACCGTTTTGTGGGTCGCGGTACCGCTGATGCTGATCGGTTGCGGACCATCCACCGCGCAGACCACCACGACGACCCCCGACACAACGAAGTCCACCGCTCCCACCACTCCCGCCAAGGTCGAATCGTTCAATGTCGCGAACGACTCGCTGACCGTGGACAAGGTGGGCATGCGCGACGGTGAGCTCGTGCCCGATGGTTCCAAGGACCTCGTCTTCGAGGCCGTCGTGTCTGGCCCGGTGACCCAGCTCTTCGTGTTCCAGACCAGTGACAAGTGCAGCCCATCGGGCGCGTTTCGCTCCGACACGCTGATCGGCGCGCAGGAAGCGCCGAAGGAGCTCGGGGGAGAGCTGGAGCTCGGCAAGCTCGCGCTCGGCATGGGCGTGATGGAAAATGGCAAGTTCATCAACCGCGAGGGCGGCAGCATTCCGACGCTCAGCGCGGAGCGTCACTCGCTGCGGCTTTACATCGGCAACACGAACTCGCTGCAAACGGGCACCCACGCCTGCTTGTTCGCGCTTCAGCCGGATGGCGTGCTCGTGAAGAGCGCGCCGCTGAACTTCTGAGAGAAGAGGCAACGTAGAACCATGAGCATGTCCCGTTGGAACGACGCCTGGCAACCCCTCTATGACGGCCTCACGCGTCTGAAGGCAGGCTGGCCAACCCGTGGCTGGAGCTGGGATTCGCGGCTCGGGTGCGTCACGTCGAGCTTCACCACGGAGCAAGAGCCAAAGGCCCGGACCGCGGCGCGCGAGATCCTCGTGAACGAATGGACCTCCACGACGCTCGTCCGCGCGCCCCAGAACGTGCGCGACATCGCGGAGCGCTCGGGCGGCGTGCGCGCCGGACAGCTCGTGTTCTCGGCCGGTCCTTACAGCGGGCTCACCGCGTTCGGACTCTGGTGGCCCTGGGGCGATGGTGAGACCGTGAGTCTCCGCATCGGCCTGTGCGACGTCGACCCCGCGCGCGAGCCGCAGGTCAGGTTCCGTGACGTCTTCGGCGTTTCGTTCTGAAGCTCCTCCAGCGTTACCCGAGCTGCAGGGCTACCCGCGGGGAAGTCGGTCGGCGACGCGGCCTGCTCCGAGACTGCGGAGTAGCTCGACGTCCTTCGGTCCAGCGTAGCGGAGATCTTCTGCGCTCTCCTTGATGGGTACGTCGAAGCGTAGCGTTGCTAACTTTCGGTAGAGAAACGCTTCGGTCGTCTCGGCCTTGAGCGTGTCGCGGAGGCGCGGCCCTCCTCGGACCTTTTCGGACCAGGTGTCGGCGTTGGCGATGAGGTCCTCGAGCGTTGGATGGGCGGCGAGGAGCCCTGCCACCGTCTTCTCGCCGAAGCCCTTGAGCCCGGGGATGCCGTCCGCGGTGTCGCCCACGAGCGCGAGGAAGTCCGGCACGCTCTCGGGTGCGTAGCCGCGGGTCTCCTTGAACGACGCCGCGGTCGTGCGCTTCTTGCGGATGCGATCGAGCTGCGAGACGTTCTCGCCGACG
>JANXLV010000224.1 GCA_025355005.1 Myxococcales bacterium | reverse complement strand
TGGGGCTACGTGCGAGACATCGAGAAGAAGCCGTGAGCGAAGAGGAAAAGGAAAAGAGCGACGAGAAGGCCAAGGCCGACGAGAAGGCCGAGGTCAAGGTCGAGGAGAAGGCCGAGGTCGAGGTCGAGGCCGAGGTCGAGGAGAAGGCCAAGGTCAAGGTCGATGCACCCTCGGAGTCGTCGTCGGAGTCGTTGTCGAAGTCGGAGTCGTTGTCGAAGTCGTTGTCGAAGTCGGAGTCGTTGTCGTCATCGTCGTCGTCGTCCCCCTCCTCCTCGTCTCCCTCGATCTCCTTCGACTCCCTCCTCTCCCTCCTCGATCTCGAATCCCGCCCTTCCTCCAAGGCCGGTTGGTTCCTTCGGATCGCCGTCCTCCTCGTCGCTGCCGTGATGCTCGCAAAGGGCGCGCAGGGTGTCGTGGGGCCCATGCTTCGCACCAAGCCGCCGCCGCCGCTCCCCAGTGAGGAGCTCGCGGGCGACAAGTTTCGGTTGAACGAGGCCGAGCGAAAGGAGATCTTCCGCGAGTTCGCGACCGCCGAGATCGCGGAGCGCGCGCGCGGTATCAGCCAGAACACGTGGAATGGGCATGCGTGGTCGCGCGAAGATGATCGCGGCTACATCGAGCGCACCACCGCGCGTGCGGCGGCTGCGCGTCACCACTGTTCGCTGTCGCAGGTCTACCTCGTGCTCGACGAGGGCATCCGCGAGAAGTGGCCGGGCCCCGACGGAAAGCCGCTCGCGGGAACGACCCCGCCCCACAACCCCCGGACCACGTGGTGACGCCGTCATGCTAGCGACACAGACCAATCGCTTCACCGACAAGCTGTTCGGCAGCTCGCTCGTCCGCTTCTGCTTCTGGGTGGCGGTGCTGGGCTTCGTGTTCCCGGGCCTCTTCTCCGACGCATACAAGCTCGCCGAGTGGATGGACGATCACCAGTTCTACTCGTGGGAGACCTCCGATCGCGAGACGCTCGTGCGCTGGGGTCAGCTTCCCATGTGGAACCCGTACTGGTGCGGCGGCACCGCTGGCGCGGGCGCTCCGGAGGATCCGTTCCTGGGGCCCGACTTCTGGCTGCGCATCTTCTATGGCGTCGCACACGGCCGAAGGATCGCCCTGGGCCTCCTCACGGTCATGGGCTTCGAAGGAATGTACCGCCTCACGCGCAAGCTCGACTCCAGCGCGGTTGGCGGCATCATCGCCGCGGTGTGCTTCGGCACGTGCGAGAAGTTCATCGGCTTCATCCACGACGGCTGGGTGAACTTCCTCGGCATGGAGCTCATCCCCTGGGCGGCGCTGTGCTTCCTCCACGGCTTCGATGGAAAGTACAAGATGGGGTGGCGCCTGCTCGGCGGCTTCTTCATCGCGTGGATCCTGCTGTCGGCGGGCACGTATCCCACGCCGTTCACGCTGCTCGTGCTGGGCTACCTCACGATCGTCTTCACGCTCACCGGGCTGCTCGGCAAGGAGAAGAAGCACGCGGTGCGGCCCATCGTCAGTCTCACGATCATGGGCATCACGTCGCTCGGCCTCGCGCTCGTGAAGGTCGTGCCCATGATGCTATTCCTGAAGCAGTTCCCGCGCGTGTTCACGCCCGTCGAAGTGAACAGCGCCCTCGCCCTCATCACGCCGTTCTGGGATCGTTACGCGCTCGTGTGCATCCTCGCGTTCGTCGCGCTTGGCTTCGCGGATCGCGTGGCGGGCATGTTCTTCTTCGGCGCCATCGTGTTCCTCGCGTTCGCGTGTGGCGACTTCGGGCCGTACTCGCCGTTCCATTTGCTGAAGAAGCTGCCCATCTTCGGGCAGCTCCGTATCCCCGAGCGCTACATGGTGCTCGTCCTCTTCTTCATGTGCGTGTCCGCCGCGCGCGGAGCAACACGCATAGAGGACGCCGCATCTCGTCTGCTCACCGCCTTGTGGGATCTCATCGCGCGGCGCGTGCCCGTGATGCGCGGTGAGGCACGCAGCGTCGCCATCGCCACGTTTGTCGGCGTCGCGGCCACCGTCGCCGCGCGGCTGGCGTGGCAGCCTACGGAGGACGTGCTGGCGACCGTGCAGATCCGCCCTGGCGGCATGTACGTCCTCGAGGCGCCGCGCACGTACGACCAGCCGTTCAAGCAGTCGCGAGGCAACAGGCGTGACGCGCACGTCTTCGCGGCCGCGAACCTGGGCTCGCTCTATTGCGTGTCGGGAAACCCGGTGCCGGAGTCGGCGCTGCTGCGCGGTGATCTCGCGGCGGAGGAGTACCCGGAGGATCCCGCGAAGGCGACCGTGAAGCGCCTCGATTGGAGCCCGCAGGCGATCACGCTCGAGGTCGACGCGAAAGAAGCGACCACGGTCCGCATCAACCAGAACTACGATGACCACTGGCGCACTGACGTCGGCACCGTCCGCAACTTCGATAAGCTCCTCGTCGTGGATGTGCCCGCCGGGAAGAACGTCATCCACGTCACGTACAAGGACTACACGACGTATTTCTGCCTGGCCGTGAGCCTGGCGACGCTCATCGCTCTTCTCCGCCGAGCGTTCCGCGGTGCCCGCGCATTTGTTCAGGAGGAGCGGGCGAAGTGGAAAGCTCTGCCATTCTGGCCTTGGTCTTGACATCTCTGGTCATTCAGCGACGCTCCATGCTGAGAAATGCAAGCCTCCGCGTCCGATAACCCCCTGCTCGCATCCGTGAGCGTGGGGCGGATCATCTCGGGCAAGTACCGCATCGGTGGCCTGCTGGGGGCAGGCGTGTGCTCCGTGGTGGTCCAAGCCGAGAATCTTCAGAACGGGCAGCAGCTCGCGATGAAGCTGCTCGATCGCGAGGTCGTCCAGAAAAGCGGCGGTGCCACGCGGCTCGTCGACGAGATCCGCGTGGTGTCGCAGATGACGTCTGCCCACGCCGTGAAGGTCTTCGCGGTCGGCGCGCTGGAGAACGGCGAACCGTACCTCATCATGGAGCTCCTCCGGGGAAAGAGCCTCGATCGCCTGCTGCGCGACGACGGCCCGCTCCCAGTGCAGACGGCAGCCGACTACGTGCTGGAGGCAAGCTACGCACTCCTGGAAGCCCACGGCCGTGGGCTCGTTCACGGCGCGCTCAAGCCAAGCAACCTGTTCTTGACGGAGGACGCGCGCGGCAATCCGCTCATCAAGGTCTCGGACCTGGGACTCGGCGTCCCCGTTCACGATCCGCTGTCGAGCGGCGAGCAGTACGCGAGCGCGTTCGTGCACGCCTCACCCGAGCAGCTCATCGGGCAGCACCCCGACATGCGCACCGACATCTGGGCGCTCGGCGTGATCCTCTTCGAGCTCGTGAGCGGACGCCCGCCATTCACGGCGCGAAAGCTCCATGACGTGCTCGAGCGCGGGCACACGGTCGCTCCGCCGCTCCTTCGCAGCGTCCACGGCGACGTGCCGCCCGGCTTCGATGCGATCATCCGCCGTTGTCTCGCGCTCCATCCCGACCACCGGTACGCGAAAATCGCGGAGCTCATGTCTGAGCTCTCGCGGTTCGCCTCGGAAGATGCGCAGCGCAGGTACGCGCTCGAACAGGAGCCCGAGACGGAGATCGCAGCGCCCGTCGACTCCGCGACACGCCTTCACTTCAAGCGTGGTGACGACCACGAGAACGAGGGCCCGCCGTCGTCCGAAGCCACGCAGGTCCGCCCCGGCTTGCGCGGGGCGGAGAACGACGAGCCCGCCTCTTCCGCGCCGACAATGATGAGGCATCGCGAGACGTACGAGCCACCCGTGCCGCGCCCTCCGCAGCCGCCCATGGCACGTCCCGCCGCCGGCGCCGATCACGCGCAGACACTTGCATCATCATCGGGCGTGTCGATGAAGCGGCCTGGTACCGCGCACATGCCGCCCCTCGTGCCGAGCACGGCCGCGATGAGCAATGCTCTGGCCGAGACGGCGAAGCTGCCGCCTCAGGTGGGCGCGATGATGAATGCGCTCCTGCCCGCCACTGCGACATCGCAGATGGGACAGCGCCCGCCCATGGCGCCCATGCGCGGCGGCGCGCCTCCCGCCTCGTCTGGTATCGAGTGGGAAGACGCTCCGACCACCATGGGTGCTGCAGGTGGCGGCGGCATGGTGGGCTCGATGAGCTCGAATAGACTGCTGCCCGCCGCGGGAATGTCGCCGATGATGATGGGACCGAACGGAGCCATGCAGCAGTCCGGCGCGCTCGGAGGTCCGCAGCAGCCGATGATGGTGGCGGAGGTGATGCCGGAGTCGAGCAAGCGTGGCGCCGTCATCGCCGTGCTCGCGCTCGCGCTGCTCTTGATCCTCCCGCTCATCTACCTCAACTCGCTCGCGAAGAAGACGACGGTCGCGCCGACGCTCCAGAATGCAAGCGCCACGGCCGCGATGCCGGCGTACTCGTTCCAGCAGGGCATGCAGCAGCCAAACCGTCAGCCCCAGATCCAACCGCAGCAGATCCAACCGCAGCAGATGCAACCGCAACAGATGCAGCCGCAGCAGATGCAGCCGCAACAGATGCAACCGCAGCAGCGCTGAAGCGCGCTTCTACTTCTTCTTCATCCAGTTGCCCTTGGCGCTGGCGACCACGTCGCGCATGCGAATGGCGGCGGCGGCGTGCGAGATGCGACCCGCGACGAGATCTTCGACGACCTCGCCGGCCTGCTGCTGCCGACGGATCGAGTGCATGTAGTCGAATGTCTTGCCGATGAACGCGCGGATCTTGTCGCCGAAGGTCGCGGCGCGCGACGCGGTCAGCGCTGCCGTGCGCTTGCGGACGATCTCACGGAGGCGTCCCAGGATCGCCTCGAAGTCCTGAGTGCCGGTCTTCGCCTTGAGCTGCTCCAGCCTGGCGAGCGCCATCTTCGCATCCATGAGGCCGTAGTCGTCGTGCACGACGAGCTCGCGTAGCGCCTGATCCTTCTCCGCGGGCGTACCGGTCTCCAGCTTGCCGACGGCCTTCATCACGAGGTCGTGAGAGACCCACCGGTACACGAAGTCCAGGCCAGTGCCCTTGATGTTCTGTACGCCCATGATCGCAGCATTCGCGCCCGGCGGCACCAGCTTGGCGACGTAGTCGATGATCTGATCGCCCGTGAGCGAGTACTCGTGGAGCGGGAAGATGCCGTCCATGAAGAGGATGGTGTACGCGTCGCGGAAGACCTGCTCCAGACGAGCCGGCGCGCTTGCGAGCAGCTGATCGACCGCCATCTCCAGCGCCTTGCCGCAGCGACGACGCGACACCATCTCCACGACGAACTTGCCCTGCGAGTTGAGCGCTTGCTCCACCACGCGCTTGCTCTCACCGACGGGCTCACCCGGCTGACTGGGCTGGAGGAGCTGCGCCACCATGTTGGGGTCGAGCGGCGGCAGGCCCATGGCCGCGATCTCCCTCATCACGCTCTCCACGGTCGGCTGCGCGATCTTCAGGAAGCGCAGCGCCTTCGACAGACGTCCGCGCGCGATCTTGTGGCGCTCGTCCGGTGTGCCAGCGAGATCCTTCGTGAGCGCGATGGTGCCGATATGCTTGTCCAGCGCAGTCTTGACGAAGCCGTAGAGGCCTCCGACGTTGGAGCCGATGAGCACGTGACGGTGGGCGCCGGCGTCCTCACACAGGAAGCGCGCAAAGACCTCGCTGCGTGCAACGCGGTCGCCGCGGTTGTTGACGACGGTGACGATGTAGCGCTTCGGCTCGACGTCCGGGTCGTGCTTGTCGAAGCCCATGCGGACCCAGTTCGACCACGCGCCCGTGCGCTCGTTCGCGCTCATGCCGTTCGTGAAGACGACGGTGCGGCCTTCGTGCTCGATCGCGGGGTACGTCTTCAAGACGCCCAGGTCAGGGACGACGTTGTCCGCCATCTCGGCGATCGAAACGGCATTGGAAATACCGAGCCCGCGACCAAGTGACGCTACCAGCGCGATGTTGCGCGGGTGCTCCAGATATGGGAAGCGCGCGAGCATGTCCTCTGCGATGAGGTCGGACTCGCGGTGCTCGACGACGGTGATCTTCGTGTCGCGCTCGCGGGCGCGCTCGCGGATGATCGGCAGCATCTGATCTTCCGACGTGTAGAGGCGGCCCTTGATCGGAACGAACTCGCTGATGCACGTGGCCACGTCGAAGCCGCCAGGGCCCTGCACGTCCTCGTGATCGGGATACGCGTTCGTGATCGTGGAGTAATCGTCACGCACCCACTGCGACTGGAGGAGGCCGACGAGGTCCGGCTGCAGCGCCATGCACTCCCAGAGGAACGTGCGAATACCAAGGCGTGCGCCGAGGCGCATGAGGCCGCGCTGCTCCCAGATCGTCGCCTTGTCGTACGGGCGATAGATGAAGACTTCCTTCGCGGCGATCTCCGGGAGCGCATGGATGAACATGGCCTCGCAGCCAGTGGTCTTCACGAGCGACTCGTAGCCAAGGCCCTGGATCATGCCGGCCTTGATGCGCTCCGTGCCGGACTTACCGCGTGTGCCCCAGCCGCCGAGCACCAGCGGGATCGCCTTGCGATCCTTGTCGATGCTCCGCTTGATGAAGACGCCGCGCACCATCATGCCGAAGAGGATGAGCGACGCATACCCGGCGACGTGCGGCAGCCGGTTCTGGTGCATCGATAACGCGTAACTGGACAGCTCGCGCCACAGCTCCTGTCCAGGCGCTGCAAAAGCGAGCAGCGGCAAGACCGCCCGCATGCCGGGCGGCCGCGACATGCCCTGCGGAGGCATTCCTTGCTGAGGCATCCCTGGCATCATGCCGGGCGGCTGCATCATCGGCGGCTGCGGAGCCTGCGGCGCGACGATCTGCGCGGGCGCCCTCAGCCGCGTGCCTCGCGGTCCGTAGGGCAGGGCCGAGAACTCCACGTTGACGCCGAGCTTCTGCCGGAGGTCGGTCACGAACGCGGCCTGCACGAGCGGCTCTTCCGAGTCCAGAGAGCGCTTTCGCAGGTCCGCGAGCTTCGGATACGTGAACACGAGCTTGAGGCGCGACATCACGCGGCTCACGGGATCTGCGGGAGGCGTCACGGTCGTGATGCCCGTGCTGCTCACGATGAGCACGGGCTTGGCGAACAGCGTGAGCACGGAGTTCACGTCGTCCATCATGGGCAACGGACGACCCCAGCCGCCGATCGTCGGGATGAGCACGCGCTCACCCGGGACGCGCGTTGCCGTGATCTCAGCGAGGCCATTCGGCGGTGCGCGTAGATGCCCGCGCGGCGCGCGCGCCCACGTGTGCGGGAACGCCTGGCGCTTGCTGGGCGCGGGATGCCACACCTCGTACCAGGCGCGCCAGGAGGCGTAGCGACGCGGCTCACCGCGGTACACGGTGATGCCATCGGCGCGCCGATCAGCAGACAACGAGAAGTCGTTCTGCGCGAGCACCGACAGGACGCGCGCGAGCCCTTCGCCCGTGGCCTGCGTGAACGCCGGACCGCCCACGCGCACGGCGCCGCCCGGGGGGACCTTCTCGACGATCTGCGAGAGCAGATGCCAGATGGTGTGAAGCTGCGGGTCGGTGAGCACATCCACTGTGATGAGCGCGTCGGCAACCTTCTCGCGACCCTCGTTGGAGAGGTCCTTGCGATCCGCCGCCTCGGCAAGCGACTCGAGCGCGGTCACGCGGCTGCGTAGCGTCTTTTCCTTGGCCAGCTGCACCAGGAGCTCGGCGCCCGTGCGGACGGTGATGGCGTGCTTGTCCTGGGTGACCGCACGCGCGAGTGTGGCCTCGGCCCGGTGTCCCCAGCGTGACGTCAGCGAGATGAGCGCCTGCGCGCGCACGCGGTGGCTCTTGTCCTCGGTCGCGATCGTCGCGACGATGTTGAAGTCGTCCAGCGAACGCACAGCGGTGAGACGCACGTGCTCGCTCAGGTCCTTGGACGCGAGCACGATGACGTCCTTCCATGCAGGACCGCGCCGGCCCGCGAAGTTAACCATGCGCTCTCGCACGATGAAGTCGTCGCCCGGACCGGGCTCCGTGAAGCGCGTCTTGGCCACATGCACCGCCTCGGGCTCCGCGGTCTCGGCAAGCAGCGCGAGCGCGGCAGGCTGGACCCAGCGGTGTTCGTCGCGCCGCAAGAGATTACGTGCAAGCTGCACGCATTCCGGAATGGGCGTGGGCGACTGATAGGCGCGGACGATCTCGCGCAGGATACGGAGCGCCCACACGCGACGCGACCAGCGCCCCGGAATGGCCGCGAGCTCGAGCAGCTGCTGGAGTGGGATCATGCGGGCGGTCTGCGCGTTGGTGATCTCGAGCGCCACGCACAGGAAGACCTCTGCGGCGATCTCCGCGTTCATCGCGGTCTTCGCGGCGCGCTCGCCGAGCGCTGGCATCTCGAACACCTCGGTGGGTCGCTTCTTGAGGTGCTTGATGTCGTCCTCGAGCTGGGCGGGATTGGTCGCCGTCTCTCGCAGGTACTTCTCCACCACGGCCACCTTGGATGCACCGGGCGCCTCCATGGCCTTCGACACGGCGGTGAACGCCCGACGCGACATCTCGGCGCGTGCGAGGTGCTCGTGCGCGCGCTGGATCATCGCCGCGAGACCCTGTGGCAACGCCGCCTTCGCCGCCGCCACCTCCTCAGGCGCCACCTGGCGCAACAGCGTGTCCTGCTCGTCGACGTCGCGACGCTGCGCAGGCAGTGCTGCCGGGGGGTACTGGCTCACCGTGGTTCTCCGCGCCAGGGAATGCCGCCCGACGTCTGCTCGGGGAACGATAGCTCTAGCGACGTGAAGTCGCGAAGCCCGCGACGGAAGCTCGTGAGCACGCGCAGTCCGGCTGCGGCCGCGTAGGTGCCGGTGTCCGTGCGGACGTTGAGATCCAGGAGCGGCACGAGCGCGATGTTCCCGGGCACTGCCCAGCCCGTGTAGAAGATGGAGGCGCCGATGGCGGTCGGGGTGGTCTGGTTGTCGATCCGCGACTTCGGGTAGAAGCTGGCGTCGAAGAATGCGTCGACCTCGAGGTCACCGAAGACCGTGAGCACGCCCGGCCTCGCGCTGACGTGGTTGAAGAGGCCGTTCGTGATGTCGAAGGCGCCACGCCCGCGCATGTACGCGATGCTGTTGAACGACGGCACCCACCAGAAGAGCAGCTGCAGGAACCCGAAACTCTGGCGGCTGCGGCGGTACTCGTTGAAGACGTCCTCGTCGACATTGACCGACGACGGGATCCTGACCGGACCGTTCGTGTAGTAGCCGTCGAAGCCGAGGCGCGGCAGGATGAAGAACTCCTGGCCAAGACGCGCGCTGTATTCGATGAAGCCGCGTGGACGGAGCGAGAAGATCTGATCGTTCTGGATGCGCTGCGTGAAGAGCAGCGTGGTGCTGGTGACGCGCAGACGCGTGTGACCCTCGTCCTCGTAGAGAATGATGTAGCCACCCTCCGTCGGCGAGCCGCCCCGGAGGCGGACGACGCCGCCCAGCGTGCCCGTGAGATTGATCGACTCTATCCTTCGTCGAACCTCGATGATGGAGGCGAGATAGGAGTCCAGATCGCGCGGCGGATTCAGGCCTTCGCGCTGGTTGCCGAACTGGTAGGCCTCCTCGATCGCGAGCGTGCCGAGGCTGCTCTCGAGCGGCGAGAGCGGTACGGGTGATTTCAGAACGGTGTCCCTGTACGTGCCCTCCCCCGCGTCGAGCTCCACGCTGGCGAGCTTCGGCGCGTTCTTCGCCGCCTTCGGGTCGGCCTTTGCTTCGTCACCGTCGGCCGACTCGAGCGGTACGCGCTCCGAGATCTGCACGGTGGACTGGCCAGTCTTCCCCTTCACCTGGACCAGTCCATTGCGGACGGCGACCACCTTGGACTCGCCCGGCGCAAGTGCGAGCTCCGCGCCGTCGGCCAGGACCAGGAGCGTCGCGGAGGAGTCGTCCGCCTCGAGCGCAGCGTCCACGCGGACGAGCACCGGGTTCTTGAACTTGGCGCTGACCGTTTGCCCTGCACGCACCAGGTAGCGATAGCTGACGTGCGGGACCTCGAGGACGAAGCGTCCGTCGATCTCCTTCGTGCCGGGCAGCTTCTGATCGAAGCTCACGCGCGCGATGGCGATCCACTTCGCGTCGTCCTGTCCCACGCGCAGCTCGATGGCGCCCTTCCCGAGCTGCGGCACGTCGACCATGCCTTTTCCATCCGCGCCCACCGTGGACTTCAGCGTCTGCTTGCCGGGAATGCCCACCTCGAACGGGCATGGCCCCTTCACCTCGGCGGGTGCCCTTGCGACGCACGCGAACTCCACATGGGCGTTGACGGCCCCCGAGTGACCGAGGTTGATCTTGCCGGGGCGATCCGCCGAGATCGACGCGAAGTCCTCCTGGCCGAAAGGCGCGCCGGCCAGGATACGGGGCCGTAGCTCCAGGTCGGCGTCGAGTACGCCGGCCTTGCCCTTCTCGTCTGGACGCGGGACGCGCTGCCCGCCCTCTGCGTCGCGGCGCGACTTCCAGCGGCCGCGTACCATGGCACGAGCAAGCAGGTGCTCTGCGCGCACGTCGTCGGGGATCTGCGAGGCGAGCTCCGCGGCACGAAGCGCGAACTCGGAGTCGTACGCGCCGCGGCCCTTCTCGTTCAGTTCTTGCTCCATGGCGGCGAGCTTGACGCGAGGCGAGTCCGGCGACGGCGTGCACCTCACGGAGCCGGGATCGAAATCGGGCTCCACGCCGAACGCGTTCTTCACCGTACGGCCGGCGGCGATCGGCTTGCGCTTGACCTGCGCCTTGACTGTCTGGATTGCGTTGGCGGTGCCGAGTGCTTCCGCGGCGGCCGCGTCTTCGAGCGCAGCACGCTCGGCGCCGCCCTTCGCGAGCATGAGCGCACGCGCCATGTACGCAGCGCCCTTCTCCTCGTTCGATTTCGCGGCAAGGATCGTGCGGCTTGCCTCCGTGAGAAGGGGCTCGGAGAGCGGCTCGGGACCGGCCTGCTTTGCCGCTTGTTGCTCGGGCGTCCCTACGACACGCGCCTCGCGTCCGATGGCGCGCACGGCGATCTTGTCGGAGCCAGTCACCTTCACGCTGCCCTCGCCCGCCCAGTCCGGAAGCAACACACGGGCGGAGCGGATCCATCGCCCGCCCGCAGGATCCAGCGCGGTCAGGCCGCCCTTCGGCTTGCCGACCACGATGTGAGTCGTCTTCATGACGCCGTCTTTCACGCCGTCCTTGAACACGTCGATGGCACCCTTCGCCTCGCCGTCTTTCAGCCAGACCTCCACGCCGGGCGCGTGCTCCTTGTCGAAGACGAGGACGGGCGACGTGCTCGTCACGTGCGGCGCGCGAACGCTGACGACATCGATCTCGCAGCCAGGCTGCGCGGCGCCGAGGACCGCACGCACCTTCGCACCAGCAGCGTCGACGACGCGCACCTTGGCGGTCTCACCGGCCACCGCGATGTGCAAGATGCCGCTCGGACGCAGCGGCGAGAACTTGATGGTGGTCCCGTCGACGGCGAGCGTGATGGGACGCTTGTCATCGCAGGCGGCCTCCACCACCAGCGACACGACGTGCTTCTCGTGCGAGACGCTTGTTGCGATGGGGACCTCGTTCTCGGCGAGGTCCGTGAACTCCGGCTTCGTGTTGCAGGTGGGCCCGTCCTTGCCGCCATCCTTGCCGGGCTCCTTCACATCCAGCTTCGCCACGGTCCACGCGGGACCATCTGGCTCCGTGATGGTCCATGTGGTGCCGCGCGCGACGGAGCGCTCGTATGCGCCGCGCACGTTCTCGTCGATGTCCTTCGCGAGCGCGACGGCGATCTGCTGTAGCGACTCGGGGTCGCCCGCGGACGCCCTTAGCTCCAGGTTGGCGATGGGATCGCGAGGGCCACCCTTGCTGAGCATGTCGACCACGACCTTGTCGTCGTCGTCCAGCTTGCCAAGCGTCTCGTCGAACTTGGGGTCGGAGTCCTCGCCGGCGAGCGCCTTGGCGAATGCGCACGGAGCGTCACCGCCGCTTCCACCACACGCCGCCTTCGCGCGCGGGAGCAGCTTCGACTCGCTCTTGCTGCGCGAGATCATCGTCTCGATGTGCTCGATGGTGTTCGTGAGGATGCCGAAGATGAAGGTGGAGCCGTAGCGCGACTGCACCGCATAGGTGTGGCTTCCGGGAGGCACGTGGATGATCGCGCGGCGCAACGAGGACGCGGCGCCTTGCGACTCCGCGCCGGGATCGTCATAGGTGGTCATGCGCTTGCGGAGCACCGTGCCGCCGCCCAGCCCGCGCTCCTTCGTGCCTTCGAGCACGAGCAGCTCCGCGACCTCGTCCACGTTGTCACGCTGCGCGCGCGCCCATACGTGAAGCGTGCCGGGGCCGTCGACAGCGATCTCTGCCGGCTCACCCGGCGACACGCGCCGGAGCTCGCGCTCTTCCACCGTCCACGTTGCGCCTTTGCCGTTCACTTTCACGAGCTGGTCGGTCGCGTATGGAAATCCATGCACGGGCCTCAAGGCGCGCACCGCTCGCAGCCCTGCGACCCTGCGAATGGCGGCGGCAGCGTCCTTCGACGCGCCCTTCTTCACTGCACGCGCGAGCGCAGCATCCAGCTTCGCGAAGCCGTCCATGTCAAGGCGGTTCGGTGAGGCGACCTCGGGGAACGGCGCCGGCAGCGCCCCATCGGACCAGTCGAGCACGCGGTTTTCGTGGTCGAACCAGTGGTAGCCGGGCTCGAACGGATCGGCTGCCCACGCGTACTGCACGGCGCCCTTCACGAACAGGAGCTGGGTGGTCGTGACGCCCGCGCGCACCACGATCGTCCCGGCCTTCACGGGCTCGTCGTGCCACGTCTCCGCGCGCGTGGCGCCGTTCGACACGAGCTCACCGACCTTGAGCGTGGCCATGCCGGGGACCTCGAGCCGGAACGTCTGCTCCGGCTGGACGTCGAGGATGTCCACGGAGTCGCCGGCAACGCTCGACCCGCTCGAGAGCTCCACCCTGCGGAAGTCGGCGAAGGACGCCGCCGCAAACGGCGCGCCGCGCGGGTTTGGCTGCGCACCGCAGCCCATGGCCACGATGGCGAGCACTGTCATGAGCACGAACCGGCGAAGAAGCATTACTTGAGCTCCAGCCCCGACGAGATGGCGTCCCACGTGTGTGTGCGCAGAGGTTCGGAGACGAGCAGCTCGCGGCGAAGGCTCTCGGACATTTCCATGTGGAAGAAGCGACCCTTGGCGTTTCGCACGACCGTCCCCTGGACGTTCGTCGTGGCGCCGAGCTCCTTGGAGTCGTCAGGGTATCGCAGAATCGGCGCGCCAGCGGCGGCCTCCAGAGACGTCTTCATCTTGTCGAGGAGCTGGTTGCCCTTGGCCTTCTCGCCCGTCGAGATCACGGCGCGGCCGCCCGACTCGCGCTCCGCGAAGCCATGAAGCTGGATGACCGCTGGTGAGCCGAGCGCGCTCACTGCTCCTTCGGTGGCTGCCTGGAAGAACGACGTTGGCGAATGCGCAACGTCCGACGGATGAACACCGTCGATGCCGGCAGGCGCACCCTTGTAGCGGTGCATGGTGTTCAGGAACCACGCGCGTGCGTGCGTGTGCACGAAGAAGTCGTAGCCGAGCTGGAACGTGCCTTCGTCGTAGAACGTGTGCGGGGTCTGTACGAGGACCTTGCTCGTCTCGTCCAGGCGGATCACGTACGCACCGCCGCCGCGACGTTTGCCCTCGTCCTCGTGGATGACGAGCGCATTCTTCACCTCGGGCAGCTCGTCGATGGAGAAGCCCAGCGGCGCGAGCTTGGCGGCTGCGGCCGCGCGACCATCCTTTCCGCGCGAGAAAAGCAGGGCAATGGCGTCGTGCATCGCGACGCGTTCCTCGGCGCTGGGGACCACGTACTTGTTCGGGACCGTTCCATCCTTGCGCGCAGCCGTGAGCATCTCTGGACACTTCACCTTGGTCTCCTCCGACGTGGGCCACGGGTTCTTCGATGCGTCGGCTGTGGCTGCATCCGTCGGCGCTTCCGCGTCAGGGCTCCCCTGTTCGCCGTTGCACGTCGAGCGACACGCGCTGAACGAGCCGAACGCGACGAGCACGACCGGCGCGACGAACACGAGGAGAGAACGAGAGTGGCGACGACGGGTCGGCATGTCAGTCGTTGAAGTCTCCCTCGGTCCAGCGCGGTCCAGCGGCCGGCGCAGCAGCGGCCCTCGGCGTGGCCTTCCTGACACGAACCCATGCACTATGCACCCATGCGACGGCCGGCGTGGCCGCGAGCGAGATCTCGTGCAGGCCGGTGTCGAGGTCGTCGCCCAGGACGACGACGGCGAGCGACTCGCCTAGCGGCACATGAAAGAGGTGCGACACGGTCACGTGCTGCGACAGCCCCTCGAGGCGGCGCCGCGGCTTGCCAGAGTCCACCTTCGCGAGCACGTCACACGGAGCGTCGGCCAGGAAGCGGAGCGTCACCCAGCGTGCTTCGCCGTCGGTCTGGATGATGAGCGGCTCGTCGTCGATCTTCTCGTAGAGCCTGTTTTCCACGGTCTTCGTGTCCTTGGAAGGCCGGTTCACGATGCGCGTGATCGGGTGCTCGGGGGTCTTCACGTACGGCACGACGCGACGCGCGAGGCGCAGCGTGTGGGTCTCGTCCGTGCCGAACGTGGAGACGTTCGTGGGTCGCCGCGGAAGGAAGCCAGGCCACGTGTCGTCGTTGGCGGTGGCGATCGGGAGCGGCGCGCCGATGGGCCGCGCGTCCGACGTGCGCGGAGGTCCATCCGGATCGAGCTCGCCGAGCGAGATGTCCGCGGCGTCCGTCACCGGCGCGATGATGACGGCCTTACCCGGCGAAAGGAGCACATGGGTGACCAGCTTCGCGCTTGGGGCCTCGGACGCGCTCGCGAGGTCGCCGGTGAAGCGATCGTACAGGCTGGGCGCGACAGTGCCGCGCAGCGGATATGAGGTCCGCTCCTTCGCGCCCGCGGTCGAGAAGAGGACGGAGAGATCGATCGCGACAGGCGCCTTCCACCCGCGCGACACCGCGCGACGCGCGGCGACGCGAAGCACGCGTGGCTGGCCTTCGGCGTCGACGTAGATGGGACGCGTGGGCGTTACGCGCCACGACTTCATGAAGATCGGCGGCTCGATCTCGACGGGCGTGTCCGTACGGATCACGACGCTGCCCTCGGTGTCGAGCTCCACGCCAGTGCGCGGCAGCGTATGGAGCTCGAAGCGACCGCGTGCGACCACGCGATCCACCGAGCCGTCCTCGCGCTTCATGAGCACGGTGGCCGGATTCTCGGTCTCCACGAAGAGCGTTGCCGGGGCGAGCGTGAACACCGTCGCCTTCTCCTCGGGCACGAGCGAGAACGACGTGATGAGCGCGGGGTTGTACGCCATGGGCGCCTTTACCTGCCCTGCAGAGATGGCGAGCGCGTGCACCGTCAGGTCCTGACTGCCACGGAGGAGGCCCACCTTGCGCCACCGGCCCTCGAGGAGATCCTCGCGCTCAGCGTCGTCCAGGTCGGACCAGTCCACCTCCCATGACCGCAGCGCGAGGTGCTCCTGGCGCTTCATGTCCAGCACCTTCTGGCGGCGCACGACCTCGAGCTGGTCGAGCAGCTCGCGACGGTATGCGCGGATCAGAAGGCCCTGCGCGCCATCGATCGACTCGAGCTTCACCTCGAGCTCGCCGCGACCGATGCCGTGCACGTCCACGTCGAAGCCGATCGGGTCGGCGACGGTGATGTCAGGCTCCTCGGCGCGGGCGCGAGAGCGAATGCCAGGGACCGCGAGGTCCAGCGTCTCCTTCCGCTCCCCGTTCGTGCCCTTCGCCGTGAGCTGGATGCGTGCACCATGCACGGTGAGCGGCATCTTGTCGTCGCCGCGTGCGTGCGCCAC
This sequence comes from Myxococcales bacterium, assembly GCA_025355005.1. Taxonomy (GTDB): domain Bacteria; phylum Myxococcota_A; class Polyangia; order Polyangiales; family Polyangiaceae; genus JANXLV01. The sequence continues at coordinate 5,925 of JANXLV010000224.1, read as the reverse complement.
GATGCGGATGACCTCCGTGCCGGACTCGAGCGGCACGCGAAGGTTCTCTCCCGTGGGGAGCTCGTAGACGAGGACACGCGCGGCGCGCTCACCCTCCGCAGAGAGCGCCTGTTCCATGCGCGACATCTCGCGCACGATGAGCACGATCAACGCCACTGCCGCCGGCAGGAACCAGAGCGACAGCATGAAGCGACGGTCGGCGACGCCCGAGATGCGCGGCGGCGCGATCGAGACCTCCCTGTACTCCGTCGTGTCGCGGTTGTCGTAGGTCATGGCACCCTCGCTTCGCACGAGCCCGACGACGCGAGCACGTCCTCACACGCGGCGAAGTTGTCGCGCACGATCACGTCGCGCGGCTTGATCTCCTGGGGGTGCAACGACACCGCGGACGCAAAGCCGTTCGTCCCGTGCTTGCCGACCACGAGAAGGTACTGCCCCTTGTCAGTACGTACGAAGGCGGCGCGAACCTTCCCCTGATTGATGCCTTCGAGCAGCTGGCGCCGCGCCACGACGCTCTGCTCCTGCGCGGCGGAGAGGGCGAGGCCGCGCATGTCCTCGGGCGCCTCGGACGTGACGCCCGCCTTCCAGGCCTCCGCTGCGAACTGCCCGAGCAGACCGTCCACGAACGGCACCTTGTCACCAAACGCGCGCTGGGCTGCGCGGGCCTCGTCGAGAGACGATGCCTCGAGCGCGAACGAGTCCGCCGTGACGGCCACCATGTTGGTGCCGCCCAGCGCGGTGCGCGCGGCGATCTCGCGGGCCTGCGGGTCCAGCGACTTCTCCTCCACCACGTAGCCAAGGCGCCCGATGCCGGCCTTCACGCCCTGCACGGTCTTCTCGCTGCCCGGTCCCCATCCGCCGAGGAACACCACGCCCTGCGACTGGATGCCCTCGCGCACGAGCACTGTGCTGGGCGCGATCTCACGGATCGCCGCGTGCGCCGAGCGGAACGCGTCGGCGTGATAGACGTGCCCCGCGCTCGTGTAGAGGCCAAGGATGAACGCGTGTGCGTCGAACGCCATGCCCGCGCGAATGGTGAAGTCGCGCAGCTCCTCACGCCCCGCGTGCGGCGCCTCGAACACGACCGCGGTGCCACCTTCGCGAACCACGACGAGCACGCTGCGTGCAGCTCTTCCTGGCGCAAGCACGAGCGTGCGTCTTGCACCGGCCGGCGGCGCGTTCTCCAGGAGCCTGTACCCCGCCGTGTCGGCGGCGACACGTGCGAGCGAGCGCGGCGCCTGGAATGGAGCCTTCCCCAGGATCGGCGTGAGCGTGAACTTCCGGAGCATCATCAGATCCTCGACGCTCTGACGGTCGGCGAGGCCGCGCGGGATCTGCTTGTCGAGGAAGAGCGCGAGCTGCGTGGCGGAAGACAGGTTGTCGGGAACGACGATGGGCGGCGCGTCCGCGTCCATCCAGCCAGAGACAGTGGGCGGCGGGACCACGAGCAGCGCGCCACCGTTGGACGGGCGTGGCTCCACGTTGGCGCCGGAGATCGCCTTCGCCATCGCGAGCACGCGCGCGTCCAGGTTCTGTCCGAACAGGGCAAACTGGCCCTCGCGCAGGACCACGACGCGTCCTTCGCCAGCGATGATGTGAGCAAGGAGATCGGCCTCCTGCATCATCCAGTCGGACTTCGGGTCGTCTACACCCGACATGACCACGGCGTCTGCCAGGCCCGCGCCCAGGAGACGACCGGCGGCATACGACGCGTATGGCTCCGACGACGGCGAGGGTACAAACAGCACGACGCGGTTCTGCGCGGGGAGCGCGCGCGTGATCACGATGGGCAGACCAAAGCGCTCGTCCGCCTTCTCGAAGCGCTCGCGGATGATGACGGCGCCCGCGCCGATGCGGCTCTCCACCATCGGATCCTTGGGACCGAGCACCTTGCCCGAGATCACGGCGCCGACGATGGTCGCCAGCGTCGAGGCTGGCGGCGTCTCACGATCACTGGGCGGCGGAGCGACCTCGATCGCGAGACCGGCGGCCCATAGCGCAGCACGCGCTGGATCCTTCGGGGCGTCTGGCATGGGGCGCGTGACCGCGATCGGGGGTGCCTTCGCGATGCCGTCCGCGTAGTGCGCGGCGAAGCCGATGAGCGTGCCCACGGCGAACGACGCGATGCTCACCTTCAGCGTTGGGAAGAAGACCAGCGCGACGCTCTGACGCTGCGACATCTTCACTGCCATCAGCGTGGGAAGCAGGTAGCCGAAGCCCATGAGCGACACGATGTCGTCACCGGGAAGCTGACGCCCGACGATGGCCGCAAACGCGAACCGCAATCCATAATCCACCGTAAAAAATAGCACCGTTCTGCGCGGACCTTCGATGTTGGCGCGCTTCAGCGGCGTCACCTTGATGATCAGCATCACGGCGAAGAGAAGGATCACGGACTCCGCGAACGTGGCCGCGAGCTTCACTGGCTCCAGCACGACCAGACCGATGAGCGCAGGCACGAGGATGCCGTTGAAGTCCCACCCGTACTTCACGTTCGTGGCGGCGGCGAGCACGGCGCCCGTGAGAAGCAGGATGTACGCCTGCGGCGAGTTGAGGAAGCTCGCTGCGACGTTCTCCGTTGCGAGCTCGAAGCCCTCGAGCGACAGGTTCGTGTAGGGGATGAAGAGGTACCTGAGCATCAGGTACACGATCAGCGTGGGAATCCCGTTCTGTACGAAGCCGCGCGCGAGGCCCGTCTTCCAGCACGCGTTCGCGGTGAGCGGCACGACCACGAGGCCGATCGAGAACGCCCAGCGCGCGTGCGGCGCGACCTTGGGCAAGAGAAAGCCCTCGACCACGAGGCGCACGAGGATGGAGAGCAAGACGACGAGAAAGAAGCGCTCGCGGCCGAACACGCGGGACGTGATGCCCGTGCGACCCATGTACTCGCCGAGGCCGCGCGCGACCACGTAGGTCACGACGGCCTCGAACACGTCGATGATTCCGCCCGCCGGATCGAGCAGGAAGACCGCCGCGAGATACCCAGGCACCACCAGTCCCGCAAAGACCCAGCCCACCGTCTCCGTGGCGACCCACGAGACGAGCACGCCGAGAAGCACCGGCGTCGTCACCGACTGGTCGAAGCCGGACTTCGGAAAGATGGGTAACTGCATCCGAACCGCGCTTTTTTAGCACGCACGAGTCCCAGATACGATCAGGTCCGCGACTTCCGGACATGCTCGTACGTGACGACTTCGTCACGTCCGGGGAGATGCACTTCCGACCTCGGCAGACTCTCCGAGCTACCCGATCGCGGTGACGAGCGCGGCTACGGACGCGTCGATTTCTTCTTCGCGGATGCCGTAGAAGAGCGGGAGATTGACGACGCGATCGCAGAAGGCCTTGGACTTCGCGAGGTCGCCGAAGCGGATCGCGGGCTTTGCTGGCGGCTGGATGTCCATCGTCTCGGGGTAGGTGCGCGCGGCGCCGATGCCTGCGGCCTTCAGCTTGTCGACGAGCTCCTGGCCCTTCTTGCCTTCGACCGTGAGCACGTTGAGGTAGCCGTTCTCGCTCACGCCAGCGGGCGGTCCCCACACCTTGATCTTGCCGCCAGACACCTTCGCGAGCTTCTCGCGGTACATCTCGGCTGCCTTGCGACGGTTCGCGACGACGGCCGCGGTCTTGTCGAGCATGCGACCGAGGAAGGCGCCCTGCATCCCTCCCATGCGGCTGTTCCAGCCGACGTGCGCGTAGCTGTAGTGATCGGAGCGGCCGTGGTTGCAGAGCGAGCGCGCCAGCTTCTCGTGCGCCTCCGTCTGCATCGTGATCGCGCCGCCGTCCATCGCGCCGCCAATCACCTTCGCCGGGTAGAACGAGACGGTGCCGACCGCCGCCTGCTTCAGGATCGGCTCGCCTTTGACCTCGACACCGAAGCACTGCGCGCCGTCCTCCACCAGGAACACGTGGTGTTCCTTGCAGAATGCACGGAAATCCGCGAGGTGCGCGGAGGTCCAGCCGTAGAGGTGCGGGAGCAGCGCCGCCTCGAATTTGTGCGCAGCGTGCGCCTTCGTGAACTCGTCGAAGCTCATCTGAAGGTCCGTCTCGTCGATGTCGATGAGCACCGCCGTTGCGCCGAGCTGCGCGACCGCCTCGTACGTGGCCCAGAACGTGAGGTTCGGGAGAGCGACCTTGCTGCCAGGCTTCACGCCTGCGAGCTGCAGCGCAACGATGAGCGCGTCGGTGCCGTTCGCGCATGAAAGCCCATGCGGAACGCCGAGCACCTCACGCAGCTTCTTCTCCATCGCCGTGACGCTCGGCCCTCCGACGAACTCGCACCGCTCGAGGCAGCCCTTCCAGTCCGTGAGGACGTCGGCCGAGATTTCCTTGACGAGGCGGGACAGGTCGATGAACGGGACGGGCATGGCGCTTCTTCCTTGTGAGCTTCCGAGCTGTAATTCCAGGTAGATGACGGGTAAGCGACATTAGCGGCGCCCGCCCCCAGAGACAACCCGAAGAGCGCGGAAACGGGAACGGTGACAGCGCCCCGGGCCTTCGCCTAGAGAACAGCTCTGAATGCGCTCGGGGAGCCTCAAAAAGACGCCTAGGTCGGTGCGCATCTATTTCGTGCTGGCGTTCCTTCCGTTGTTCTTCGTGTTCCCGTACTTCGGCGCCACGAACAACCCGAACGAGAACACGCGCACGTTCATGACGATGGCCATCGTCGAGGACCACACCTTCCAGCTCGACAAGATCGTCACGCGGCAGGGCTGGACCAACGACATGGCGCGCGTGAAGGGCCGCGACGGCGAGATGCACTGGCACTGCGTGAAGGGGCCGGGGACCGGGTACCTGGGCGTGCCGGTGTACTTCCTCTACACCAAGGTCTCCTGGATCTTCGGCACGGTGATGCCGACCGAGGCCTCCACGCCAGAGGCGCGCATGCAGTGGCTGCGCACGACCACATGGGTGCTCCGCATCTTCAGCGTGCAGCTTCCATGCTTCCTGTTCCTCGTGTGGTTCGAGAGGTATCTGCGCACCGTCACGCGCGACGTCCCGCTGCGCCTCGCCGCAGTCACGGCCGCGGGCCTGGGCACGAACTACCTGGGCTACGCGAACATGTACGTGAGCCACTCGGTGTTTGCCGTGGCCGCGTTCCTGTCGTTCGGACTCGCGGAGCGCGCGTTCAGACTGGAGCCGGACGCGAAGAAACGGCGCGCGTTCCACGCATTCCTCGCGGGCCTCTGCGCAGGCTGGGTGACGATGCTCGAGTACCACGGGCTCCCGCTCTCGATCCTGCTCGCGTTCTTCGGCTTCTTCGTTTTCTACCGGCCGCTTCGCCTGCTCTCGTACTGCACCGGCGGGCTCGTCACGATCCTGCTGCAGATGTTCTACCAGTGGCGTTCGTTCGGGAACCCGCTCACGCCCGGCCACACGATGGTGGAGAACCCGCTCTGGGCGGAGGAGCACAAGAAGGGCCTCTACGGCGCGATCACGCCAACGAAGGAGGCGCTCGTCGGGCTCTCGCTGCCCGTTGGCTCTGGCTTCTTTGGAATGAGCCCATACATGTGGCTCGGGTTCCTGGCGATCCCCGTCGCGTTCTTCCTGTTCTGGAGCAGCGTGCGGAAGACGCGGATCCTCGCGTACTCCACGGTGATCTGGGTCGCCTGCATGGGTGCGCTGTGGTTCGGTGCATGCAGCGCGATCGAGTGGCGCGCGGGCTGGACCCTGGGCGCGCGCAGGCTCGGCGCGGCGCCGCCGTTCTTCGCGTTCGGCGCGGTGGTCGCGCTCGCGTGGTTTGCGCGGCGCGGGGAGTTCCATCGTGCGCTCGCGCGCGGGCTCGCCGCAGGCCTCGCGCTGTCGGGCGTGCTTGCCGTGGGCATCGTGGGGCTCGTGTACAACACGCTGCCCGAGACGCAGCTCCGCCCGTTCATGTACTTCGCCGTGCCGCTCATCCAGGGTGGCTTCGTGTCGCACCACATCGGCGAG
>JANXLV010000206.1 GCA_025355005.1 Myxococcales bacterium | reverse complement strand
CCCGGGCATGGCAAAGACCGCGCGCGAGGAAGGCTTCGACGACATCGCCGAGTGGTTCGAGACCCTCGCGAAGGCCGAAAAGTCCCACGCGGGACGCTTCGGCAAGATGCTCGACACGCTGAAGTAGGCCGCGAACGAGACTCCCCCACGTGCGTTTGCGCGACTGGTGCTTCGCACGAGGGGGGTGCTGGCACCGACTCGCCAAAGGGGGCAAGGAATCTCCTGATGAAGATCAATCCGAAGCCCGAGAGACCGCCGGCGTTCGACCCGAACGATCCCCGTTACTGGGACGCTCGCGATCTCGAGGGCGAGATGCGGCGCGCGTTCGAGGTGTGCCACAGCTGCCGGATGTGCGTGAACTACTGCGGCTCGTTCCCCGACATGTTCTCGCGCGTGGACCGCGACATCGAGAAGCGCGGGGCCGAGGGCGCGGAGCTCGTGGACGCGACCGATTTTCAGAGCGTCACGGAGCTCTGCTGGCAGTGCAAGCTCTGTTACATCGACTGCCCGTACACGCCCGACCAGAAGCACGAGTGGCAGCTCGACATCCCTCGCCTGCTCATGCGCGAGAAGGCGAACCGCGCGCAGCGCAACGGCGTCACGCTTCAAGACATGGCGCTCGGTGAGCCAGGCAAGCTCGGCGCGCTCGGCGCGGGGCCCATGGCGGGGCTCGCGAACTTCGTGAACACGCAGTCGCTCATGCGCAAGGTGAACGAGAAGCTGCTCGGCATCTCGAGCGAGTTCCCCGTTCCGCCGTTTGCGTCGGTGCCGTTCGCGCGGTGGCTCAAGAAGCACACGCCCGCGGAAGGCGCGGGCAAGGAAGGCCGGGTCGCGCTCTTCGCGACGTGCCTCGGAGACTATAATTTCCCTGGGATCGCGATCGACGCGGTCCGCGTGCTGGAGAAGAACGGCTTCTCCGTGAGCCGCCCGGACCAGGTGTGCTGCGGCATCCCCAACCTCGATGGCGGCGACATCGACGAGGCAAAGCGGAAGGCGCGCACCAACGTGGCATCGCTCTCGCGCGCGATGGACGAGGGCGCGACCGTCGTGATCCCCGGCCCGTCGTGCGCGTACACCATCCGCAAGGAGTACCCGGAGCTGCTCGGCACCGCCGAGGCGAAGCGCGTCGCGGCGAACGTGCTGGACCTCATGGAGTTCCTGGATCGCCTCCGCAAGGAGAAGCGCCTCAACAAGGAGTGGAAGACGGGCTTCGGCAAGATCGCGTACCACGCCGCGTGTCACCTGCGCGCGCAGAAGATCGGCACGCCGGGCGCGCGTGTGCTCGGGCTCCTTCCCGACACGGAGGTGGACATCGTCGACAAGTGCTCCGCCGTGGATGGCACGTGGGGCATGAAGTCGCAGCACTACGAGATGGGCCGAAAGTACGCCCAGAAGCTCGTCGACGGCATCGAGGCCGCCGAGCCGAAGCTCGTCGTCACGGACTGCCCGCTCTCCGGCCAACGCATCTTGAAGGAGACGGGCAAGAGGCCCATGCATCCGATCGAGGCCCTGGCCGAGGCATACGGCCTGGGCGCAGCAAGCTAACGGGCGATGAGGTAGCAACATGCGCAAGGTAGAGAGAAGCGAGATCCTGCCGCTGGGCGATTACGAGACCATCCGCGAGCCGTTCCGCACGCGCCTCATCGCCGAGAAGAAGGCGCGTCGTATCGCGCTCGGGGATCGCGCCACGTGCGTGTTCGAGAACCACGACAGCGTGCTCTTGCAGATCCAGGAGATGCTGCGCACGGAGCGCATCACGAAGGAGTCCTCGATCCAGCACGAGATCGACACGTACAACGCGCTGGTGCCGAACGACCACGAGGTCAGCGCCACGGTCATGATCGAGATCAACGACAACGACGCGCGCGAGGCCTTCCTCACTGCCGCGAAGGGCCTCGAGGACGCGATCGCGCTCGAGGTCGACGGGGAGTCGTTCCGCGCTAGGTACGAGGCGCCGCTCGCGCGCGCGGAGCGCACCACCGCCGTCCACTACTTCAAGTTCCCGCTGTCGGAGGCCGCCGCGAAGAAGCTCGCGGCCGCGAAGAAGGGCGACCTGACCGTTGCGGTCGTTGTGGACCATGCCGCGTACGCCGTGCGCGCCGTGCTGCCTGCTTCCGTGGTCGCGAGCCTCGCCGAAGACTTCGCGCTATAGGTAGTCCGTGCTCACGCTATTGCGCCCCATTCGCTTCGAGGAGATCGACGCCGCTGGAATCCTCTTCTTCGCGCGATACCTCACCATCTGCCACGACGCGATGGAGGCGATCTTCGATCCGCTGCCTGGCGGCTACCGCGCGCTGATCACCGTGCGCCGCATCGGCTTCCCCGCCGTTCACACCGAGTGCGATTTCAAGGCACCGCTGCGCTACGGCGACACCGTGCGCGTCGAGACCAGCGTCGCGAAGATCGGCGAGACCTCCGTCACGTTCGCGTTCACGCTCTTCCGCACCTCGGACGAGGTCATCGCCGCCCAGGTCACCCACACCACCGTGGTCAGCTCACTCGACAAGATCGAGAAGACGAAGATCCCGGACGACGTGCGAGCCGTGCTCTTGCCGCACCTGCGAGCTGGCTAGAACGGCCAAGACTCAGGCGCCGGGAGCTTCTTTCGGCGCGGGATCTGCGGCCGCGGTGGGGAGATCCTTGCCCTCGAGGAGGAGCTCCTGCGGGTCGAAGCCTTTCTTCTGGTTGCCGAGCACCACGGCGATCATCACGCCTCCGAACACGAGCAGCGCGCAGCAGCAGTACTGCGCGAACGTCAGCGTGCCGTAGCGGATGTCGGCGGTGTCGCCGTCCGTGATGCGGAAGAAGTCCATGACGAAGCGGACCGGGGCGTATGCGAACGCGGTCGCGATGATGTACGAGCCCGTCGGCAGCTTCTTGCCCCACGTGAGCGCGAAGAAGAAGGCGATGATGCAGGTGAACATCATCTCGAGCATGCCGAGGTCGTACTGGGGCGCGTTCCCCATGATGAGCTGGATGGGCCCGTACTCCGTGATGGGCCCGCGTCCGTACGCAACCGCGAGCAGCGCGTCCGCGGAGGCCTTCGCGCCGGGGTGATCGTGCACGACGCTGCAGCCAGACCGGCCGAAGATCCAGGCGACGGGATACACGGACAAGATGAGATCGGCGAGCGGCATGATCGGCATGGCCATGCGCCGCTTGTGGAACTTCGGGAGTGTGATGGGCCCGAGCACGAGCCACGGCGAGGAGTCGAACCACTTCCAGAGCAGGATGCCGATCAGCGCGCCGAGGAATCCGCCGAACGACGAGAGGCCTTCCCACAGGAACAAGAGAGACCACGGGCGCTTCACGAGCTCCGATGGGTGGTAGAAGATCTCGTCGAACATGTGCCCGCCCATGAAGCCGGCGACGAGCATCCACGTGATGAAGGAGTTGAGCTTGCGGAGGTCGATGCCGCGTTGCTTGGCGCGACGCGTGGCCAGCCACGTGCCGACGATGACTCCTGTGGCCACGAGCAGACCGAATGGATGCAGGGTCAGAGGGCCCAGCTTCAGGTCAGGCACATGGATGTACGGAATCAACGGAAGACCTCCTGGGACGCCGTTCGACGGTCGTCCAACGGGCAGAACCTAGCGCTTTTTGTCGGCCGTGAACACGACGCGATCGAGCGCGCCCGCCGATTCGCCCATCACGATCTGGACGGAGAGGCCCCCGCAGGCGCGTGAGAACAACGCGCCGGGGCTCGGGCTATTCCCGCACCTTTCGTGCGGAAATCGGCCCTCGAGCGCGCCGCCCAGGATCTCCAGGGCATGGACGCCGGCCTCCGTGCGGTCCGCGGACTGGCTCGGGTCGAGCGCCACGATGCGGTCCGCCTCCTGCCAGCGCACGAAGAGGTCCTCGCCCGAGACCTCCGCGGAGACGACTTCGCCGCTCTGCGCGCGGAATAGCTGGACCGTCACGGTGGCCACGCGGGACTCGCGCTCGGGCTGCGTCGGGAGAAGGAAGAAGTGGTCGACCTCCTTGCCGAGGCGCAGCCCACCCCACGTGGTGAGGACGTCGGAGGCGAACAGGCGCTGCACGGATGCGGGCGCGTCCTCGATGCGTGCACCATACAACTGATCGTCCATCAGCGCGCCGACGGACGCGAGGATGGTCTCCCCTACCCTGCGTCGCGCGACCGCCGCCTTCTCGAGCAGCGCCTCGTCCCGGCGAACCTTGCGAGCGACCTCGGCCAGCTCCTTCTCCTCCAGGTTGGTGTCGAACGCGGTGATGAGCGCCACCGCCTGCGCGGCGTGCGGGCCGCGCGGCAGATAGGTGAGGTACTCGCGCGCGGCGCTGCGGGCGCCCTTTGCGCGCTCGAAGTATGCGTTCTCCTCCGTGTCGAACGCGCCGCGCACCTCGTCGGCGAAGGCGCCGTGCGGGTGCTCGGAGAGGTATGCGCTCGCGAAGCCGAGCCTGCGTCCCGGATGCGCGGCCACGCGGAATGACCGATAATCCGCGACGTCCTGATCTTCGGCGATGACGTGGCGAAACGACGCGCAGCCCAGAACGCCCGACAAGGCGACCGCGAGGAAGAGCACCTGGCACCGCAGCGCCGTCATCCGCCGTCACCCGGGATACGAGCGCCCGCGTCCGTGGCGAACACCGTAGGCGCAGGCGGCGCGCCCTGTCTGCAGAACTGGCACTCCGTGGGCACCTCCGGCGCGCGATCATCCATGTAGCGCGCATAGTCGTCGCACGAGGACGCGTTGAGCGCGCGCAGACAGATGAGCCCGTCCTCGCGCAGCGGCTTGCACGTGTCTGGAAAGCTGACGTCCGACGGCACGCCGCCGTCGCATGCCTTCTCGCACCGATCGGTGGCGAGCGAGCACGAGCCGCAGCGCTTGCAGTCCATGTTCTTGCGCCCCACCCCGAACTGTCTGACGTCCAGAGACTCCGCGGTGACACCGCACCCGCCCGTGTCGCCGGGCGTGGGCGCCATGAGGAACGCGATGGACACGAACGCAAGCGCGCCGAGCTGCACGCTCCTGGAGACGCTCCTTGCGGCATGCGCGTTCGACGGATGTGCGCTCACGGGAACACCTCGTAGGCGAACACCAGGCCGAGCTGGCCGGAGAGCACGGGATAGGTGGTGACTGCCTGCTCGCGCGTGCCGGCGCCGTAGAACACGTCACCCACGACCTCCGCGGCGACGCCGAGGCCCGCGCGCACGAACACGACGCCACCCACGCCCAGCTCACCGCCCCACGTGGCCTCTGGCTGAGCGACGATCGCGGCACCGGCGCGCCCGTACAGCGCCGCGCGAGGCCACCGGCGGTAGACCATGTAGCTCGGCGTCAGCACGGTCTGGCGCACGCCGCTGGTCGCGATGGACATGCGGAACGCCATTCCATGCGACCAGCTGCCCGCGCCGCCGAACGTGGCAGCCAGGCCGAGATCCACGTATGGCGACGTCAGCGACACGGACTCCGCATCACTGCCGAGCGGCGTGGCGAGCCGATATGGATTGTTGAAGCGCAGGCCTTCGCCCACGAACGACGTCGCGAAGAGTTGCATGTATCCTGCAACTTTCTCGTCGGGCTCCACGCGGCGTGGGCGCGGCGTGCTGATCTCCGCTGGGCGCGCCGGCTCCGGGGTGCCCTCTTCTCCGAACGCGAGCGCCTGCGCCGGCAACATCAACGCGAGCGGCAGCACCAGGACCGCCAGCGGCACGAGGCGCCGCGTTGAGACGAACGCGCGGATCATGCGTCGCGGTTGACCCGGACCTTCGGCTTCGCGCCGAGCAACGCCAGCTGACCGCACGCTGCCGCCACGTCATCGCCACGGCGACGCCGGACGAAGCACGAATACCCGGCGTCCGTGAGCACGCGCTGGAACGCCAGCACACCGCTGTCGTCAGGCGGGCCGAGCGTGGAGTGCTCGATGGGGTTCATGGGAATGAGATTGATCTTCACCGGCAGGCCGGCGAGCAGCGCGCTGAGCTTCTTCGCCTCTCCGGGCAGATCGTTCTTGCCGCGGACCAGCGTGTACTCGATGGTGATGCGGCGTCGCGGCGGCAGCGGGTAGTCGCGCAGCGCGCGCATGAGAACGCCGATCGGATACTTCTTGTTGATGGGCATGAGGCGGGTGCGCGTCTCGTCGTCGGCCGCGTGCAAGGACACGGCTAGCCCGATGTTCCCCTGGAAGTCTTCGCCCAGGCGCTTGATCTCCGGCACGAGGCCGCTGGTGGACACCGTCACACGGCGATTCGAGAGGCCGATCCCATCCTTGTGCGTGAGCAAGCGCAGGGAGCGCGCCGTCGCGTCGTAGTTGTTCAGCGGCTCACCCATTCCCATGTACACGACGTTGCTGAGGCGCTCGTCCGGGAGAAGGAGCGCGCGCCCAAGGAGCACCTGCGCGACGATCTCGTCTGCGCCAAGGTGACGCTTCAGCCCTGCCACGCCGCTCGCACAAAACACGCAGCCCATGGCGCAGCCCACCTGCGTGCTGATGCACTGGGTGACGCGCATCATCGTCGGCTTGTCGTCAGGGCGTGCCTTGGCGCCAGGCTCACCGCCGCTCTCGTCGTCCTCGTCCTCGTCCGCGGCGGAGGCGTCGGCGTCGAGGATTTCGGTGGTGTCGATGCGGCGCTTGCCCGTGACACCCGGGATGAGCACCGTCTCCACCGTTGCGCCATCACGCGTCGTGACGAGGAGCTTCTTCGTGCGGTCGGTGGACACGCGCTCGTCCGTCACGGTGAGTACGGGGCCGAGGCCATCCTCCTCGAGTCTCTTGCGAAGAGCCTGCGGGAGATCCGACA
>JANXLV010000113.1 GCA_025355005.1 Myxococcales bacterium | reverse complement strand
CAAGGCGCGAACCATCACGCGACGCTCCTACGGATTCCACTCTCCCTATGCCCTCATCGGACTCATCATGCTCTGCTGCACCGACCTCGCCCTCACGCCCGCGTTTCACCATGCGCTTCCACTAAAGGGTTAGGAGAGGCGTACTTGATAGGCGTCGGCGTCGCATCGCGCAGATCACCACCATCAGCCTGCTCCGCCTGTGCATCCGCCTGCGCATCCGGGTCAGGAGCCGCACCTGGCGATGACGACGAGCCACATGCAGCAAGCACGAGCCACGCACACCCTGTGGCGGCCAGACCGCCACCCACCCACGCCGCGAGAGATAGCTTGGTCCACCCCATCGAGCGAGAGTAGGTCATGCGGCGGCGCGCACGAAGAAGGGCGAACGGGTCCGGTCCACCGCTCAGGCCAGGTCAAGTCAGGTCAGGTGACGTCAGGTCAGTCAGCTGATCGCGCGCTCGACTCGACGATCGCAGGTTCGCTCGCCGGCACGCTCCGCACCGTGTCCTGACTGAGAGCCAGAACGGTTCGAGCGCCGCGCAAGACGTCAATGGTGCTCGCCGCTCCCGACGTGCAGAGCTGACGTCGAATGTCGGCTACAGTGGCGGCATGCGATCGGTAACGGTCAAGGGAACGAACGTGCATGTGACGGATGATCCGCAGCGCGTCCTCACCCAGCTCCTCACGTGCATGATGGAGGAGCCGTCACCGCGCGCGCTCGAGCCGCGCTTCGCGTCCGGCGGCGAAGGCTTCGTCGTCGCAAACGTCGTCGAGGCGCGGCGTGCTTCGGAGGCCTCCGTGCCGTATCGCGAGGCACCCGATGGCGTTGCCGAGCCATGGATCGTCAGCATGCATCGTGGCAAGGGCAAGCCCGCGACGCTGATCCTGGACGGAACGGAGCTCCGCTCGCTCGTGCACGCAGCGCTATTTCCCGAAGGAAGCGCCGTCGCGTTACACAACAAGCGATCGGGCCTGCTCGTCTTTGGCGTGGGCGGCGCGGTCAGCGTCATCGCCGCGGTGATGATGATGCAGGTCGCAGACTGGGTGCTCGCGATCCCGTTCGGCGTCTTCGTGGGTGCCGTAGTGGGGATCCGCCTCGCGATGTTCTCGCACCGCCTCCCCTGAGCGACGGCCCGAAGACGAGCCGCTACTTGACGATCGGGTTCGAGCAGTCGGCGACGAGAGACGGGTCGAACTGGATCGACCAATCGAACAGGAAGCCATTGTCTATTTGCCATAGATCGGTGATGCGGAACGTCCAGGTCCCGTTCAGCTCGGCACCGGCGAGCGTGCTGAACGGCACATCGGGCAGGTAGCTTCGCGCCGGCACGACATCGAACTTGGTGTCGCCGACGACACATGAATTGAGCGGCGTGCCGTCCCACGACTCACAGCCACCGGGTGCGCTACACGTCATGGAGTCCGCCGTCAGGAGCTTGGTCGCCGCCGCCGCCGTCCAGCAGTACTCGTATCCGACGCCAGCTACCGGCGCGTTGTCGTCGTCGCAGGCGTTCGCGTGGCCGAGGAAGAAGGAACCATTGGATCGGCCAACGAACTGCCGCAGGACGACTGACCTTCCGTCGGGCGCAATGAGCTCGATTTGTAGGTCGCCCAGATACGTGTGTTCGAGCTTTGCGCAAACGGAAATGAGCTTGCTGACGTCCGTGAGCTTCGCGCCGGGCTTGAATCCGACGAAGGTGAGACTGTCGACATAGGACGCCGAGCAATACCCTGGTCCGCCGTCCGCGAAGTCCGCAGTGAGCACGCAGTTGGGTGTGCTCGCCGAGCAATCCGCGTTGACTTTGCACGACGGTTGAGTGCCATCGGACACGTTGGTGTCCGGAAGCGCCAGCGGCTTTCCTTGTGGGCGATCGACGGTGCCGCATCCAGAAGGAGGTCCTCCGCCGGTGCCACCGAACAAGCCCGAGCCCGCGTCGTCGCCAATCCCGCCATCACTGCCGCTGTCCGGGGTGTCTCCGATGTCTCCGGCGGCAGGCGGATGGTGTGTGCTGCCGCACGCGCCGAGCAGCGCGACGAATGTCCATGCAGGAATGGTGCGACGAGAGAGCAAGGTGGATCGAGAGAGTATACCAGACGATAGTGAGCGCGCTTCGGACGGCTCCCTGTCACGCACAAGCCAGGCGCGCCGCGTTGATGGCCGCGCCGAGGGCAGCGACGTTGTCGCCCGTCGCACCGGACAGCAGCTCTTGCGCCTCGGCGAGCAGCGAGAGAGCTTTGGCGCGCGCTTTCGGATCATTCGAAGCGGCCCGCGCGAAGCCCAGAGCCGCCTCTGCGACTCGCTCGAACGACGAGAACGTGCGCGCCAGGATCATCGCGTCGTGAAATGCGTCGCGCGCATCCTGCTCGCGGCCTACGTGGAGGTACGACGCGCCGCGGCCCAGCTCCACACACACGCGATCGTCCGGGCGCCCACGTACGAACGTCAGCGCCTTCGCTGCCTGCTCCCAGAGCCTCACCGCGCTCTCGTGCGCTGCGAGCGACGACTCGCGCTGCGCTGCGCGGATCGAGAGCTCGATGGCCCGCGCCGGATCGCCGCCAGGCAACGCGCGAGCGAAGTGTGTCGCGACCTCGGTCAGGTACGCGTCCAGAGGCTCCGGGTGCGCATGGAGCCGTTCGGCGATGAAGGCATGACGTTCCGCGCGCTGGGAGGCCGACAACTTCTTGTAGAGCACCTCGCGCACGAGCGTGTGCGCGAAGCGATAGCGGCCGTCCTTGGCCTTCCGCAGGATGCGCCCGCGCAGGGCCTCGTCGAGATGATCCAGGAATTCGCGCTCTGGCGTATCGCTCACGAGGGTGAGTCGGCCCAGATCGAATTCGGTGCCGAGCACAGCTGACTCCGTGAGGAAACGACGCGCGCCCTCCGACAGCGCGTCCACGTGGCGGCTGATGGAATCGATCAAGCCCTGCTGCAGATCGAGCGAGCTCGCCAGCGTAGCTGCGGTCTCCGACAGCGCGCGCTCGGCCCAATCTGTCTTCAGGAGCTGATGCAAGTAGAGTGGGTTCCCACCAGACCTGTCGAACACGGCATCCGTGAACGCGGCTGTTGGCGCGCTGCCCGTTGCAACCTCCACGAACCGTGGAATGTCTCCGCACGCAAGGCCACGCAGCGGGATCAACAGGCTTGAATGACCGGAGGCAAGGCCGAAGAGGCGGCGCGCACGGTCGTCCTCGGCGACCACAACGACGTCGCGGTACGCACCTGCGATCAGGATGCTGCTATCGCGGAGCTCTCCCGCCAGGAACTGCAAGAAGCGGAGCGTGCCGTCGTCCGCCCATTGCAGATCATCCAGCGCAACGACGATGGGGCTCGTGCGCGATGCAGAGACGAGCTGCCGCACGAAGCCGTCGAAGAAGGTGAAGAGGCCTGCACTCTGCGCTGGCATCAGCCCGGCCGTGATGGTCGTTGCCCCTTCCACCAGATCGCGCGGCGGCGTCGGCTGCGCAGCGGCGAACGCGCGCAATAGCTGTGCGATCGGCCAGAGTGGAGGCGCGCTCGAGTCCTCCGTTGCACGCGCATTGAGGACCCGGGCTCCGCGCGCCCGCGCGAGGCGTTCGAGTTCCTGCAGCATTCGCGTCTTGCCGATCCCCGCCTCCCCCGAGAGCCACACCATGCACCCATGACCCGCGCGCGCGTCGTCCAGGCGCGCGTCGAGCGCGGCAACGACTGCATCGCGTCCCACGAGCGCAGGGTCCACCTGTACGCCGCCGCGTGGCGATTCTGGAGGTGGCGCGGATGCTCGCTCCTCTACGTCCAGCGCGAACCGAAATCCGCGACCGCGCACCGTGAGCAGCGATTGCTGCAGATCGTCGCCGATGGCGCGACGCGCCTCCATGATGGCGCGCGAAATGGAAGCCTCGCTGACCGCAACGTTCGCCCAGACTGCGGAGAGCAGCTCCCTCTTCAGCACCACGCGGTCGCGGTTCCGGACGAGCACGAAGAGCACGTCGAGCACCTTCGGTTGCACGGGCACCTTCACGCCCAGGGAACGAAGCTCGAATCGCTCCTCGTCGAGCTCGTGATCGGCGAACGCAAAAATCATGGGGATACCGAGGTCAGCATAGAGCAACGCCTGTCGTGCTCTGGCGACTGTTCAGGCAACGGTAATGAAATGGTCAAGGTTCGGGAGTGCGTCGCACGTCATCCTCACCCGTCGAACTCTTCATCGAGTGGCTCGAAGCCGCCGGAGGAACAACCATGCGAACTTGGCTAGCAGTGGGCGCGGCGGGCGCTGTCTTGGTTTCGATGATGATGGCAGCCACGGCGACTGCGCAGCCGAGGCGTGGGGTCGTGGAATCAGCGGGCGTGACGCTCGACTCGTTCAGTGTTTCGCCTACGATCGGGTACCCCGGTGGGCCGCTGGTGCTGGACGTGGCTGTTCACAATGGGCGCCCCGTCGCAGAGCCTCAGCTCATGGTCATGGTCGGCGCGGCTGGTCTGCTCACGTCCGCGCGCCGCGAGATCCCGGCCATGACGACGAGCCACATCGGCATCGACGACCCTGGAGGCCTGGGCGGCCCCAATCTCTGCTCTCCACGCGACTACGCGATCCAGATCAACGGTGCGGGCGTGAACGCACCGAACAACACCATTTCACAGACCTATCGCGTGAGTCCCACCTGCGCCTTCAAGACGCAGATCGTGATCCAGGAGGACCAGGCCGCTCCCGATCGCGTGGACGCGTGGCATCAGTCCCACATGTACCTGAGCGCATTCACGATCCACACGGAGCCCTCGTGCACGTCGGCTCTCACCGTCACGGTGACGATCGCAAATCAGACACGCGATGTCGGGCACCACCTGCAGGTCGCCCTGGTGACGCCGACCGGAGAATTGAAGCGAAGCGCGCCCTTCGATCTGCCCGCCGGGGTCTTTGCAGCGAACGGCACGCTGCAGCGGATGGGCAGCGTGACCCTCGGCATCCCCGACGTGAATGTCATCGGCTCGAACAAGGTCAACGCGAAGCTTGTGGACCCCGCAGGCAAGGTGACGACCGAGATCTACGATCCGGGCATCTCCTTGATGGTCACGCCGCATTGCACGCTTGGCGTGCATAGACTCTGAAGGCACGCTTGGCGTGCATAGGTGTGAGCGTTGTACGGCTGCGCCGTGGGAGGTATGCTCAAGCTTGATTTGCCCATGGAGGAGAAAGGCGACGCAACCCCTACGGCTGGCTGGCTGGTCACGCCGTCGCTGCGGCTTGTCCGTGAGATCGGACACGGGGGTATGGGCAACGTGTGGATGGCGGATCACCTCGCGCTGAAGACGCAGGTCGCCGTGAAGTTCTTGTCGGAGCGTTCGGAGAGCATGCCGGATGCCGTCGAGCGCTTCTCGAAGGAGGCGACCGCCGCGGCCACGATCAAGAGCCAGCATGTGGTCCAGGTCTTCGACCATGGCTTCTCGAACGGCAAGCCGTACATCGTGATGGAGCTGCTGGAGGGCGAGGACCTCGGCCAGCGCCTCTCGCGCGAGAAGCGATTGCCCGCGGCGGATGTACTGCAGATCGTCAGACAGGCGGCGAAGGCACTGGAGCGGGCGCACGCGAGCGGCATCATCCACCGCGACATCAAGCCCGCCAACGTGTTCCTGGTGTCGGGCCAGGACGAGCTCTTCGTGAAGCTGCTCGATTTCGGCCTCGCGAAGCACTCGACCGAGCTCTCCGACGTGATGACCGGCAGCCACGTCGTGTTTGGCACTCCCCACTATCTGAGCCCGGAGCAGGCCGAGCGCGCGCGCGCAGCCACGCCGAAGTCCGATTTGTGGTCGCTGGCGGTAGTCGCATATGAATGCCTCACCGGGCATCGTCCGTTCACGTCGGACTCGCTCATGGGCCTTTGCATCGCCCTGCACGAGGCCCGCTTCGAGCGCGCCACGCTCGTATGTCCCGATCTTCCGTCGTCGATCGACGCGTGGTTCCTGCGCGCGTTCCAGCCTGCTCCAGAAGATCGCTTCGCCTCTGCGTCGGAGCTGGTGAGCTCGCTCGCGACCGCGCTTGCGGCCACGGAACCAAGGACCACGATCCACGGTGTGCCCGCCGCGCCCGCGTCCGTCCCGGCGCTCACGACAACCACGGCGCTCGGTGATCCGAAGGGCGCCCAGCGCCCACGCAGCAAGAGGCGGGTGGCGGGTGCGTTCGGCATCGCGGCGCTTCTGGGGCTGACGGCGTTCGTCGGCTCTCGTCTCCTTTTCGGCGCAGCCGCCGACACGGACCGTGCGCAGTCAGCGACGCACGTCGCGCTCGAGCCTCACGCCGTCGCCAGCAACGCTCCGTTGATCGTGCTTGGACCTGCTGTCACCTCGCTTGCCGCGCCGGTCGCCGCGCCGATCGCCTCGGGGCCTCCCGCAGCTCCCACGGCCGCGCGAGTCGCGGACAAAGCAGCGGTCAGCCGCCCTGGAACGGTCGCGGCGCCGTTGCGATCCGCCGTTGCAGGTGCGCCCGCTTCCTCCAATGATGCGCCCTTCCTCACACCGAAGTACTAGGCGCGCGCTCTGTGCGCTGCTGACGTGGATTGCGCTGCCGTCCATCGCGCACGCGGAGCCGACGCCAGCAGAGGCCGCGACTGCGCACGCGCTCTTCTTCGAGGCGCGCCAGCTGATGCAGGAAGAGCGATGGCCGGAGGCATGTCCAAAGCTGGAGGAGAGCGAGCGCCTGGATCCCGGCAAGGGCACCGAATTCAACCTGGCCGATTGCTATGAGCACACCGGGCGAGTGACGAGCGCGTGGATCCTCTTCACGCGGGTCGTCGCCGAGAGCCACGAGTCGAACCTGGTGGTCCACGAGACGCTCGCCCGCCAGCGTGCCGACGCGCTGGCCTTGCGCGTTCCCCACCTTGTCGTGGACGTCCCCGTGGAGGCGCGCGTGGAAGGCCTGGAGATCCTGCGCGACGGAGAGTCGGTGCGCATGGCGACGTGGTCCACGCCGGTCCCACTGGACCCTGGCGAGCACATCGTGATCGCGCGCGCGCCACACCGGCGTCCGTTTCAGGTGTCCGCTGTGCTCTCGGAGGGCGGGGACATCACCGTGCACATTCCGACGCTGGAGGAGCTTCCGCCGGAGCCGCCATCGCCACCGGCACCACCACAAGCGGGAGATCTACCGAAGGATGGCGTCGTGCGTCCACCGTCTGTCGCGAGCGGCGCGGCAGGGACGAAGCAGCGTACCGTCGGGATCGTGCTGGGCGCGGCAGGGCTCACGTCGTTCGTCGTCGGCGGGATCTTCGGCGGCCTCTCCATTGCCGCGCGAGACGACTCGAAGAAATGGTGCGATCCGTCCACGGACATCTGCACTTCTGATCGCGGCGTACAGGCGCGCTCCGACGCGCTCACGCGTGGCAACGTGGCGACAGGCTTCGTCATCGCTGGCGGCGCGCTCCTGTCCGCGGGGGTCGTGGTGTGGCTGCTTGCGCCGTCGCCTGCGGGGCCGCAGGTCGGGGTTCAAGCGCAGGCGGGGCTGCCGCGCGTCATCGTGGGAGGCACGTTCTAGGATGGGGGCTTCCCGGCTCAGGCGCGCGCGCGCAGGCAGCGCTCTTCTGGCGACAGCGGTGCTTCTGTGCGCGTGCAACGAGGTCCTATCGAATCGGTCTGGCCGCATCGCCGATGACGCCGACGCAGGGGGCGCCGCGAGCGACTCCGGCGCGGTCGATGCTTCGCTGCCCGACGCGCGCGCCGATGCCGCTGTGAAAACGGACGCAGGCGACGCCAGTTCGTTCCCCACGATGCTCGGCGGGTCGCTCGTACTCTGGCTGGACGGGGACGACGGTCTCTTCACGAGCCCGTGCGACGCCGGCGCGTGCGTTGAGCAATGGCTGGACAGATCGGGTTTTCACAACGATGCGTTCCCGGGGACGAATGGCGCCATCGCGCCCATCACGTCGCATGATCTCCCCGGCCACGTCGGCGTTCGCTTCGATGGGAGCCTCACGTCCCTCGCGATCGCCAGCACGCCGTCGCTCGAGATCACGGGATCGTTCGCGGTGCTCGCCGTCGCGGCGGAGCAGCCGTCCACGCACATCGGTGGAATCTACAACAAGACCTCATATACCTATCCCTACGCTGGCCTCGCGCTCTGGGGCGCGTACGCCAACCCGTCCATGCCCATGGAGATGGGGCAGGTGGCCGCGCAGGTGGACATCAACCAGTACGTGCGGGGAGCAGAGGCCAACCAGGACGATCGCACTCTGCGGCTGTACGGCACGCTCTTCGACGGAAAGACGCTGTCCGTGCGCGTCAACGGCCATGGGCCGAGCTCCGCGACGGTCTACGTGGACAAGGGCTCGCTGGCCGCGACTGGGCAGTTCGCCGTCATTGGCGGAAACCCTCAGTCCGTCCAGGTCTTCCAGGGAGATATCTTCGAGGTCATGGTGGTGGCGCGGACTCTGGACGAAGCAGAGTGGGCCACCGCCCTGGCGTACTTCGCCGCACGATATGGCCTCGCACCATGAAGCGCGCCGCCTGGCTCTTGCTCTTCTGTCCGCTTGTCCTCGCGGCTGCGTGCAACTCGGTACTTGGCAATCACGCGGGGCGTCTCGCCAGCGCGGGCGATGCTGGCGAGGACGCGGACGATGCGCCGGACGCGGCCGCCGCTGACGGGTCGGCGACCGTGGACGCGACGAACGCCGATGCCGACGGCGCAACAGGAGATGCCGACGGCGGCGATGGCTCCCCCTGCACGGACACGCTGGCCGGCCAGAAGCTGGCCGACTTCAGCGTCGCATTCACGATCACGACGAGCACGCAGGACAAGAGCGCCGTCCTCAACCAG
>JANXLV010000104.1 GCA_025355005.1 Myxococcales bacterium | reverse complement strand
CACGGTGCGCGAGAACCTGGATGCGTTCGCGCGTGTGACGGGCTCACCGAAGAGCGGGAGCGAGCTCACGGATGCGGCGGAGCGCGTGGGGCTCGCAGAGCGCCTGGACGTGCGTGCGGGCGCGCTCTCGGGCGGTGAGCGTCGTCGCCTCGAGCTTGCGCGGGCCATCACGCGACCGCCGAAGGTCATCGTATGCGACGAGCCGTTCGCGGGCGTCGATCCCGAGGGCGCGGAGCGTGTCGGCCGACTGCTGGCCGGGCTGGCGAAGGAGGGGGTCACGGTGCTCCTCGCGGACCATCACGTGGCGGAGGCGCTCACGATCTGCACGCGCGCGGTGCTGCTCCTGGATGGTCAGATCGCCGTCTCTGCGACGCCGTCGGAGTTCCGCGAGCATGAGCTCGTGAAGGGTAGATACCTCGGAAACTGGGGGCGCAGCCTGCCGCCTCCTCCACCGCGGCCGAGCACCTGACCGCCCGCACCCACGCACCCACGCCCCCACATGGGGACCCAAGCAAGAAATGTACTTTCGCGTGGAGAGCCGAAAAACGGTGGTATTCTGGGACAGCATCGAGCGGAGGCCGCCCTAGAGATGGAGATCAAACAGCAACTCAAGCTGAGTCAACAGCTGGTCATGACGCCCCAGCTTCAGCAGGCGATCCGCTTGCTCCAGCTCTCGCGTCTCGAGCTGATCGACGAAATCCGCAAGGAGCTCGACGCCAACCCCGTGCTCGCCGATGACGACATCGACCCGCGCGGCAAGCGCGACGCGGCCGAGCGCGAGGCCCCCGCAGCCCAGGAAGAGCGCGTCGACCGCATGGAGGATCGGATGCGAACCGCCAGCGGCGATCAGCAGAAGACGGACGAGAAGAACGTCCGCGAGATCGACTGGGAGCAGTTCCTGGAGAACCGCACCCTGCAGCAGCCTCTTCAGGCGAGTCGTGGCGGGTTCGAGGAGCTGCCGCCCATCGAGCAGAGCCTCTCCAAGGCCACGTCCCTGTCGGAGCACCTCCGATGGCAGCTGCAGATGAGCGACTTCACGGAGTCCGAGCGCCGCTTCGCCGAGCTCGTCCTCGGCAACCTGGACGACAACGGCTTCCTCGATCTCAAGGGCATCGAGCGCGAAGGCGGCGAGAAGACGCCAGACATCACGATCGAGGAGCTCGCCGCGGAGTCCGGTCTCGATCCGGAGGACGCGCCGGACGTGCTTCGCATCATGCAGGAGTGGGATCCCATCGGCGTCTGCTCGCGCGACCTCGGTGAGTGTCTGCGCGTGCAGGCAGAGGCCTTCGGCTTCGACGACCTGGAGCTCTCGGTCATCGAGAAGCACATGCACAACCTGGAGAAGCACAACTACCAGGCGATCGCGAAGGACCTGAAGGTCCCGGTCGAAGAGGTCTACGAGGCGGTGAAGGAGATCCAGAAGCTGGAGAGCCGCCCCGCCCGCAATTTCACGGAGCAGGACGAGAAGAGCATCGCCATCACGCCGGACGTCTACGTCATCCGCGAAGCGGACAAGTGGATCGTGACCGACAACGATCGCGGGGTGCAGCGGCTCTACATCAACGAGTCACTCACGAAGCAGCTCCTCAAGGATCCCAACGCCAAGGAGTTCATCGGCGAGAAGCTCCGCAACGCGCAGTGGCTCATCCGCGCGATCGAGCAGCGCCGCAAGACCATCATCCGCGTCACGGAGTGCATCGTCGAGAAGCAGCGCGAGTTCTTCGAGAAGGGCGTCTCCTTCCTGAAGCCGCTCGTCCTGCGCGACGTCGCAGAGACCGTCGGCATGCACGAGTCGACAATCAGTCGCGTGACGACGAACAAGTACGTCCACACGCCGCAAGGCCTGTTCGAGCTGAAGTTCTTCTTCAACCCGCCGATCCGCCGCGTGTCCGAGGAGGACATCGGCTCACGCAGCGTGAAGGACGCGATCGACAAGATCATCGCGGGCGAAGACAAGTCGAACCCCCTGTCCGATCAGGCCATCGTCGAGATGCTCCAGAAGGACAACGGCATCCAGATCGCCCGCCGCACCGTCGCGAAGTACCGCGAGCAGCTCGGCATCCTGTCCTCCTCCAAGCGCAAAAAGCTTTTCTAGGGACAGATCAGGGTTTGTGAAGGACTACCTCCTTCGCGTTGCTGGCATCTAGCTTGTGCGGCAGGTCCACGCCGTTTGCGTGGAGATCGAAGGCGAGGATGGACCAGTACTCGGACTCCTTGAGTGAGCCCGGGGCCATTGGAGGCATCGCCTTCACCGCGAACTCGGCGACGTCGGCGGCCGTGTGGAACTGGTTCTTTCGGTACTTCGACGACGCGGGCGGGTCCAGCGGAAGCGCGCCCTTGTCGAGGCCCACCACGCGTGGGGCTCGGGTCCCCTCGCCGCCCGCGCCGTGACAGCTCGCGCACTTGTCGCCGTAGAGCTTCTGCCCTGCGGCCACCTGCTCGGGGAACGTCTGCGGTTCCGCCGCCGCTGATGCCGGTGCGGGGCCTGGCGTTGGCGTCGCTGGAGGTGGGCTCGCTCCATCACCGCCACCACCACAAGCCACCACCACGGACGCAAGGCACACGATCGCAACGATTCGCATCTGGTCTCTCCTCTTCAATGCTCCAACGGTTGTTCGTCAGAAGTCAGGCGCGACGGATGCGCGCCAGAACACGGGCCGCCACGCGATCACAGCGCGACAGATGAAACTCGAACGCCTGCGGCGCGACGCTCTCGATCGACTTCGCAAGGCTGTCGCGCAAGAGACCGCGCGCGCGGTGCAGGCGCGTCCGCACGGTCTCCTCCGGGATCGCGAGCGCGAGCGCCGTCTCCATGACGTCCATGTCTTCCACGGCGCGGAGAACGAAGACCGCGCGGAATCCGATCGGAAGTGCATCGATCGCCGCCTCCAGGAGGACGCGCAGCTCGCCGTCGCTCGCCGCTCCCTCGGGGCTCCTCGTCGTGGCCATCGGCTCCTCCAGCTCGGCGTCGTCCAGGGACGTGACCCGCTTCCCGCGTCGCAGCCGTCCCAGCGCCTCGTGGACGGCGATGCGCACGAGCCACGTCGAGAACTTCGAGCGCCCGCCGAACTCACGGAGGTGCGAGAACGCGGAGACATAGGCCTCCTGCATCGCGTCCTCTGCCTCGTCGTCGGAGCGCAGGATCGCGCGGACCGCGCGGAAGACGCGACGGTTGTTGCGGCGCATGAGCAACTCGAACAACGCCGTGTCACCGCCGACCACACGCGCGACGATGTCTTCGTCGCTGGTCTCGACCGTCGCGCTGCTGGTCACACTCCCAAGATAGCCCATGCCCTCCAATCGAGTCGCGAGGGCCCAGTTCGTTCCCGACAATCGACAGCCGATTCGATGCGAAGTGGTCGGACCATTTGCTGAGCGTGCGGGCCGATCGCGTCGAAACAGCGTCACTGTCGCAAAAAAACCACGGTATTTCTCGACGATTTCCGTACATTCTCGTTGGAGGTGACGCGCGCAGGCGCTAATAAAGCCGGCTCCTCATGAATGCTGGCGAGAAGCGCGACATGGCAACGAAGCGAAGCTGGGTGGACGAGAAGGCGCACACGGAGCTGGCGCGCGTCCGCCTCGCGCGCGAGAAGCAGGTCTATCCATACTTCCGCGAGTTCGAGCGCGGCGGCCTGCACACGAGCATCGCCGGCAAAGAGATCATCAACTTCAGCTCGAACGACTACCTCGGTCTCACCAATCATCCGAAGGTGAAGGAGGCCGCGAAGGCCGCCGTGGACAAGTACGCGTGCGGCCTCTCCAGCTCGCGACCGCAGGCCACCACGTCGGAGCACGTGGACCTCGAGAAGCGCCTCGCCGCGTGGTTTCGTTTTCCCGCCTGCCTCATGTTCACGACGGGCTACCAGGCCATGCTCGGCACCATCGCGGCGCTCGCAGACAAGGACACCACGCTCGTCCTGGATGCGTTCAGCCACGCATGCATCCTGGACGGCGCGTTCCTCGCGGCCGGCGTTCCCGGACGTCAGCCGGAGATCCGCTTCTTCAATCACAACTCCGCGAAGAGCCTCGAGCGCATCTTGAAGACGCGCGAGCGCAAGAACGCGCTCGTCCTCCTCGAAGGCGTGTACTCGCTCGACGGAGACACAGCCAACCTCAAAGAGTTCATCGAGATCTGCGACCGCTACGACGCGGTGCTGCTCGTCGACGACGCGCACGGCACGGGCACGCAGGGCAAGAACGGTCGCGGCATCCTCGAGGCCATGAACATCGAAGGCCAGGTCCCGATCGTCGTTTCCACCTTCTCCAAGACGTTCGGCGGCATCGGCGGCATCCTCGTCGCATCGCAAGAGATCGTCGACCTCGTGAAGAACAGCGCGCGCAGCTTCCTCTTCTCGGCCTCCCTTCCCGTCCCCGTTGTCGCGGCGGCGTCCACCATCCTAGACATGCTCGAGAAGGACGGCGCTTCGCTGGTCGCGGAGCTGCACCAGAAGGCCGACTACATGCGCGCGGGCCTCACCAAGATCGGCTTCGATCTCGGCGCCAGCAACACCCACATCATGCCCGTCATGTGCAAGGACGAGCGCAAGACGCTCTTCATGCACATCGCGCTGCTCGAGTGCGGCGTGATGATGGTCCCCCTGACGTATCCCTCCGTGAAGCAGGGCGAGGAGCGCCTCCGCGTGAACGTGACGCGCGGCCACACGAAGGAAGACATGGACACGGCACTCGAGCTGCTCGCGACCTACGGCGACGCGTTCTTCGTCCTCTCGGGCGAGGACCTCGGCCCCATGGAAGACTGAGCGCTTCCGGCTGCACTCCCGGCTGAGGGCACTTCCGGCTCAGTGCATGGTCGGCAGGCGGCTGCGGTTTCGCAGCGCCACGCGCGCGCGATCGATCTCGCGCACGAGCTCATCCGCGACCTTGCCCGGGTCATCCGCATTCATGATCGCGCGTGTGACCGCAACGCCATCGGCACCTGCGCGCACGCACGCGTCGATCTGCTTGAGGCCCACGCCACCCAGCGCGAAGAGCGGCATCTTCGGCAGAGCCTTGCGCACCTCGGTGAGCAGGATCGTGGCCTTCGCCGGCGGCTTCTTCGGATCATCGAAGAGCGGACCCACGAGCAACGCCTGCGCGGTCTTCGCGCGAATTGCCTGCGTGAGGTTGTGCGCGGACGCGGTGTACGCGCCGCCGGGCACGATGTCGTCCTCGCGCAGCGCGCCAACGTGCACGTAGTCGCCCTTGGTGCGGCCGTTGGGCATGGCCGCGACGAAGCAGGGCGCGTTGTGCTCCACCGCCAGCGCCGCCGCCTCCATCGCGAGCGTGGGATCGTTGTGGCGGACAATCACTCCGATGCGCCCAGCTGAGGCCTTGAACGCCTTCTCGAGCGCGAACAGCGTGTGAACCGCATCGTGCTTGGGATCCGTCAGGATGTAGAGGCTGATCATGGCTGGCCCCCATCCACGGAAGCGCGCGGCTCCTCGGCGCGACCCGCGAGCATCTCGTTCGCAGCCGGCACATGGCGATCGGACGGGTACTGCTTCACGAGATAAGCAAGCGTAGCATCCGACGCGGAGCGGTTGCCCTCTCCACGAAATTTCATGGCCAGCGCCCACAGCGCATCACCTGGCTGGTCGTCGCGACGGCCATCCGGATCGGGGGTGCGGGTGCACTGCACCGGAGCGCTTGCAAAGGCGAGCACGAGCGCCGAGGCCACGAGCGCGGGGCGGATCATGATGTAACTTCGATTACTTCCTTTTTCGGCGCGAGCAAAGTCTTCGGTGACGTTGATGAGCTCAGCGGTATCGGGGCGATAGCCGAAATGGGGTTGGTCCTCGGGCGTGGGCTTTTCCAGCGGCGGTGAAGCCAGAGCCACGAGGATGGGTGCTGACGGACGTGCGTCTCCAGCGCTTCGGTCGCGCGCGCCATGAGCTCCCGCGCGGAGGCTCGACGCACGACCTCCGGCGAGAGCTCGAGTGCGAGACTTGCGACGACGCGCTCCGCCGCAGCGCCCGGACCGCGCACCTCGCGCGACGCGAAGATCACGAGCACGTGTGCACGCGCGCGCTTCGCAAGCACGGCTGGCGAGCGATCCGTGAGCGCCGGGGCGCCCAGGAACGACGTGAGGTCGCCGTGGGCGCTACTCGCGGGCACCTGATCGATCACGGTGGCAACTACCTCGCCCCGCTGGAAGGCCGCGCGTGACGCCTTCATGGCCCCCGCCGGACGAAACGTGTGCAGCCGAAAGCGCGCCCGCTGGCGCTGAATGAACCGGTCGGCGAGCCCGACCCCCTGCGTCTTCACGATGAGCGCGAGAGGGAACAGCGTGGCAGCACGCATCGCCAGGAGCTCCCAGTTGCTCGTGTGCGCGCACCAGAGCATCACGGGCCCCCGAGCGCGCGCGGCGTTGATCGCGTCCACGGTCTCTTGCGGGATGTCCACGACGTCCGCCGGCGTGAGCCACCCGAGCGCCACCCAGAGGAGCTCGACGAGCGACGTGGCGAGCTCGCGGAACATCCCGCGCGCGGTTCCAGCAGGCAAGTTGGCGCGCCGAATGCTGCGCTCAACGTGGTGCCGCCGGACGCGCGCGATGCGATACGCCACGAACGCGAGCAGCGCGGCGAGGCGCTCACGTCCGGCCCGCATCAGGCGAAGCCGGCCGGCCTGCGCGCGGGGCTACCACCAGCAGCGCCCTCGGCGGCGACGGCGTACACGTCGGACCGGGCGATCACGAAGACCTCCTTCTTCTGGGTCTTCAGGATGAGCATGTCGCCCTCTTGCCTGATGCTCGCGATTTTCGACACGGAGAGGCCCGCGCCGTCGTGGGCGACGTACATCGTCGCGCTGGCGTCGTCAGGCAGGGTGATCGTGCCGTCCTTGTCGGCCTTGAGTTGCAGCGTCTTCAAAACGAGGTCGAGCTCTTCACGCGTCATGACGTCTTTATCGCCCTCGTTTTTTCGGGACACAAGCCGAAAACGTCACCGCCCACGCCGCGCCCCTCGGTTCCCACGTGTGCTAAGGCCAGGAACGCGCATGGCAGCCCCGCCCACGCCCCCTTCCCCACCCATCGAACCGAACGACACCGTCGTCCTTCGCAAGGTGCGGAAGTCGTACGACGGCGAGCACGAGGTCTTGCGCGGCATCGACCTCATCGCCAGGAAGGGCGAGACCACGGTCATCATCGGCGGGTCAGGCGCCGGAAAGACCACGCTCTTGCGGCTCATCGTGGCCCTCGAGCAGCCCACCAGCGGCGAGCTCTACATCGAGGGCGAGAACATCGCGGGCCTGCCCGAGCGCGAGCTCAATCGCGTCCGGAAGAAGCTCGGGATGGTGTACCAGTACGCCGCCCTGCTCGACTCTGCGTCCGTGCTCGAGAACGTGGCGTTCCCGCTCGTCGAGCATTCGAGCATGAAGCGGAAGGAGATCGACGCCAAGGTGATGGACACGCTCCGCATCCTGGGCCTCGACGATTCGGTGCTGAAGAAGTTCCCCGCCGAGCTGTCGGGCGGTATGCGCAAGCGCGTCGGGCTCGCGCGTGCGCTGATGCTGCAGCCGCCGATCCTGGTCTACGACGAGCCGACCAGCGGCCTCGACCCGCTCACTAGTCGCATGGTGGATGATCTCATCGAGGAGACGCGAGAGCGATTCGGCGTCACGAGCGTGGTCATCTCGCACGACATCGCAAGCTGCTTCCGCATCGCGCATCAAGCCATCTTGCTCATCAAGGGCCAGATCGTCGCGCGCGGAACTCCCGACGAGCTGATGGCGGGCGACAGCGATGCGGCCAGGGACTTCATCAAGCGCTCCGGCGTGGACGTGAAGAACATCGGCCGCGTCTCCGACAAGCGCGTCTAGTGCTCTAGTTGCTCAGGGCTCTCCGCGCGGCAAGCTGCGGGTCACTCTGCCGTTGCGCGCTTCTTCAGCTGTCGCACGCGCTTCGTGTTCGTGCTGGCGGGGTGCTCGCGCAGGAACTGCTCGGCCTGGGTCGCCGCGGCGGCCGATTGCCCACCGAGCAACAGCGCCTCGATCCGGGCGACCGTCGCCTCCTCCCGCATCGTGCCGTTCGGATACTTTCGCGCGTACATGTCGAGCGCCGCCGTTGCCGCCGTGGCATCGCGCCGCGCCAGCGAACCGCGCGCCTGATCCAGGAGCGCGAGCTCTCCCGCAAGCTCACCCCCTTGTACGGTGCCAGCGCCGTTGCCTGCCACGTTGGCGACGTTGGACGGAGCGCCCTCACGGTCCGGAGGCGCCCTGATGGCGTGAGGCTCGTCCTTGGCCGGCTCCTCTGCCTGCTCCTGGCCGAGCTCCAGCGCTTGCGGGGTCTCGGGTGCGCGCGCCTGGATGGCTTGCGTTGCTGGCGCGGAGATCGCGCGCTCCTGCTCCGGCGGGCTGGCTACGGCGCCCATCGTCCTTGTGCGGGGTTCGGCAGGTGCGTTGCTGGCAACGACCTCGTACGTGCCGGCGGCTGCCGCGATCGCAACGACGCCAATCCCGATCCACTTCGCGAACGCGAGCCCGGTGATCTTCAGCGCGCCGTTTGCCACGGACGCACCCGCTGGCGCGAACGACGACGCGGTGGTGGTTGCGGTGGTGGCTCCGGTGGTGGACGCAGCGACGCCGACGCCGATGCCGAGCGCCGCCAGCGCGCGCTCCTCGGCATCCAGCGGCGCCTGATCGTGACGCGCCGAAACGAGCAGCTCGCGTTCGCGGCTCGTGATCGAGTCGACGCGATCGGACGCGCCTGAAAGCAGCCGTACCGGATCGCTCATTGTCGCCTCCCCTGGGGGCTGTTCGCCCTCGACGCGCGCGCCTTCGCGCACAGCGTCTGGAACTCTTCGCGCGCTCGGTGCAGACGCGAGCTCACGGTGCCCGCAGGAATGCCCAGGAGCCCCGCGATCTCGTTCGTGCTCAACTCTTCGAGCTCGAACAGTACGAACACCGCCCGGAGATCCAGCGCGAGCTGATCGAGGATGATGTCGAGCTCGGCTCGCGCCTGCTTGCGATTCAGGACCTCCTCTGGCGTCGGGCGATCGGAGATCGCGCGCTCCAGCGTGTCCTCGTCCGCGACCGTCCGCGCACGTCCCTTCGCCCGGCGGAGATCTGCGGCGACTCGCAGCGCGGTCTGGAACATGAAGCTCTTCTCCGCGCGCGGCTCGATGTCGCCGAGTCGCCGTGCGACGACCTGCAGGACGCGCTGCGCAGCATCGTCCGCGTCCGCCTCGAGCACGCCGAGACGACGGAGCGAGCGCCAGAGGAACGCGTAGTGCTGGCGGACTATCCCGGTGAGCCGCAGATCCGCGGCGCTCGACGCGCTCGACGCGCTCGGGCGCGGTGTGACCGGCGCTCTATGTGGGTCCACGTGCGCGAGCGCGGGCGCCGATTCGGGCTCCGGCTCTGCGGGGAGGACCGGGACGAACAGGTGATGAGCTCCACTATCGATGCCGGTCAGTGCCACTTACCCAGTATGGCCGAAGAACCTCCGTTTCGTCGGGCCCCGTGATTTTTTTTGCCAGGTCGCCCAAAAAAGTTGCCTGCCCGGGGCGGGCGCGAGGTGACAAGTGGGGCTATGCTTGGGGAAGGATGCAGGGATTCCGTCCCAACCGCGAGCCACCGCGAGGCCCCGTCACCAACGACGGAAAGGCCGTCGCGTCCCTCGTGTTCGGCATGCTCAGCATGACATGCGCCGGGCTCTTCACCGGAATCCCTGCGATGATCCTGGGCAGCCTCGCGCAGAAGGACATCGACGCGTCGCGCGGTCGCAGCATCGGCTCCGGCATGGCGACCGCCGGCGCCATACTCGGAGCGTTCGGCACCTTCCTGAACGTGATCTTCTTCTTCGTCGCAGGCGCCGCATTCCTCATGACCCCGCCCGAGCATTCGGGGAGCAGCAACGTCTCGCTCGCGGCCACGCAGCCAGCGCGCGACACGCCCTCGGAGAAGGCCGACTACGGGATCCTCGAGGTCATGCGCGCAGGCAGCGGCGATCAGCGCCCGCTCCGCATGCAGCTCACAGACGCGCAGAAGCGCGCGACGGCCGAGAAGAAGACACTCGTCGTCGTGACCCGGGCGACGTGGGCCGCGCCCTCGCGCAAGTTCGAGGCAAGCCTTCCCGATCCGCGGATGCAGGTCGCGCTCTCCGGTGCGCTTCTCTTCGTCGTAGACATCGACGACTACGGCGCGGAGCTCGGCTCGTTCGGCTGCACCATGGACAGCGTTCCGTTCTTCTTCAAGCTGGACTCACGCCAGCGCGCCGTGGATGCGATCGGCACCGCCGAGTGGGATGAAGAGACCCCCGGCGACATGGCACCCGTGCTCAAGCAGTTCGTCGAAGGGACCTACGCGAAGAGACGCGAGCCGCCCGCCGTCGGTACCATCTTGTAGAGCTTCGTGTAGTGGTCTGCGGCTTCGCGCATGGTGACGGGCGCGTACCCGTCGTCCAGGAACGCGCGACACGCCTCGGTGATCGCATCGATCTTGCGCTGCTTGGGGATGCGAACGTCCATCTGGTACGCGCGGAGGTCCTCGAGCCCGTCGCTCGCATCCAGCACGTCGATGCCGTGGAGCTCCAGGTTCACGAACGTCAGGCCTTTGCACATCCGCGCGAGCGCGCGCGCGCCGCGTGGGCCAGCCGCGGTCACGCTGGTGCCGATGAACGGGAGCTTCGGTCCGCGCGTCACCTGCACGGGCAGCTCCAGCATCCCGCCTCCGCGCGTGTAGTACGGCGTACCGGTCTTGTACGGCTGCGTCGGCGCGAGCAGCACGAACGGCGTGTCGACGACGCTCTGACTGGTGCGACCGCGCGCTGCAATCATCGAGATCGCGGCCGTTTTTGCGGCGAAGTACGCAGGGCACGGAAAGACGGAGGAGTCGTATTCGATGCCCTCCTCCGCGAGCACGCGAAACACGTCGTCGTTGATGGTGTAGCCGGGCGCGCGGAAGCCGACGGGACGCTCGCCAACGGCGCGCTCGATCGCGTCGGCGCCGCCCTTGATCTGCGCGCGCATGTCGTCGCGCGTGAGGCGCGTGAGATCGTAGCGATGGTCGAGCGAGTGATTGGCGATCTCGAAGCCCGCCTCGCGACACGCACGCAGCTTCGCAGCAGCCTCGGGGCGCTCAAGGTCCGACGCGACCGTGAACATCGTCAGCGGCACGCCAAGGCCCTTCGCGAGTCCCTTCAGGCGATCGAGCGCGATGTCATAGACCGCCGTGGCCGCGCCGTCGGGCGCCGTGAGCCCGTGGATCTTGAAGTAGTTCGGGATCTCGTCGAGATCGACGCTGAGGCTGAAGAGATACCGAGTCCCTTTTGCGCGCCGTCCGAACATCACACCTCTTAAAGCAGAAGAGGGACCTTTCGGCCCCTCCTCTATGCAGCGAATGAACGCTTTTCAACCGCCGGTGAGCTTGGCGACTTCAGCCGCGAGGTCATCGGTCTTCTTCTCGATGCCTGCGCCGAGCTCGAAGCGCACGAAGGAGAGGAACTTCACCTCACCACCGAGCTTCTTGCCGAGCTCCTGACGGAGCTTGTCGATCGAGCCTTCGCCCGGCGCCCAGACGTTGTCCTGGCCGAGGAGCGTGACCTCGGTGAACCACTTGGCGACCTTGCCCTCGATGATCTTCGGCCATGCGGCCTCGGGCTTGCCCTCTTCCTTGAGCTGCGCCTTGTAGATCTCCTTCTGCTTGTCGATGTCGGCAGCAGCCACGTTGCTCTTGTCGACGACGAGCGGCCCCATCGCGGCGATCTGCATGGAGCAGTTGTCGAGGAACGCGATGAAGTCCGCGTTGGTCGCGGCGTCCGCGTTCGGTGCGTCTGCCGCGAGGAGCACGCCGATCTTGCCGCCCATGTGGACGTAAGACTGGACGACGCCGCCTTCGATGGTGTCGAAGCGACGAACGACCGTGTTCTCCCCGGTCTTCGCGATGACGGCCGTGCGAGCTTCGTCCACGGTCTCAGCGCCGAGCTTGGCCTTCAGGAGATCGTCACCCTTCTTCAGGGTGCTTGCGACCTCGAGGACCTTGCCCACGAACGCCTTGAACTCGTCGCCACGCGAGACGAAGTCCGTCTGGCAGTTGACCTCGAGGACGACGCCACGCTTCTTGTCGGGAGAGATCCACGCGCGGACCTCACCCTCGGTCGCGACCTTGCCCGCGCGGTCCGCGGCCTTGATCGTGCCCTTCTTCATGAGGATCTCGACGGCCTTGTCCAGGTCGCCAGCTGCCTCACCCAGAGCTTCTTTGCACGCGCTCATGCCTGCATGAGTGCGCTCACGGAGCTCCTTCACCATCGAGAGAGATATGTCGGCCATGTGATTCTCGCCTTCTACGATCAGTTGGGGGCGCCTTCGGGGGGCGGCACGTCGTTGCGCGGACGACCGCGCTGGTACACATCGGCCTGGGGTGCGCCGCCGCGACCGCCATCGTTGGCGTCACGACCACCACCACCACCACCACCACCGTCACGACCCTGGTGCTCCTTGCGGCGCTGCGCGCCTTCGAGAGCCGCGTCGCCGAGGCGGTTCGTGATCAGCTTGATGGAGCGGATCGCGTCGTCGTTGCCGGGGATCACGTAGTCGATGACGTCCGGATCGCAGTTCGTGTCCGTGATCGCGATGATCGGGATCTGGAGCTTCTTCGCCTCTTCGACGGCGATGGTCTCCATCGCGGGGTCGATGATGAACACGGCCGACGGAAGACCCGACAGCCCCTTGAGGCCGCCGAGGTACTTCTCGAGGCGCTCGCGCTCCTTCTCGAGCCGCGAGACCTCCTTCTTCGGGAGCTGCAGGTACGTGCCGTCTTCCTTCATGCGCTCGAGGGTGCGCATGCGCTCGAGTCCGCCCTTGATGGTGCGGAAGTTCGTGAGCGTGCCACCGAGCCAGCGGTTCACGACGTAGGAAGAGCCCGAACGCGAGGCCTCCTCGACGACGATCTCCTGTGCCTGACGCTTCGTGCCCACCATGAGGAGGTGGCCGCCGCGAGAGACGGTCTCCTGCACGAAGTGGTACGCGCGTGCGAAGAGACGCGCCGTCTGGTCGAGGTCGATGATGTGGACGCCGTTGCGCGCGCCGTAGATGTAGCTGCGCATCTTCGGGTTCCAGCGCTTGGTCTGATGACCGAAGTGGACGCCCGCATCGAGGAGGGACTTGAGCGGAAGGGGAAAACCCCCGGAGATGTCACGAACGCCTTGGGCGTTCGTCGCGACGGATTCAGTGTTGGACATGTGCGCGGTTCCTTTTCGGTTGAGCCTCCGTCTCCTCATCGGGCCGACGAGCCGCCTCCAGACCTGGAGAGGGTTCGCACCGGACACGACGTTTGCGCGAGGAAACGTGGGGAATTTCGGCCTTCGGAAATCCTTCGGGCCGCCTGCGCTCGTCCACGGATGGGCGAGAGCGGGAGGCGCACATTAGGCGGCTCCGTTTCCCTGTCAAGTGATGCCGGGCGTCGGGTAAAGTCCCGTGCCCATGCGGTTTGCGGCGGTGCACCTCGGCACACTCACGTTTGCCCTCGTGCTCGGCGCGAGCGGGGAGGCGTGGGCGTACCGGCCGTTCGACGGGACGGACGGAAATGTGGCTGACCTGCACGAGTTCGAGCTGGAGTTCGGACCGGCCGGCTACCGCAAGGAGGACCACGAGCACGCGCTCGTCGTGCCGCGATACATCCTGAACTACGGGATCGCGACGGACACGGAGCTCGTCCTCGGTGGACGCGGCATGCTGTCGCTCGGCCACGCGACACCGGACGGCGTCTCGCGCTACTCGCACGATGAGGGAGAGTTCTTCGTGAAGAACCTCCTGCGGCGCGGCATGTTGCAAGGCAGACCGGGGCCGAGCATCGCGCTCGAGGCGGGCGCCCTCATGCCCACCGTGGGTCGCGAGCCCGGCGTGGGCACGTCGACGGGCACCATCGTGTCGTTCCGCAACCAGTATGGGTCACTCCACCTCAACGGCGTGTTTCAGCTCACGCGCGACAAACACGATCGCGATCTCTTCACGGGCGTGATCGTGGAGGGCCCGATCGACTGGCGAATACGCCCTGTCATGGAGCTCTTCTGGGAGCGCAATTTCGCGGCGGAGACCCGCTATTCGGCGCTCGGCGGCGCGATCTGGGAGGCGAACGACAACATCGCGTTCGACGCAGCGCTACGTGGCGGCTTCGTCGACGACGAGGCCGTGTTCGAGGTGCGCGCCGGTCTGACGTGGACCGTGCCCGTGTTCTGAAGGAGAATAACCCGGTGCTCCATCGAACCGCCCTCGCCGCTTCGCTCGCCTTCGCCTTCGCGTGCAGCCCTGCCAACCAGAAGCCGCCGGAAGGACCGCCCCCGGAGTACGAAGAGCCCGTGGCCCCCGTGAAGCCCGCGCCCACCGCCTCCTCGACACCGCCTTCGACTTCGACTGCAACCCCGCCAATTGACGCAGGGTCTCCCTGACGCCGCGCGTGCGCTGGGATTTTTTTCTACCCGTCCCTCGAAGCCGCCGACTAGTGTGACGCACATCGTCATGGGCCTTCAAGACGTCGTCCGCTGGTTTCTCCCGAAAGAAGATCACTTCTACGAGTTCGTGGAGAGGCAGGCCGCGGTCGCCCACGAGGCGTCCCTTGCCCTCTGCGAGTTCAAGACCGAGGGCACGACGGCTTCGTCGGTCCGCGAGCGCGTGCAGGCGCTGGAGCACAAGGGTGACGCGATCGTCTTCGAGCTCGAAGAGGCCCTCGCCCGCACGTTCGTGACGCCGATCGACCGCGAAGATCTCCAGAAGCTCTCGAAGGAGCTCGACGACATCCTCGACCTCATGAACGGCGCCGTCCGCGCCTCCGTGCTCTTCGGTGTGTCGCAGCCGACGGACCCGATGAAGAAGCTGATCGACAAGCTCGCCGAATGCACCGAGACGCTGAGGGACGCCGTCCCCAAGCTACGCGCGCACAAGTACGCCGAGCTCATCGAGTGCAGTCACATCGTACGCAAGCTCGAGAAGGACGCCGATATCGTCTACCGCGACGCCGTGTCACAGCTCTTTCGTGATGACGCAGTGGACGCGAAGAAGCTGATGCGCGAGCGCGAGGTCCTGGACGATCTCGAGAACGCGATCGACCACTGCGAGCACGTAGCAGCGACGCTCGCCAACCTCGCCGTCAAGCATGGCTGAGCATGCTTAGTCTGCTCATCGCCGTCATCATCGTGGCCGTGGTGTTCGACTACATCAACGGCTTCCACGACGCCGCGAATGCGATCGCCACCGTCGTATCCACAGGCGTGCTCCACGTCCGCACTGCGGTGATCATCGCGGGCATCTTCAACTTCATCGGCGCCATCACGGGCACCGCCGTTGCGAAGACCATCGCGTCCGGCTTTGCGGACCCAGCGATCGTCACGCAGTCGGTCGTGCTCGCGGCGCTCATCGGCGCTTGCATCTGGAACCTCCTCACGTGGTGGTGGGGCATTCCCTCCTCCTCGTCGCACGCGCTCATCGGCGGCCTCGCGGGCGCCGTCGTCGCGCACGCGGGCGTGTCGTCGTTCAAGTGGGTCACGCTGAAGGACAAGGTCCTCATCCCGCTCGTCGCGTCCCCCGCCATTGGCTTCGTCGCAGCGTTCTTCCTCATGGTCGGTATCACGTGGATCGTGCGATCGATGAAGCCGGAGATGGTGAACAAAGGGGCGCGCAGATTCCAGCTCCTCAGCGCCTGCATGATGGCGTTTTCCCACGGCTCGAACGACGCCCAGAAATCGATGGGAATCATCACGCTGGCGCTCACGGCGTACGCGGCCAAGGGCGTCCTTCCGGAGTGGGTCCTGCCCACCGCCGACACCTCGATCTTCACCGGGCATGTCACCAAGCTCGCGCCTGGAAGCGTTCCCACGTGGGTCATCATCGTCTGTGCCGGCGCGATCGCGCTGGGCACCATGGGCGGTGGGAAGCGCATCATCAAGACCATGGGCTCCAAGATCATCCGCATCACTCCGCTGCAGGGGTTTGCCGCAGAGACCGCGGGCACGCTCGTCATCCTCGGCGCGAGCCGCCTGGGTATCCCTGTGTCCACCACCCACTGCATCAACGCGTGCATCATGGGCGTGGGTGCGAGCAAGCGCGTCTCCGCGGTGCGCTGGGGCGTGGCGACGAACATCCTCATCGCGTGGGTGCTCACGCTTCCCCTCTCTGGCTTGATGGCGTACCTGGTGATGCTGGCGCTGCGGGCGGTGCTCACATGATCACGCGCGACGAGATCCTGCATCTTGGTAAGCTCGCTTCGCTGCCGCTCGAGGAGCCGGAGATCGCCGCGCTCTCGAAGGACCTCGGCGTCATCCTCGGCCACGTCGAGCACGTGCTCATCGCCAGTGCCTCGGCAATCACTCCCAGCGCTCCCGGAGCCGCGCCCGGTGCCGGCTCGCTCGATGCGCTGCGTGCGGACACCGTCGCGCCAGGGCTCCGTCACGAAGACGCGCTCGCCGCCGCTCCGGAGACCGCTGACGGCGGCTTCTCGGTTCCCACCTTCGTATCTGGATAGCTCAATGCAGCACGTGTGGCAGATCGCGGACGCCGTCACGCACGGTGAGCTCACGGCGGAGGCGGCGTGCGAGGCATCTCTGCGCGCCATCGGTGCACGCGACCCCGGCGTGTCCGCTTTCATCACCGTGAGCACGGAGTACGCACGAGAGCAGGCCCGTGCGGTCGACAAGAAGCGCGCACGCGGCGAGCCCCTCGGGCGCCTCGCCGGTGTGCCCGTGGCCGTGAAGGACGCCCTGGTCACGCGTGGCGTCGCGACCACCTGCGGGTCGAAGATGCTCGCGGGCTACATGCCGCCATACGACGCGACCGTCGTGCAGCGACTGCTCGCGGAGGACGCCGTGATCGTCGGCAAGGCCAACATGGACGAGTTCGCGATGGGTTCGTCCACCGAGCACAGCGCGTTCTTCCCCACGAAAAACCCGTGGGACCGCGCACGCACCCCCGGGGGATCCTCGGGTGGAAGCGCTGCCGCCGTGGCCTCCGGCATGGTGCCCGCGGCGATCGGCAGCGACACCGGCGGCTCGGTGCGCCAGCCCGCGTCGTTCACCGGAACCGTCGGTGTGAAACCAACGTACGGGCGGGTGTCGCGGTACGGCCTGGTCGCGTTTGCGTCGAGCCTCGATCAGGTCGGGCCCATCGCGAGCGACGTTCGCGGCGCCGCGCGGATGCTCGACGTGATCAGCGGCGCGTGCGCGCACGACATGACGTCCCTGCGTGAGCCACCGACCGCAACCGAGGCGCTCGCGCACGGCAAGGTCAACGGGCTCCGCCTTGGTGTGCCTGCGGAGTACTTCGCGGACGGTCTCTCCGCCGAGGTGCGCACGAGCATCGATCAGGCCCTCGCCGCGCTCACGGAGATGGGCGCGGCGCTCGTACCGATCGCCATGCCGCACACGGCGCTCGCCGTGGCCACCTACTACGTGATCGCGCCCGCGGAGGCTTCCAGCAACCTGTCGCGGTTCGACGGCGTCCGCTTCGGTGTGCGGGCGAAGGGTCGTGCGTCACTGGGCGAGCTCATCTCGGCGACGCGCGCGGAGGGCTTCGGCGCCGAGGTGAAGCGACGCATCCTGCTCGGCACGTTCGTGCTGTCGTCTGGCTACTACGACGCGTACTACGGCCGCGCGCTCGCCGCTCGCCGCCTGATCGCCAAGGACTTCGAGGACGCGTTCACCAGCGTCGACGCGATCGTGTCTCCCGTCGCGCCGACCGCGGCTTGGAAGCTGGGCGAGCTCGCGGACGATCCGCTCGCGATGTACCTCTCCGACGCGTACACCATTCCCGCGAGCCTGGCGGGGCTGCCCGCGTTGAGTGTTCCGGTCGCGCCCACGCCGAGCGGCCTCCCCGTAGGTCTGCATGTCGTCTGCCGCGCGGGGGACGAGGGAGCGCTGTTGTCGATCGCCGCCGCCGTCGAGACGCGATATCCACCGCGGCTCGCGGAAGGCGCGTGATAGTCCGCGCACGCAAGGCCGCGCCCGCAGACATCGTCGGCCTCGCCGCCCTCTTCGATGCCGCCGCGTGCGGATGCCACTGTCGCTACTGGTTCTTCGACGGAACCAAGAACGACTGGCTGGCGCGATCGGCATTCGAGCCGGAGAAGAACAAGGACGAGCTCGCACGGGAGCTCGAGACGAGCGCGCTCATGGGTCTCGTTGCAGAGACCGAAGGTCCCGCGCCGACCATCGTTGGGTGGATGCGTGTCACGGAGCGCGCGCGAGTTCCGCGACTGAGAAACCTCCCCGTATACCGGATGCTGGACCTGGGCGACGACGCGTCGGTCGCGAGCATCTCGTGTTTTCTGATCCACCCCGATCACCGTGGCCAGGGCGTTGCGCGCGCGCTGCTGCTCGCGGCCACGGAGCTGCTGGGCGACACCTACGATCTCGAGGCCTACCCCCGCCGCGCCATGGAGGCCCAGCGCCTCTCCGACGAGGAAGCGTGGCTAGGGCCGCTTGGGCTCTTCGCGGCGCACGGGTTCGAACCTCTCGAACCAAAGTCCCTCCCTGGTGTGCCGTTCACGGAAAGCACCGACACGTACCCCGTCTATCGGCGCCGGCTGCGGCGGTGACGCGCGCCTGAGAGCGGACCCGACCCTCTGGATCCACGAAGCGCCTCAGGATTTGGCGCCAATGTAGTTCCTCTTTCCTGGCCGTTTCTGCTCATCACAGCGTACACTCAGACCTACGTGGCCGAAGGGTCCAGAACCATCGTCTCGCGTGTGCCAGACCGCGCGCAGCTTGCGCGTGCCGTCCGCGCGGCCTTGCGACAAGAGGTCGTCAAACTGCCGTTGTCCGAGGTGCCATCGCCCGGGGGAAGCTTCACCCTCGAGCTCAGCACAGTCACGGACCGCCCCGACCGGACGAACGATCGGATCCGGGTCTCCGCCGAGCTAGCCGGGGCGCCGGAGGACGGCACGTATCCACTACGCCTCCGTCCACTCACAAGGGCGCAGTCCGCCGAGCTGTTCGGCATGCTGGAAACGCTGGCCCCGAATCACGACTCGTCCCCTCCGACCGGCGCGCCACCTCCCGGCGCGCTGACCTCGCCGCCTGACACGAACGACTCCGGATTCGACGCATACGCCGACACCATGTGGAAGGCGCCATCGGCTGCACCACCCGCGGCTCTGCCGAAGGCAGCCGAGCTTCACGCCGCCCCCGGCGCCAAGGCGGAGGAGGCCGAGTGGGACGAGGGCGACGAGGGCGACGCGCACGCCGCGGATCCATCCATCAGCCTGACGTTCGGGGACGACTTCGATGACCTCGAGGCCGCGCTGGCGTCGCTAGGCAGCGCGCCGAACCCGCCGCCCGTTGCCGATCTCGGCGAGCAGCATCCGCTCGTCGCCATACCGGACTTCCCCGATCTGCCGCCCATCGAGCTCGGTCCCGAGGGCGATCTCTTCGACCTGCCGCTCCCCGAGCCGGAGCCCCAGCCGGAGCCCGAGCCCCAGGACGCAAGCGGTCCCAATGGCGCCCACGCGCGTGAGGATTTCACGCTCACACCCGCGCTCGGATTCCCCTTGCCCGCCCCTCCGCCTGGCTCGGGCAACGCGGTGGTGGAGCTCCCGACCGATGCCCTGTCCGCACCGGTCGAAGAGCGCGGGAGCCCGCGAGCCGCGACGCCACCGCCGTTCCAGCCGCTGATGCAGGCGCAGGCACCGATCCAGCCGACGGCGGTGGTCGTCGTGCCGCCGCCACCGCAAGCCCTTCCCGCTCCGCCCGCTCCACCCGCTCCACCTGCCATGCCGCCGGACGACTTCGAGTTCTCGCATGACGAGGACGCGCAGACCCTCATTCGCATGCCCGTCGCCGAGGGAAAAGAGCCCGTCGACCTCGGCGTCAACTGGGATGCGCCTTCGCCTTCTCTCGAGGACCTCGACATCGACATCGACGAGGCGACGATCACGAGGAAGGCGCCGGACGGCCTGGCACCGCCGCTCGATCCGCTGCTCGGCCGCCAGATCGCAGGCGGGAAATACACGATCGATTCGCTGGTCGGCAGCGGAGCGACGGGCGCCGTGTACAAGGCGCAGCACCGCGACCTCCGCCGCGTGGTCGCGATCAAGGTCTTGCACCCGCACTACCAGAACGACCTGCAGTTCATGAAGCGGTTCCACGGCGAGGCATTGGCAGCGAGCCAGCTCGACCACCCGAACATCATGCGCGTCATGGACTTCGGACAGGAGCCCGACGGCCTCGTCTACATCGTGATGGAGTTCCTGTCCGGAACCAGCCTCCAGAACGTGCTGAAGGAGAGCGGCGGAAACTTCACGAAGGAGCGCGCAATAGGCGTGATGATGCAGGTGTGCTCCGCGCTATCGGCCGCGCACGAGCAAGGCATCGTCCACCGCGACGTGAAGCCGGACAACATCGTGATCGTCAATAGCCGCGACGACGAGAACCGCCCGATCGAGCTCGTGAAGGTGTGCGACTTCGGCATCGCGGCGCTCCAGAACACGCGCTCGGAAGACCTCGATCTCAGCGTGGGCGCTGGATACATCTGCGGAACGCCGGAGTACATGTCACCGGAGCAGGCACGCGGCGAGACCGCCGACGCACGGACCGACGTCTACGCGTGCGGCTGCACGCTCTACGAGCTCATCACGGGCCGCACGCCGTTCGTCTCGGACAACCCGCTGGAGACGATCGTCCACCACGCGAAGGACCCCCCTCCGCCGCCCTCGCAGTTCCGGAAGGACATCGACCCGCTGGTGGAGGAGGTGATCCTCAAGTCTCTCGCGAAGGACCCGAAGAATCGGCAGCAGTCCGCGCGCGCGATGCGCACCGAGCTGAAGGAGATCCTGGCGGATGGCGAGAAGCCCTTGCACGCGACAGGTGATACCTCCGGCTCACAGAAGGTCGCCGTCGCGCCGCTCGCGGACCCGCAGGCCGGATTCTCGACGTTCTTCATCGCATTCGCGAGCGCCATCTGCGGCCTTGGCCCCTTCCAGACAGACGACTCCCAGCAGCAAGCGCAGAACCTGAAGCACCTGAAGCGCAGCTTGACCGCGTTCCTGAGCTCACGCGGCGAGGTCACGTTCGCGCGGCGCGACACGCAGAAGTCGATGGGCTTCTTCGTGCTCTCGGGCGACGGCGACGCAGCGGATCTCAAGAAGCTGCTCGGCGACCTCCACAGCACGTACGGACAGCCGTTCATCACGGAGCTCGCGCGGCGGGGAGTGGCCGCGTTGACCATCCGCGAGAGCATCCTGGACGCCGATCTGGCGGCACTGGTCCAGACGCTTCGTTCCCACACCGAGGTGACGGCACGCACGTTCAACGACCAACCGCGCGAGAGCATCTCTGCGCTCTTCGCGCCGGACGTCATCGGTCGCGATCGCAAGCTCTCGTGGAAGGTCGGCCTTTGCATCTCGCGTCTCGCGAAGGACGTCGCGCTCGCGCAGAAGCGGGGCCTGTCGCCGCGCAAGATCAAGGAGACGCGCTCGGACCTGCTCCTCAGCGCCTCGCGCGTGCTCGCGAAACCCGACGAACTGCGGCAGTTCCTCGTCAACTCGGACATCCTGTCACCACAAGGGTCGCCACAAAACACTCGCGCGGACAGCGCCGCGCAGCTGCTCGTCGAGCGGCTGCCGCTCACGCGCTGCATCGACGTGACACCCCAGATCATCGCAGAGTACGAGCAGCTCCCTCCGGGTGGTCCGGAGCGCGAGCGCGTGAAGCAGGTCCTGTCGCTGCTCTCCACGCGCTTCCTGCACGAGCGCACGCCGGAGTCCTTCGATTCCCTGCGCGAGCTCGCCAAGCGCAAGCTGGTAAACGAGCAGGATCTCCCGCCCGATCTCTCACTCTCCATTCGCGCGGAGGGCCTGGCTGACGCGCTGGCCCGCGATCCGGCGTCGCACCTTCGCGCGCTCGAAGATCTGCACGACATGCGGATCCTCCAGAACTCGATGGCCATCTTCAAGGCCGCGATGAAGCTGCTCGCGAAGCGCGGTGAGGC
This sequence comes from Myxococcales bacterium, assembly GCA_025355005.1. Lineage (GTDB taxonomy): Bacteria > Myxococcota_A > Polyangia > Polyangiales > Polyangiaceae > JANXLV01. Next base: position 17,898 of record JANXLV010000104.1, on the reverse strand, counting down.
GCCGGCGCTCCTTGCGACCGTGACCGCCCTGGCGCGCATCGCCCGGTCCAAGGGCAAGAGCCCTGGCCCCCGCGAGGAGATGGCGCTGAAGGTCATGACGTCCGTAGTGGACCGGGACCGCCTGCTTCCCACGGCCAAGGTGATGCTCGTCGGTCAACAGCAAGTTCGCGAGCCCGCGCGGCAGCTCCTCATCCTGGCCGGCAACGCGGGCGCGCAGGCGCTGCTGCTCGCGCGGGAGCAGCTTCGTGAGCCGTCGGGTCGGCAGTACTTCGTCCACGCGATGAAGCAGACCGGCTCGCATGGCGCGGTTGTGCTCGGGCAGCTGCTTGCCAAGCTGGACCCGGACCGCGAGGGCTTCGACTCTGGCCTCGCCGAGGATCTGCTGCTCGCCATGCCGCAGCACGTGGATGCCGGGCTCGCGGAGCAGTGCGCGAAGTTCCTCAAGGTGCCGAAGCTCCGAGGCGCGGCGCTCACGGCGCTCGTCAACACTGCGGGCGAACGCGCGCGAGGGCTCCTCATCGAGGCGCTCGACCAGCCCGATGAGGCCGTACGCGCGACCGCGCTGGGCGAGCTGGGCCGGGCACGCCTGATCGACGAGAACGTGCTCGGCCACATCGAGAAGCTGCTGATGGCTCGCGGCGTTGCCGGCGATCCGCTGCGTGCGGCGGCCGCGACCGCGCTGTCATTCTGCATCGGTGCTCAGCGCGCGCGCGCCGTACAGATCCTGTCGCGTGCCCTCGAGGGCAAGGCGGGCTTCCTCTCGATGCTGCGCGGCGCCGAGCAGGCCGACGAAGCACCCGCCGTGCTGATGGAGATGGCGCGAGCGCTCCTCGTGCTGGACCGCGGCGAGGGCCTGCGCGTCATCCGCGCGCGCGCACAAAAAGCCGACGGAGACATCCGAACCCAGCTCTCTCTCCTGCTAGAGAAGCCCGCAGGTCACTGAGCTACGTCCACGACGGCGCGCGGATGATGAGGTAGGAGAGGCCGAAGAAGCACGCGAGCTCCGCCTGTCGCGCGTCACAGATGCCCGACGCCACGGCCATCTTGCACGCCTCCGCCACGGTGCGCGTGCCATCCAACAACGCGAGCACCTGCTCCTCCGCGGGCTCGAGCCGGTAGCGACCGAGACGATCGACCGGCACGTTCGCCGCAGGCTTCTCGGGCAGGACGCGACGGAGCGCCCACGCGATGTCCTCGCCTGAGTACGCCCGCCGTACCGTGTTGCCCAGGATGCCGAGCACGTCGATGCCGAGCGGGATGACGTCCTCGTGCGAGCGCGCGCCGCGACGGAAGCCGACGTCGCCCGAGCCCCAGGAGAGCACCTCCGTGAAGCGCTCGACCGTTTGCGTGTAGATTGCACGAAAAAGCTCGGCGGGCCGCAGGATACCAAGGCCGACGAGCGCATCGCCCAGCCGCCCGCTGAACGAAGGGAGCATTGCCAGGGCCATGTCGAGCTCCATGCGCAGCACCTGACCGTGCGCCACGAGCTGCTCGCCGAGGAGCTCGCTCGGGTTCGTGGAGCTCACGATCTCCACCATACCTTCGGCCAGGAACACCTTCTTCTTGTTCTGGCCGTTCGCGAAGAAGAGGATGCCGGTCTCGCGACGGTCGACCAGGTCGAAGAGCATCTGCGGAAGCTTCGTGCGATCGATCGGAGTCTTGCCCACGAGGCCCGAGCCGAGCTCGTCCTTCTCCCACGACAGCGCGGGGCTCGACACGAAGCGGAGCAGCTCGGGGAAGTTGCGCGCCTCGCGGAACGGCCCGCCCTCGCGCGAGACGAGCGTCTTGCTGTCCACGCGCCCCGTCACGAACATCTCGATGAGGCGCGGAAACGCGAGCGGCCCGACCACGCCGCCGGTGAGCTCCACGCGGTAGATCTCCGGGACCGGGTCCTCGCTCGCCGCACCCGGCGGCCGGTCCGTGAGCCGCCCGAGGCGCTCGAACGGTTTGTCTCCTGATGGTGGGACCGCGACCGACGCGCTGGCAACGACGCCGCCCTCGGGCTTCGTGATCTCGAGGACGTGCGCCTCTGGTGTCTCTGCGCACGCGAGGCGATCGATGTAGTCGGCCACTGGTCCCGGACCGAGCCGGAGCCTTCGGTGGCGCACCACCTCCTCGATCGCCTGCGCGAATGCTGCCGCCGAGGGAAAGCGCTGCGTGCGATCGCGGGCCAGGGCGCGCCGGATGATCGGGCGCAGGTCGTCCGGGAGATCGGCGCGATCGAGCGCGCGCGTGTCACCGTCGCGGATCTTGAGGAGCACGTCGATCTCGGACGGCCCGGAGAAGAGTGGCTCGAGGGTGAGGAGCTCGGCGAACAGGATGCCCAGGGTGAAGAGATCGCTCCGGGCGTCCAGCTCGCGGCCGATGACCTGCTCGGGCGACATGTAGCCGAGCTTGCCCTTCAGCTGTCCAGCGTCCGTGCGTCGCTCCATCTCCGCCGCTCGCGCGATGCCGAAATCCGTGATCTTCACCGCACCGGACTTGTCGATGAGCACGTTCCCGGGCGAAACGTCCCGGTGCACGATGTCGAGCGGCTTGCCGTCGTCGTCGCGGGCGGAGTGCGCGTGGTCCAGCGCGCGCAGCACGGACAGAATGGTCTGGAGCGTCACCTCGAGCGGCGGTCTGCGGTCCTGCACGGCGGCGGCGCGCAACAGCTTCGCGCACGAGGTCCCGTCCACGTACTCCATGGCCATGTAGAGCTCGCCCTCGTGCTCGCCGAAGTCGAACACGGTGACGATGTTCGGATGACTGAGGCGCGCGGACACACGTGCCTCGTCGATGAACATGGAGACGAAGTCCTGGTCCTTGGCGAGCTGCGGCAGGATCCGCTTCACCGCGACCCGCTTCTGGAACCCGAACGGTCCTGCGCGCCGCGCGAGGTACACCTCCGCCATGCCGCCGGTCGCGATGCGATCCGTGATCTCGTACGGGCCTAGCATGGCGGGCGACGCCTGCGGGGGGGGCCCCGACTTGTCTCTCTTGCCGCCGCGCGCCATGCGGAAATGCTACCACCAACGCCTCGCCGGATCCCGCGTCCCTCGTCGCGATGATGGCACCGGTGATCGAACCATGAGCCAGGACCACGTCTTCATCGTCGACAAGCCCACCGGGGTGACGAGCCACGACGTCGTCGCGCGGGCGCGCCGCGTGCTGCGACAGAAGGGCATCGGTCACGCAGGCACGCTCGACCCGCTCGCCACGGGTGTCCTCGTGCTCCTCTGCGGACAGGCGACGAAGCTGGCGCCGTATCTGACCGCAGACGACAAGGTGTATTCTACAACTATCAGGCTCGGGGTCGCGACGGACTCCCTGGACGCAGACGGGGTCGTTACGGAAGACCGCGAGCTCCCGGAGATGCTCGTAGCGGCTCTTCGCGAGTGGCCGTCACGACCACCGGAGGGCATGAAAGCGGAGGGTCGCGGGTTGCTCGAACGCGCGCTCGTGTCGGAGCTCGCGCGGATGTCGCAGGTGCCGCCGTCAGTGTCGGCGATCCACGTGGACGGTCAGCGCGCGCACGCGCTCTCACGGAAGCTGGGCGCGGATGCCGTCGTGCTGCCGCCACGGGACGTTCGGGTGCGCAGCCTGTCGATCACCGCGACGGACGCGGCCGCGCGCACGATCGACGTCGAGCTCCACGTCGACAAGGGGTACTACGTGCGTGCGTTCGCGCGGGACCTCGCGCAGGCACTGGGGACGGTCGGCCACGTGTCGCGGCTGCGGCGGCTCGCGTCCGGCGGGTTCACCCTCGCGGACGCCACGGAGCTCGCCTCGGATTCGCGAAACCCGATCGCGCTCGCGGACGCCGCGCGACGCGCCCTTCCCGTCGTGACCTTGACCGCGGAGGGCGTGACCCTCGCGCGCCATGGAAAGCCACTACCGCTGACGGCGTTCGAGACACCACCGGGCTCCGACGTGCCTCATGCGTGGCTCGATCGAGAAGGAGCGCTGGTCGCAGTGGGACTCTGCACCGCAGACGTCGGCAAAGTGCTGCGCGGCTTCTCACCACCCACGACCGAAGCGTAGCTAGAGCGAGTCGCTGCTGCCGGTGCCGCTCCCGAACGTCGGGGTTGGGCGCAGAGAGGGCGTGGCGCGAGATGGCGTAGCCCCGCTGCCGGGCGGCTTCGGCACGAGGCTGCCAGTGGGGCCTGGCGTGGGGCTGCCCGTGGGGCTGCCCGTGGGGCCTGGCGTGAGGCTGCTGGTGGGGACGCCCGTGGGCACGGCGCTGGGCGCTGGGGGGGGCGCTGGGGGTGGCGTGATCGGCGCTGGCCGCAGGGACGTCTCTGCGGCGGCGCGCGCGGTCGCGACCTCGGGCGCCAGATCGCCGGTCGGATCGAGCGCTTTGGCGCGATCGAGCATCTTCAGGCATTCCGTGTAGTCTGCATGTTCGCACTTCTTGAGCGCCTCTATGCGGAGGCCGCGCGCGATCTCCTGCGGCGGTAGCGCCGAGAGCGTCGGCGCGGGGCTCTCTCTGTGATCGTGGTTCGCCTCTGGTCCCTTCTCGCGCGTGAGCACGTACACCGCCATGGCGAGCAGCGCCGCGGCAAACACCAGCGCGAGCTCCTTCTTCCACTGCGCGCGAAGGTGCTCACGGAGACGGCTCACGCGCTTTCGCACCGTCGGCGCCGGGACCTTGGCGCGCGTCGCGATCTCCTCGAGCTTGGCGCCGTCGCCCTCCTCGAGCATCCACTCCAGCGTCTGCTTCGCGTCCTCACCCTGGGGCAGTGCGCCCTCGGCCCACCGCAACAGGTCCCGCTCGGAGTGGTGCGGCGCACTGTCCGGCAGGTCGACCTCGTCCGAGTCGGCGTGGTTTCGCTTCCGGCCGCGGTGGTAGTCCGCGATCTTGTGGCGCGCGATCCCGAAGACCCACGCGCGACGCTCTCCCGGCTCGGCGGGCTTCTTTTGCGCGGCCACGGCGTCGGCCAGCGTCGCCTGGACCACGTCTTCCACGTCGGGCTCGGGGACGCGGGCGCGGACCACGGCTACGAGCTGAGTTCTCAGCGCTGCGAGGTCGGAATCGCTCATGCCGGTGGGATCATCGTGCGCCACACGGAGAGTGTGACACGGATCGTGAGCGATTCATTGGCGGGCTACTCGCCGTGATCTTCGGTGTAGGCCCGGTGGATCCAGCCGCGGGTCTTCTTGGCGGCTTCTTCGGGGTCGCCTCCCGTGCCCTGGAAGCCCACCAGGTAGAGGTGGCTGTCGTACCAGCCCGTCACCAGGGCGTGCTTGCCATCGGGGTAGACCACCACCCCGCTGCCGCGGTCCATGCCCGGGACCGGGAAGATGCGCGCGGTGAAGTCCGTGGTGTCGACTGCCGTCACGCTGCGCGACTCGCCGTAATCTGCAGAATACACGTATCGACCGTCGGCCGAGACGGAGATGCTCTTCGGAGCGCGGCCGATCTGCGCGCGGTGCGTGACCTTCATCGTGGTCACGTCGTACGCGACCAGCTGCGACGCGGTGAGGCACGACACGTAGAGCGTCTGCTCATCCGGCGAGAGCGCGAGATGCCGCGGCACCTTGCACGTCCTGGTGCGGGTGCGAACGGGGTCCGTCCCTGCGGCGGCTCCCGTACCGGTGAAGACGTCGATGGACTCGCCCCAGAAATTCGCGACGTAGAGCGTGCCGTTCGTCGCGATCGCCATGCCGCGCGGCTGGCGGCCGACGTTCATCGTGCGCACGATCTCCGCCTTCTCCGTGTCGATCTGCGCGACGGAGTTGGAGGACCAGTTCGCTGCGAAGAGGGTCTTCCCGTCGGCCGAGAGCGCGAGCACCTTCGGGTTCTCGCCCGTCTTCAGCTCGTGCGTCACCGTCTTGGTCGCGAGGTCGATGAACTGCACCGACCCGCGGCGGAAGTTGGAGGCGTAGAGCGTTGCGCCGTCGGGCGAGAGCACGCTCTCCACCACGGTGCCGGGCACGTTGATGGTGTCGGTGAGCGCGAGTGTCTTCGCGTCGTACACCATCACGTTCTTGTGATTCAGCTCCCCGAAGTTCGTGACGTAGGCGTGCAGCCCGTCAGGAGACAGGCTCACGCCCTTGGGCATGGAGCCCGTGCGCTCGACGGCCTGCACCTCCATGCGGGGCGGGTCCGCGGCCGCCGGGGTGGCGACGGAGAGCGCGAAGGAGAAGGCCGACAGGAACCCCGCGAGGAGCCCCAGACGCGAAGAGCGCTGCATGGCATGCACGATAGGAAACCCCCGCCTCATGGGGCCAATTTTACGGGAGGATCGCCGCAAAGCCCAGCCGCTTTCCACCTGTTGCAGCGGCTTTTTCTGATAGCTTCGGGTCTTCGATTCGATGGTGGTGAAAAAGAAAGTTTCGCTGGGCGACGCGAAGCCCCAATCGCCTTCGGGCTTGGGCGCTTCCGCTCCGAGCCTCGAGGTCCTCGAGCTTTTCTTCAATACCGGGACGATCTTCCACGAGGTCCCGTGCGACGGCGACCTGCCGGACGTCGTCTCGAGCTTCTGCATCATGAAGGATCCGGCCGCTCCGCCGGAGGCCGCGCCGCCCCCCGCCGCGAGTGCCGGGAAGAAGGTCGGCCTCGGCGGCCCTGCAGCAGCGCCAAAGATCACCGCGCCCGCGTCCATGCCCGCGCGGCCGACCACCTCCGTGAACACGTCGAAGGAAGGCTTCCGTGTGAGGCGCGCAGAGGCGGGTGAGGAGCCCGACGTCGAGATCTCGTGCGCCGATCACCTTCCAGAGCTCTCGGGGCGCTGGCTACCCGTGCCCTACCAGCTCTCCAATCCGCACGCCGTGCAGGTGTTCCTGTCCGCCGAGGGGCCGCGATCCGCGCGCATTCTTCTGGCAGTGGATACGCTCGAGCGTGCAGGGTCGCAGGGCCGACACCTCGACGCGGCGCTCGATCGCGATCGCCCGTTCCGCCCGCTGGACAAGGGCGACGTGGGGCCGTTCTTCGATCACCCCGAGACGCGCGATCTCGTGCGCCGCATGGAGAAGGCCGGCATCGACCGCGCGCTCTTCAAGCTGGCCGCTCTCTACGACACGCTCTATCCGCTGCTGCCCAAGATCAAGGTGTCCCGCTTCGAGGAGCACCCGCAGGTGCCCGTGTCGCTCATCCTGGATTTCGGCAACTCCCGCTCGAGCGCGCTGATCGTCGAGCCGCGCTCGGGAGGCGGCAGTGGAGTGAGCGGCATGAGCGCCGTTCCGCTCACGGTGCGCAACTACCAGAACCCGTTCGACGTCAGCGAGGAGACCTTCGACTCGCGCGTGACCTTCGTGCCGAGCCCCTTCGACAAGGCGCACCAGGCGGTGGCCACGAACGCGAGCTTCGATCTCCCGTCCATCGTGCGCATGGGGCGCGAGGCGCTCGACCGCGCGGTGGAGACACCGCATCGCTACGCATGCACGATCTCCGGGCCCAAGCGCTACCTGTGGGACCACCGACCGAGCGACGAGCGCTGGCACTTCGCGAAGACGGTCGAAGGCGAGCACCCGCCGATCTTCGGACGCTTGCTCAAGTACCTGCCGGAGGAGTCCGGTGGCCTCTTCCTGCGCGAGGATGGCCCGGCCGCACCTCCGAACCCGCGCTACGCACCGCGCACCATGATGCTCTTTGCCATGGTGGAGATCCTCACGCACGCGTTCTCCCAGATCGGCTCGCCCGCATACCGAGCCTTCCAGGGCAAGGAGGGCAACCCGCGCGTCCTGAAGCACCTGGTCGTCACCTACCCGTCCGGCATGCCCGACGAAGAGCGACGCGTGTATGATGCACTCATTCGCAACGCCGTCATCCTCACGGCGTACGTGCTGAACCTGCCCCCCGAGGCGCGCCCCAACTTCGACGCCGCTACCAATCAGTACAGCTCGTTCCTCTTCGTGGACGAGGCGCTGGCCGCGCAGATGGTCTACCTCTACGAGGAGGTCGCCCACACGTTCAAGAACAGCATGGAGGAGCTCATCGCCGTGTACGGCGGCAAGCCATCCATCACGAGCAGCGGCGGCGCGGAAGGCGGCGCTCGTAGCGAGAAGCCGCAGCCGTCATTGCGCATCGCGTCCGTCGACATCGGCGGCGGCACCACCGACGTGATGATCGCCGAATACGAGGATCGCCTCCCCGGCACCGGCACCGCGCTCAAGGTCCGCAAGCTGTTCCAGGACGGCGTGTCCATCGCCGGCGACGAGGTATGTCGCGCGCTGGTAGAGGACATCGTCTTCGCGCAGATCCTTTCGCAGATCCCCACCGCGGCCGCGCGTCGCAAGCTCATACACCTCATGAGCGAAGGCGACGCGGGCTTCGGCGCGGAGTGGAAGAGCCTGCGCGCACGCCTTGTGCCGAACTACTGGATGCCGCTCGCGCGCTGCTTCTGGGCTCTCGGCGAGGGCACGGTCCCGCAGGAGATCTCCCCAGGCCAGATGATGCTGCCGAACGACGCGCTCGCCGCGTTCGAGCGGCCGGCCCTTGGTGGCGCGGTGCTGGAGGAGGCGGATGCGTTCCTCACGAAGCACGTCCCGGACTTTCCTGGCCTGTTCAACGTGTTCCTCACGTTCGATCACGACGAGGTCTCACGCGTGATCTCCCGCGTGCTGCGCGAGCCGCTGCGGCGCTATGCGGACATCCTGGCGCAGTTCGACATCGACCTCCTGGTGCTGGCCGGGCGCGCGTCTGCGCTGCTCCCGGTGCGGTCGCTCTTCGTGAGCGAGATGCCCGTGCCGCCGCCGCGCATCAAGGCGATGGGGAATTTCCGCGTGAGCGAGTGGTATCCTTCCAAGTGGCAGGACGCAGGCTTCATCAAGGATCCGAAGAGCACCGTGGCGGCGGGTGCGGCCATCCTGCACCTCGCGAGCAAGAACAAGCTCGCTGGCTTCGCGCTCGACGAGATCATCGAGGCGGAGAAGAATCCGGTGTACGGCCTCTACCAGGACACCGAGCCGCACATCCCGCACGACAACGAGCTCTTCCCGCGCGACAGCAAGGGCCAGGGCGGCCGCAGCCCCGACAAGAGCCGCCCGTTCCACTACACGAGCGAGATGCGCATCGGCTTCCGCAACGTGGCGAGCGAGCAGATGGAAGGCTCTCCCCTCTTCGAGATCCGGCCTTCCACGCCCGAGGTCGAGCAGGCGCTCCTGGACGATCGCGTCACCATCGAGTTCCAGCGCACCAAGGACGCGCCGGTGATCATCTCCAAGGTGGAGTCCACGCGCGGGCAGTACAGCTACGAGCCTTCGGACTTCGTGCTGGCGCTGAAGACAGCCACGTTCGATCGCTACTGGCTGGACTCCGGAGTGTTCCTCACGAAGGAGCGCGTGCCGTGAGAAACGCGCGTGCGAACGAGGAGCTCGCGGAGAAGCTATTTTCTGCGCTGCGCGCGAGCGTGGACGCCGACGCGCTCGGGGCCGCGCTGACGGAGCTCACGCGGCCGGCAGAGGCCGCACCGCGCTCCGACCGCGGTCCGGCGAGCGAGAAGCATGGCCATGAGCAGAAGGCCGGGGCTGTGAGCAACGCGCTCCTCGAGCGATGGTCGCTGGCCGACGTACTCGACGAGAGCATCCTGCTCGCGAACCCGAGCGACAAGGGCTACCCGCTTCGGCTGCTCTTCGGCGAGATGAGCGCGACGATGGCGACCTCCGACGAGGCGCTCACGTTCGCGGCCGCCGTGAACTTCTACTTCCGCACCAGCGGTGAGGAAGAGGCGCGCGTGGCCGTTGGCCTGGAGGTGAGCCGCGCGTTCTACGCGTTCGCGCGCAAGCTCGAGCCGCAGCTCTTGACCACGGCGGCGCCCATCCTGGCCACGCTGCTCTCGTCGGAGCTGCCGCGCCTTCGCTTCGAGAGCGTGGACCACCTGTCCACGTTCGACTCCAACGTGCACGAGCGTGATCGCCAGAGCGGACAGGGCGGCCCCATCCGCGAGGTCCGTACGTTCCTGTGCAGAATACAAGCGACCGGCATGGTCCGCATCAAAGCGAGGGTTCTCACGTGAGCGGAGCGACTGAAAAAGGAACCACCTGGCTTCCGAACCTCGTGGGCGGCGTTTCGATCTGGAAGCTCGCGCGCGACCTCAACGAGCCGAAGTTCATGGACGGGCGCCTGCTCGTACCCGAGACCGAGGGCTCCGAGAGCCTGCCCACCAGCGTGACCTGGGACGTCGCGCGACTCATGCCGTTCGCAGAGGCGCGCACCAAGCATCCCGAGGACGTCGAAAAGGCGACCCAGGAGTTCGGCGAGGCGCTCTCCCGGGTGGCAGACGAGTTCCGCAAGGAGTCGTCCGGCTACCACCAGTACAGGGAGGCGTTCACCGTCCCCTCGATCGAAGCGGACCTTGGCGGGCACTACTTCTACGACGCGGCCACGAAGAAGATCTTCGCGGTGAACTGGGGCGCCACGCCGCGCGCGCTCACCGGCTACCAGGAGTTCGTATTCGGGTGGGATCGCTTCGGCAAAGCCATGGCGGGCGCAGCGACGCTCGCGGCTGCGAAGGCCGCCGCCGCGGGAAAGGACGTGAACGCTGACGCCGACGCGGCCAAGAAAGCGGAAGACGAGAAGAAGAAGAAGGAAGAGAAGAAGGACGACAAGCGGCCGTTCTGGATCTGGCTCCTCCTCATCGCGCTCTTCATCGGCATCCTGCTGCTCATCCTCTACCTGCTGAAGGCGTGCGAGGACCAAAACGTGGCGGCGCTCTCCGATGCGAGCGCAGACGCGCAGTTCGACGGGCCTGCCGATGGCGCCTCTGATGGCGCGACGGACGCGGAGGCCGGAGCCGACGCAAGCGCAGACGCGGGTGATGCCAGCAAGGACGCCGGTGACGCGAGCGCCGACGCAGGCGACGCCGGCAAAGACGCGGGCGACGACGCAGGCAAAGACGGCGGCAAGGACGCTGGCCCCGACGACGACGATGACGACGAGGATCTCGACGACGACGACGATGGAAGCGGCGGCGGCGGTGGCGGCTCGGGCGGTGGTGGTGGTGGCGGCGGCAAGAAGACCCAGGCCGGACCTGCGGGCGGCCAGAAGGGCGGACCGCACCGCGTGCACGTCCATCCGCAGGCGACGGAGTGGCGCATCACGAGCGGCTGGGGGAAGGTCTCCCGCACCGTGCAGAAGGGCCACCGCTTCGACGTCTACCTCGGCAAGGGAAACACGTACGACGGCGTGCGTGTAGAATACAAGGACAACAAGGGCGCCTGGCACGGCTTCTGAGCGCAGCAACACATGAGCCACCCCATCCAGATCCTAGGCGATGCGATCACGAACGCGCTCCAGAGCGCGCTCGAGACCGATGCTGGCGAGTCCCTCGCGGAGGTCGCGACGCTCCGCGACCTGGATATCCGCATGCGCAAGCTGCGGCGCGCGTGGGGCCGTCCGCAGGCCGTGGGTCTGTTCGGTCCATCGCAGGCGGGAAAATCGTTCCTCGTCGGCGCGCTGCTCTCGCACGAAACAGGCAGCCTGAGCGTCCTCGGGCGCGGCAAGAAGCTCGACTTCCTGAAGGAGGTCAACCCGGCGAAGGGCGTCGAGTCCACCGGCGTCGTGACGCGCTTCTCTTCGCATGCGCCGCAGGTGAAGAAGGGGGACTTCGAGTGCCGCCTCCTCTCGCTCGAGGTCGTGCTCGAGTCCATGGCCACGGGCTTCCTCGTCGAATGCACGTCACCCAGCCTGGCCACCGACACGATCGATCGCGTCCTGCGCGACGCGAAGATGCAGGCCGGCGCCGCGGCCGCGCCCGTCTTCAAGGCCGCCTGGGATGCGTGCTTCCACGACCTCGTGAAGAAGTACCAGGACCGCCACCCGTACCTGAACGAGCTGCGTCGCCACGACGGCTTCATGAAGGGCGCGTGGAAGGCAGACGTGAAGTCGGTGAGCGGGTGGATGCTCATCTTCTCGCTCCTGTGGGGCGCGCCCGGTCATGCGCCCGACATGGACATGCTCATGCAGAAGCTCGTCGCTGGGCTGGACAGCGTGGGCCACGCGGAGATCGTGGAGGCGTCCGCAGAGGACGTGCGCGCCGCCAGCGACCGCGCGAGCATCCTCGACGCATCGTGCCTCAACAGCATCGGCGTCGCGCGCGACGTGGTGCGCGTGTTCGAGTCCACCACCGGTCGCGAGGTCGCGATCGATCCCGGTGTGCTCTCCGCCCTCATCTCGGAGATCCATCTCCCGCTCGTGGCGCCGAAAGGCAGCCTGCTCGAGCGCGCCGATCTCCTGGATTTTCCCGGCGGACGTGCGCTGAAGGGCATCAACGGATTCGGCCAGAAGGAGCTCTCCACCGGAAAGCTGGAGCACGCCATCGAGGTCTACAAGCGCGGCAAGCTCACCTTCCTCTTCGAGCAGTACGCGCTCGACCGCGAGATCACGGTCCTCCTCCTCTGCTCGCCCGGCCCCACCAAGCCAGAGGCCATTCAGCTGCAGTCGCAGGTCGAGAACTGGCTCAAGATCCGCTTCGGGGACGTGTCTCCCCAGGCCCGCGAGGAGGTCGACACGCCGAGCCTCTTCCTGGCGCTCACCAAGTTCGACATGAGCCTGGGCACACTCCGCAGCGACAACGCCAAGGATCGCTGGGACTCCCGCGTGCAGGATGCATGCATCGATTTCTGGTCCCGCTCCTCCACGTCGTGGACGGGCAACTGGGGCGGCCGCGGAAAGCCGTTCTCCAACCTGTTCTGGATCCGGAACCCGTACGCGGACCAGATGCAGACGCTCAAGCCGGGCGAGCCCGACTACGAGCAGGTGAAGCAGGGCTACTTCGTGTCCGGCGCAGTCTCGCGCTACTTCGCGAAGAAGGAAGAGAAGTGGGACGCCGTGGAGGGCTACGACACCACCGGCCTGCCGAAGAGCGGCATCCCGCTCCTTGCATCCGCGCTGCGCGACAAGGTCGCAGTGGACGTGAAGGCCGACGAGCTCTCGCGCGAGGCACGCGCCATCCGCGCGGAGCTGCTCGCTGTGCTGAAGGCGCTCACGCCGTCACGCGACGAGGCCGAGGCGCGCGCGCGACTGCTCGACGACGCGAAGGGCCTCACGAACGCGGTCAACGCCGAGATGATGCGCCGCGCGTCCGGTCAGGTCTTCGGAGAGCTCCTTGGCCTGGTCGTGATGCCCGAGGAGGAGGTCCTGCGCGAGGTCGAGAGCGTGCTCGCGACCGTGGCCGAGATGAGCATCAAGGCGAGCGACAAGGTGAAGCGGCTCCTATCGCACATCCTTCGCTGGTGGCAGAAGCGCGCGATCGAGCGCTTCAGGCAAGGCACGTCGCAGTTGCCAGCGGCGCAAGTCGAGGTCTTCATCTCGCGCGTGTGCACGTCCAAGCTCCTCTTGCCGGTCCTGGGCAATGCGATTTTCCCCTATTTTTCTCGCGTAGAAGTGAACCCCAAGATCATCGCTCAGATCCTGCAGGTGAAGATCTGCGACGGGCTCTTGAACCTGTTTCAGGACCGCGAGCGCAGCACGCCGACCGCGCCGGTTCGTCTCAGCTTCGCGGAGCGTGCGGAGGAGACCGCCGCTACCGTGGACTGGAGCGACGTCGACTTCAGTGACGCAGAGAACGCAAAGGCGCCCGCACTGGAGATCGTCTTCGCGGGAAATCGGTACTTCCGCCACTGGTCCAAGTACCTGGCCGACTTCTACGTGAAGAGCGCGGACCAGAACCTGAAAGCGGCGCCTGACGATCCCCGCGTCATGCGCCTCCTGCAGACGCTCGCTATCGTCGAACAGAACGATGTCCGAACGCCCTGACCGAAGAGAGAGCGCGGAGGCAGGCAGCGCCGAAGAGGCACTGTCCGAGCTCGACTCGCTGCGCGAAGCGGGAGACGTCGCAGGCTTGCTGGCGCTCGCCAAGGCACACCGCACGGGTGACGGCGCGGAGAAGGATCTCCGCGCGTGCCTGAAGGCCTACGAGGTCGCCGCGGAGCTCGGTGATGCAGAGGCTCACAACGCCGTAGCCCTGTTCTACCTTGCGGGCGGCGTGGTCCCGCAGGACCTGAAGACGGGCGTCACGCACCTGCGCACCGCGGCCGACGCGGGGCATGCCGCAGCGCGCGTGTACCTGGGCAATCTGTACGAGCTCGGCGTTCACTACGGTAAGGACTCATCGAAGGCCGACGTCTGGTATCGCACGGTCGCGCGTGGCGCGAACCTGATAGGCGCGCCCGACTCGCCCGCGGCCGACTCACCGGAGTTCGACCGCGCGATGGCGGAGCTCGGCTGCGTACGCCACCTCTACAAGCTACGCGCAGCGGGCCTGCCCGAGGCGGACGATCAGGTGCTGACGCGCCGGGCGATGCAGCTCGGGCTGCGCCTGGCGACGCGACAGAGCTCGGACCCGGGCGAGCGCGCGAGCGTCTTCGGTGACGGCCAATCGGGCCCGTTGAAACCAGGGGACGTCGCGGCCGCGAAGCCGGCACCGAAGCCAGGCGCCGCGTCCACGGAACAGGAAGCGCGCGACAAGCTGCAGAAGCTCGACAAGGAGACCAAGGTCAAGCCGAAGGGACGCATGAGTGTCGCCGCCGGCCTTGCGGGCTTCGGCTACACGTTCCTCTTCTTCGCGTTCTCCACGGGCGCTGGCTACGCGCTCACGCAAGGCGCACACGTGCTGATGGAGCACGGCACGGTCATACCCGTCCTGGGCACGCGCACCCATCTCATCCTGCCTCTGGCGCTGGGCGTGTTCGGAGTGCTGCCCACGTTCCTGGTGTATCGCGCGAGCAGCATCTTCCGCGCGCTCCTCGGCGCCGCAGCGGCCTCCGGCATAGGCTGGGCCCTCTGGGGCACGGGCACCTACGCGTTCTTGCACGACCGCATGCAGCAGTCCGTAGCAGCCTCGGTTGCAGGCTTCCTCGCCGCGCTGTTCGTGATCGGCCTGCTCGGCGGAACCAAGAAGACCGATCCGAAGGCGAAGATCTGACTCCTATCTGACCAGCGAGAGGCGCGGTCCGCTGCCCCAGGCGGCCATGTGGCCGCTCTCTTCGGCGACGTAGACGTCGCAGCGCTCGTCCACGCGGACGAAGTCCGGGATCAGGTCGCACGGTCCGATGGTGCCGATCTTCTTTCCGTCACTGGGGCGGAACACGTGCACGTCGGCGTGCGGAACGTAGAGCGCACCTGACCGCAGCACAGGCTCGAGGCGACGCGGCGTGTCCGAATCCAGCGGACCGCCGACGGCGTAGCGATAGCGGACCTCGCCGGCCTCGGCACCCACCGCGACGAGCTCTCCGCCCGGCGTGTTGCCGATGAAGAGATCGTCCACGGGGAGCCACGACGTGCCGATCGGCGCAACCGCCGGCTCGCGACGCCAGCGCGTCTCGCCCGTCTCGCGATCGATCCCGACCATCACCAGACCGTGACGCTCACGGACCAGGACTGCGACGGTCTTCCCAGCGACGAGCGGCGGACCCTCGATCGTGCATGCGCGGCCCTCCTCGAGCACCTTCTCGAAGCGGCGCGTGCCGGCGAACGGGTCCAGCGCGAGCAGGCTCGCACGACCACCAGCGCCGCCGGCAACGGCGTAGAGGCCGTCGTCCGTGAGCGTGGGGGTGGAGCGAAAGCGGAGGCGATCACGGACACGCCAGATCGGAAGCCCGGTCACGACGTCCAGCGCGGTGAGCGCGCTATCCCCGCTCGCGACGAAGAGCATCTTGCCGGAACGCTTCAGGCGAAGCGCACCGCGACGGCCCCACGCGTGACGCCACCGCACCTCGCCAGAGAGGAGATCGAGCGCGACCAGGTGGCGCTCGCCTTCGGTCACGATGAGGAGCCGCGGCAGGCCGTGTGCGTTGACGACAGCGCCCGCGCAAGGACCGCCGACGCGCGGCGCGATCCACGTGCGGAGAGTGACCTCGCCCGTGCCCAGGTCGTGGATGGAGACCGCGCCGTCGGGCGTGACGCGCGCGATGCCGCCGGGCGTGACGACGCTGGTCGCGCGCTCGGTCTGCTTGCGCCACAGCACCTCGCCGGTGGAGCGCGCAAGGCAATATGTCTGATTGGTTCCGCCGACGACGAGGCGCTCGCCGCACAGGAACGTGGAGCGCAGATCGATCCCGGGGACGAGCGCGCGCCACTTCTGGGTGTAGATCAGGCGTTGGGGCACGCTGCTCGGCGGCGCGGCCTCGGAGACGGTGGTGCGCGAGAACGCGCGGTACGACTCCGGCGCGTGGTTCACCATCTCGTCCTCGAGGCGCACCTCGCGCACGCAGTCGGAGATCTCGCGCAGGCTCTTCTTGAAGGCCGAGATGCGGAGGTTCTTCGCATGACAGCGATCGCGGCGGACGATCGCGCGGACCAGGTTGCGGCCGAAAGAGAGCGCCGCCTCCACCACGTCCAGCACGGACAGCGCGGGGAACGTGACCACGCTGCGGTCGCGGAACGAGCTGCCCGCGCCGAAGAGATGTGCGCCGCGCGCGGTCCCCAGCGTCAGTGCGACCGCGCCCTCGGACGTGGAGCGCAGACCGAGCAGGTAGCCGCCCGTCTCCACCCGCTGGTGCATCGCCTGACCGTGCTCCCACGACGTCAACAGGCCCTGCGCGAGCGCCGCGAACTTCTCCGCGAAGAAGAAGGGCATTCCCTCCCCCAGATCCACGGAGCGACCACGGACCTCTGCGCGCACACGACCGCGGAAGAGCAGCGCATGAAGGTCGGTGCGCTCCACGGACTCTGTCTCGGTCACGCCACCGACGGCGCGCATCGGGAACTCGGCCGACAGAGCGATGGGCGCGCCACGATCGATCTCGGTGGAAACGAGCACCGTCTCGTCGCGCAACGGGCCGGACGCTACCGGGTCCGCGGCCAGAAGTGCGCGCGCATCAGCGAGCTCGATCTCCAGGACCGCCGACAGCGGCGTCTTGTCCAGCGCGCGCAGCACGGCCTCACGCACGCTCGCATACACGTCCGCGAACGGGACGCGTGTATCATACAGCATCACGTCTGGCACGTTGCCGGTGCGATAGACGCTGAGCGACGCTTCGTCACCGATGCGTTCGATCGCGAGCTCGCACGCGTCGTCATAGAAGCGCACGAGCCGCTTCTTCCGCGGCGCGCGACCAAGGTCTGCCACGGCATGGGCGAGGTCACGAAGGACGCAGGTCCCTTCGCTCTCGGCGATGCGCGCCGTGACATTGGCGCCGTTGACGAAGAGGTCGAAGACCTCGGGCGTCGCCTTGCGGGTCCGTACGGGACCCGACTGGGGCGCGAGCTCGGCGGCGGGCTCACGCAGGGGGGACTTCTGTTCGACGAAGATCTCGAAGAGGCGCATCTGCTGAAGAAATCGTACGGAGCTGCGCTCACAACCATGTACTTTTTGGCAACCAATGACGCGGAGTGGACACCCCAAACCAACACTGCTACCCCGCGCAATCGCGCTCGGCGGCTTCGTCGGAGGGATCGCATCTGCGCTTGTTTTCTGGGGGTATTGTGTCGACGACGCGCTGATCCCCGTGACGTATGCGCAGCATCTCGCGCATGGCGATGGCTACGTGATGAGCGTGGGCGCGGCGCCCAGCGACGGCGTCACTCCCCTGCCCTTCGCGTTCATGCTCGTGCCCCTCGTGGGGGGTGTGGCGGCATGGGATGGTCTCTTGCGTGCGAAGGCGCTGACGGTGCTCGTTCACGGGTTGCTCGCGCTGCTGCTCGCGCGCCGCGTCGCCGCGCTACACGGAAACGCACGCTGGCGGGGCGCGCTGCTCGGCATCGGATTCCTGCTGTCGGTGCCCAGCATGGCGTGGGCCGCGAGCGGCATGGAGGTGGAGCTCTGCGCGCTGCTCGTCACCATCGCCGTGACGTTGCGGCGCGGTGGGTCCGCGCTGCCGGCGCTCGTCGCAGGCCTCGCGGCCACGCTTCGCCCGGAGCTCGGAGCATTCGCGCTCGGCTTCGCGCTCACACGCGTGGTGGACGCCCATGGCACTGCGGCGAAGGCATCGCTCTGGGTGTCGGCCGTTCTTGCCGCGGCGGGCCCGTTCGCGCTG
>JANXLV010000088.1 GCA_025355005.1 Myxococcales bacterium | reverse complement strand
CTCCACGTCGCCCAGGGAAAGCTCCGCCGCGGCGCCGCGGAGCCGCTGGAGGTCGAGCGCGCGCGCGACCCACGCGCGGATCGCCCGCTCCGCGCGGGCCTCGCTGGCCGTCACGCTGTCGAGCTGCGCGAAGGGAAAGGCAGAGACGGTCGTCATCGTGTGCCGTCGATGTATGCGCGGTAGGTGGGCCACGTCGCATCGGCGACGGCACGGCCCAGCTTCAGGCCCTCCACGTTGTCAGCCGCGATGTGGTAGCCGCCGTACACGCGCGACATGCCGGCCATCTCCGCCGTGCTGGTGAACGTGTCGAGCGTGAGCGTCACGCTGGGGCCGAGCTCGTCGGTGAGAGCGCCACATGCGCGTGTCTCTGTCGCGGCGAAGCGATCTGCGCCAGTGAAGAGCGCGAGCATGCGCCCGGATGCGCCGCTCACGCAGCTATGCCCGGACACGAATCCAGGGAACGGCGGTGTGATGAACGTGAGGGGACTGAAGGGACGCCAGTCCTCCCCCAGCATCGACACCGCGCCCTTGTTCGGGCCGCCCCACCCGCGCACCCTCTTGCCCTTCCAGAAGTGGTGAATGAGGGTCCACGGGCGTGAGCTGTCGTACGCGAGCTTCGCGTCCCACGCGGCGATGAACGCGTCGAATGCGACGTTTGCGATGGCGAAATACATCTTCACGTCGGTGTCGAGATCGTTTCCGTCGCGGCGAGACACCGTCTGCGCGAATCGGAGCCAGTGCCCGGACTGACCGGTGGAGCGCGGGCCGTCGCGCATGAATTCGACGAGCGCCTTCTGCTCGCACGTGAGGTTCGCGTTCAGGTGCAGACACTCCTCCGCCTGATCGTAGAGCTCCTTCGATCCGACCTTCGGCGGTGCGCCTGGCCGGAACTGATCGCCACGGGCGAGCGCGAACGGCCGGACTCTTGCCCACTGCGGCGTGAGGTAGCCGGGCGTTACCTTGCCGCCCTTGCCGTCGTCGAATGCGATCGGCTGCCAGCGATCCGGGTCGATGATTCGATCGACCGGGTTCAGCGGTGTATAGCCCGTCGTGTCGGAGTAGGGCTCGCCGTTGCCGCCAGGTGCGTTGCCTTCCTGGTTCGAGCCGTCGCCGCGCCGTGATGCGATGACCTCGCGCGCGGCCAGCGTGCCGATCCCCTCTGGCGTGGTCGGGTCGACTGACGCCTTCGCCGGATCGTAGCCGAGCCTCTTGAGCTCGCCCGCGGCGAACGCGACGTCCGTCGGGTACACGTACGACAGCGCCTCGAACATCGCGTAGCTGATCGCGGCGCGCTTCCTCTCTTCGGTCCGCTCTTCACGCGGGCGTCGCAGCTTCGCGCCCAGGCGCGTGCCCACGGCCTTGTTGTCGTAGGCGGCCCATGCGTCGAACATGGCGGTGAGCGAGATCGCGAGCGTGCGTGAAAGGACCGCGGGACGCGGGCTGCGCTTGTCCACGTCGCGCGCGGTGGCCTCCAACGCAATGTCGAGCCACGTGCTCGCGAACGAAGGCGGCCGCGCGCTCGCGATCACTCGTGCCGTCGTGGGGCTCGCTGCGGTCGCGCCTCCGCAGCCCGACGCGACCACGGACGCACCCAATCCCGTCAGCAGATCTCTGCGCGAAAGCTGGCTCATCGACCCTGCCGCAGCCTACCCCCACGCGGCCACGAAGCGAAGATGGTCCTTCAGCGATCTCGGGAAGGAGATTTCGCTATCGACCGCTCGCGCTCACCGACAGGTCGCGTTCGTTGGCTCCAGCGCGGGCTCTCTCTCGCAGGCGTCGTAGTCCTTGTAGGCGCAGATGTACGTGGCCGTGCAGCCGCAACCATCGCACACGAGCGTGTGTGTGCCGTGCTGTCGTGGATGGGTGTAATCTGCACTGAATTCGGATCGCAGTGCAGCTCCGCGCCCGCGAGCGCACGCACCTGCGGCTCGTAGTTGGTGGTGTCCTGCTCGCAGCCAGCGCAGATCGCGGCGGCAAGGATCAGGAACGCCAGCGCCCAGGCTCGTAGTCTCATGCGAGGGCTCGAGCAACGTGGATGCCACAGGTCGCGCAGCTCACGATCCGCGCGAAAACAAGCCTCACTGGCACGTCGCGTCCTCTCCGCCCTCCTCGCAAGACGGCGCGCCTCGGACGTCGCGAGCGCTCGCACGCCGCGTTTCGCCCTGACGGCTTCAGTCTCGCGGTAGCCACACACGCGCGTGGATCGCGTCGAACACGACAGCGCCGGCGCTTGCGTAGAACGAAGCCCCCACCTGCGCGGCGGGCACCGTCCACGTGCCGATCCCTCCGCACACCTTCGCGACCGTGGGCGTGTGCTTCACGAAGAGCACGGCGCCGGTCTCCGAGCGCGCAGGCTTGCCGTCGTCCGCGATGAACTCAGTGTTCCCGTTGACCTTGTATGCGGCCACGTCCTCGTTGACGCCAGCGCACGTGGAGAGCTGCAGATCGAGGGCCGGTGCTCGTGTGAGCGCGCCCGCGTTCGTGGCCACGATGGCCGCAAGGTAGGCCTCGTTGACGTTGATGGAGAGCGGCACCACCGAGTCGTCGAAGCCAGTATCGAGCTCCGCGATCGCCTCGACGCCACCGACGTGCAGCTTCACGGTGGGCACATCCGGGACCGTCTTCCCCATCGTCGCGGTGGAGTCGACCGTGGTGAGCGGCTTCAGCGTACCCAGATCGCTGGAGTAGAACCCCGCAGTGCTCAGCGGCGCGTATCCGGCCGCGACGAGCTCCGCGTCCGAACAGAACGCAGTGTTGCTGCCCTGGAAGATGCGGTTGCTCTGGAAGTCGAGCGTGAACGGGTGCACGGAGAGGAAGTCCGTGCCCACGATGCCGCCCTGGCGCACGGCGCCTTTGAAGCCGGCGTAGCTCTCCAGGTAGAACGTCACCTGTCCCCAGCTCCCGAAGAAGTCGAAGTCGGCGAACGAGCACGCCTGACCCGTGCCTGCGCCGGCATCGCAGCTGCTCGGGGGCGGTGTCTTGAAGGCGCCGAGATCGATGGTGGACGACGTGGACCCGAAGTCCACGAGGAACGACGCGGGCTGCGCATTCGGTGAGGTGCCGACCGTGACCTTTGCGTAGAGCGCGTTGGAAGAACGATCGGCCGCAGCGGCCGTGCCGAGGCACGCGGGGGTAACGACCGGGCCAGCGTCCTTCTTGGTGGCGCCGTCGGCCTGCACGCCTGCGTCGCTCGTGGATGCATCGGACGAGGGCGCGTCGCCATCGGTCGCCGAGGCGTCGCCATTGTTCACGTAGATGATCGTCGTGGAGGACGACGAAGAGCACCCATAGAACCCGGCCGCGAGAAGCGAGAGCGTCGACGCGGCCGCAGCGGAGGACCTGAACAGCTTCTGCATGGAACGGCGGGCTTCTAGCGCGCACGCAGCGCACATGCCACTCAGACTTTGAGCTCGATTCGCTCCGCGAGCGACAGACCGTGGGATTTCGCCAGTGTCAGCGCGAGGAGCGCGACGCCCTCGCGTTCCTCGTAGAACTCAGCGAGGTTCTCCGCCTTCACGTAACCGGAGAGCTCCACCTCGAGCACGCCCATCGCGAGCCGCTGGCCGAAGACCAGGCGGTCCTCCTCCGAGATGGCGGGGCGTTCGGCCACCTTCTCGCGCAGCTCGGCGAGAAACCTTACGATCGCCTTCGGATCGTTCGATGCGCGCAGGTCCACCTTCAGCTGGAGACGGAAGCGGTCGCGCGTGCCGAACGACTCCACCTTCATGTCCGCGAGCTTTCCGTTCGGGATCACGACCACGGTCCGATCGAACGTGCGGATGCGCGTGGACCGCAGGCCGATCGACTCTACGACGCCCTCCGTGCCGTCGACGCGCACCAGCTCGCCGATGCGGAAGGGCTGGTCCGCGAGGATCGCGACGGAGCCGAACAGGTTCTCCAGGGTCTTTTGCGCGGCGAGCGCCACTGCGATTCCGCCGATGCCGAGCCCCGCCACGAGCGAGCTCACCTGATAGCCGAACTCGGAGATCGCCCAGAGCACGCCGATCAAGATCAGGGCCGCGCGTGCTGCGCGTTGGCCGAGGCCGATCAGCGCCGTCCGACCGGGCGTCTCGCCAGCGCGGTCACGCATCACCCCCGCGAAGGTTCGCGACGCGACGATCGTGAGCCACGCCGCGCCAAGCACCACGCCCGCGCTGAGCGCACGCGTCACCAGGTCGTACGCCGTGAGGTAGAAGCCAGCCCACGGCAGCGCGGCGCGAAGGAGCGCCACCGAGAACAGCATCGACAGCGCGCCCCTCGCGTCCACGATGGTCGCGCGCGTTCGCGGCTTCCGCGCGATCCGGGAGAGCAGACCCACGATGAGGCGGGAGAGCAGGCGGCCCAGCATCACCGCGACGCCGAGGAGGAGCGGGCTCGCGAGCAGCTGCCAGTACAAAAACCCGCGCGGGCCCTCGCGCAGCAGCGCCGGCGGCATCACGCGGCGGATCCAGCGATCGCCCAGCGCGTCGTACCAGTCGTCCACGCGCGCCACCGTCGATTGCGAGAAGATCCAGCGCGCCTCCTCTCCCTCGCGCGCGTCGCGGCGGACGATGCGGACGGGGGCCTTCACACCGGCGGACGTGGGGATGCGACCTACCTCGTCGGTGCCGGCGGGCAGTCCGTCGTCCTTGCGGCCTGCTGCGAGCGGGGACAGATCGTCCGCGTCGGGCCGGAGCTTGCGGTTCAGCACTGCGCACAGCTCCTCGGCCAGCGCGACCCCTCGCTTCGTGTCCGCCTTGGAGAGCTCCAGGTAGGTGGATGCGGACTCCCAGTGACCCGCGCTGCACTGCTCCAGAAAATGCTGCACGCTTGCGCGCGGTGAGTCCGGCGCGACGTCCGGCGCCGTGTCGTCCTCGTCGTGCGCCTGGGTGGCCAGCACCGCGGAGAGCTGTTGCGCGCTCGGGGCGTGGGGATCGGCAGCCCACGCAACACCTGAATGGCCGAACAGCACGGAAGCGACCACCATCAGCGCAAGACGCGCGGAAAATGACGAGATCCGCCAAAAGATCAGCGGAAAAGCCAGCTCGAGGAGGCGCGCCACGTCGGGGACAATACCTAGACCGGCCGCCATTGTCGCAGTATCTTGGGGACCTCCGATGACGCCGCGCAAAGCCGTTCGATCCATCTCCGGTGTTCTGTTCGTCGCCACGGCGCTCTGCACCACGTGGGTGTTCGCTGCTGGCGGGGCTGGCGGTGACGCGAAGCCAAAGGCCAAGGGCGCAAGCTCCGCGGCTCCCGCATCCTCCGAACCGAAGCGCGATCCCGACAACATCGCTGGCCTCAGCATGTTCATGGAAGGCACGCTGAAGGGCAACGCGCAGTACCTCGCGAAGGACTACCAGGGCGCGATCGACACCTACCGCCAGGCGATGACCATGGCGCCGAAGAACCCGCTCGGCCCGTACCTGCTCGGCGAAGCGCAGCTCGCGACCAACAACCTGGCCGAGGCCGAGGCCGCCTTCGCGCAGGCGGAGAGCCTGTCCGACAACCGCAACCCCCTGCTTCGTTCGCACATTCTCTTCTGCATTGCGTCCACGAAGGAGCTGCGGAAGAAGTTCGACGAAGCGAAGATCGCCTGGCAGGCCTACAACGAGCACGCCTCGAAGTTCTCCGACGCTGGCGGCTTCCCGCAGTCCGCCACGGCACGCATCCAGGTCATCGACGACATCGTGAAGCTGAACAAGGCCTACGAGGTCGTGCGTCAGCGCATCGCCGCCGAGAAGCTGGACGGTGGAACGTCGCCCACCGCCGCGCCCGCCGCGAAGTAGCTCACACGCGCCAGATCACGAACGCCCCGATCAGCGCGAAGCCCAGGAGCGCGATGAGGATCGCGACCGCCATGCGCGGGAGGCCGCTGGAGCGCTTCTCGTCCGCGTCGATCCCGCGCTTCTCGTCCTCGTCGAGGACCTCGCTCATGCGCGCCGCGAGGTCCGCGCGCGCGTCCTTCGCCGCGGAGAGCAAGAGGACGATCTCGAGGAGCGCGGCCACGGTGAGCGAGAGGAGCCCGAGGAACAGGCCGCGATGCTTCTTCTGGCGGTCGCCCTGCCGGCGCACGTAGAGGCCATCGAGCACGGGCGTGCGCTTGATCGGTCCGGCGGTGGGCGTCAGCGCATCCAGGAGCGAGCACACGTCCGGCGGCGTCTTTCGCACGAGGAACGGTCGCGCCACCGCGCTCGAGTCGAGCGAATCGATCGCCTTCGGATCGCCGGAGGCGGTGAAGAAGTAGAGCCCCTCCGGTAGCGCGGGTACGTCTACCGTCGCCGACTCCGCGCCAGTGGTCGTCACGCGCAGCGGCTTGTAGTCGGAGAACGCGCGGCCCTTCGCGTCGTCGATCGCGATGTACACCCCCGCGCGCGCGTTGCTGGCTCTCACCTCCACGTGGAATGGCGCGCCTGCTGGTTCGCTCGCGGGGAGCTGCACGCGCGGTGCGCCCATCGCCACGGGCACTGCGCCGAACCACTCGCCCTTCTTCTTGTCGGCTCCGTCGCCGTCCGTGACGACGATGCCGATCCCCGTGATGGGGAAGGTTGCAACGAGCGAGAGCTCCGCCACGCCCTCCTTGGGGCATATGCGCACGAGCGAGCCGTCCATGCCGCCCTCTGGCGAAAGCTCCACCTTCGGGTTCGCGGGCGACGCCCCGTCGCGGCGCATGCGCAAGAACGCGCGCGTGTTCGCCTCCGCGGCGACACGTCCATCCGGCAGCGACAGGTCCACGACGATGTCGCCGACCTGCTTCGTGGGGCGCAGCGCGCGGTAGCCGAGCGTCTCCGCGCTCTTTTCGGGCGCGAGCACGCTGGCCTTGATTCGCCCTTCCACCAGTGGATACGGCTCCGCGCTGCGGTTCACGCGCACGAGGATCTCCTCGTCGTCGCGGATGTCGGCTGGTAGCTCCACGGGGACGTCCACGATGCCATCCGTGTTCGTCCTGGTCGCCGTGTTCTGCTCGGCGTCGCGCACGCGCACGTTGACCATCAGCTCAGTGAGCTCCACGGTCTCCTTCACACCGGTCTCGTCGTAGTAGGCCGTGAGGCGCAGGTAGCCACGCGACACGGAGGAGCTACGCGGCGTGGCAGTGACCGACACCGCATGCACGCCCGCCTCCGCGCCGATGCGCAGGCCGAGCGCGAGCGTCATGAGCGACGCAAGCGGCGCCGTCACCATGATCACCGTGCGCACCGTCTTATTCACACCTTCCCTCCCGTTGGTCGGTCGGTGTGCACACGATCCTCGCCCTGCGGGCTCGTCTGCGTGTTCAAGGTGCGTGCTCCACTGGCACCGTTCGTACGCCCTTCGCAAACGTCGCGCGCGCGTCAGGTGCCGCGCCGAGCGCTCCGCTCCGCAACGTGATCTTCGTGACGTTGGTGAGCGCGTTCACGCGGATGCTGCCGTCCTCGATCTTCTCGATGTCGACGAACACGTCTCCCGCTGCGGCCCCGCGTGCGAGCGTCACGCCGTACGCGCCGAGGTCGCCGGGACGCACGCCACGAAACGTCACGTGGGCGGGGGCAGCGGGGATCTGCGCGGTCTGGGCCTCGCGCACGATGTCCTTGATGTGGAGCATGATCATCGGTGCCTCGTGGCCCATGCCCGCGTGGCGTACGAAGCGGACGTCGTAGTCGAACGCGCGCAGGCCCGCGTCCAGATCGATGCTCTCCTTGATGGGGCTCGTGTGGTCATCCTCCCCGTGGATCAGGAGCACCTTCTGGTGGCGTGCATTCACTGCCACGTCGACCGGGTTCACTGCGTGGGCGGCCTCCTCCGTGGGCAGCAGGTTCCTCACGTAGGTCGACAGATCGAAGCGCGCATCACCGAAGAACGACGTGACATTCGCGAACCGATCCGGCACGTGGAATCCTATCGTCGTGGCGCCCTGGCCGCCCATCGAGGCGCCCCAGATCGACGTGCGCGCCGGATCGATCGCGACCACCTGCATGAGCTCCGACATGGCGCGAAACACCTCTGCCTCGGAGGGCGCCTGGTAGAGCGTATTGCCCAGCCCGTTCGGCATGAGGAG
Organism: Myxococcales bacterium; assembly: GCA_025355005.1. Taxonomy (GTDB): domain Bacteria; phylum Myxococcota_A; class Polyangia; order Polyangiales; family Polyangiaceae; genus JANXLV01. The sequence goes on along the minus strand of JANXLV010000088.1, from coordinate 19,960 downwards.
CACGACGCCGCGCGCGTCCGCCTCCTCCAGGAGCTCCGTGTATTCTGCATACGTCCATTCGTCGCCGTTCCACGGATGAACGCCCACGAGCAGCGGCGCGGGCTTGTCCTTTGCGTATCCGCGCGGAATGAAGACCACCGCGTGCCCACCGCCGAGCCGCACGGAAGGGCTCGCGAACGTGACCCACGAGAGACCCGCCGTGGTCTGCGTGCGCGTGCCTGCGCGCGGCGCGTACGAGCAGCGGAGCGCCTTCTCGTAGCTGCTGACCTTCACGTCGAACGAGACGTCGTGCGCGGACTTCGCTTGTACGTCGGTGACGATCGCGGCTCGCTGCGCGACCTCGGTGCCTGGGTTCTGCACGCGGGCGCCGTCGATGCGCACCTCCTGCCGGCCCGCGCACGGCGGGATCTCGATGCAGAGAGCGCCCGCATCCACGCGAAACGAGACCGTATAGATCCCGGGGGCCCGCGGCTCGGATGACAGCGCGCCGAAGGACTCCCGCATGGCGCCGCCGCCCACGTGCCGCACCTCCACGACGTCCACGGGCGTTCCCGTGACGGCGGCGTGCGTGAGATCGATCGGCATCGAGCGAGGATACTTGTCAATCGGGCCGGATGGGGCCTAAGTTCCGGCCGAAATGAGCGCCACCGGAAGCACTACCTCCCACGTAGATACGGGCTTCGTGCGCACGCGCCTGGGCTCGTTCCTGGCGTTCATGCCGCTGTCGGTGTGGACCATCCTTCACCTCTGGCACAACCTCGCCGCGTTCCAGGGCGCGTCCGCATGGCAGAGCGAGGTGACGGAGTACACGCATCCGCTCGCGCAGTTCGCGACGCTCGTGGTGGTGCTGCTCCCGCTCGTGCTTCACATCGTGTGGGGGCTCGTGCGGCTGAAGAGCGCGCGCCCCAACAACGTGCGCTACGGCTTCTTCGCCAACCTGAAGTATGCGGTGCAGAGGCTCTCCGCGCTGGGCGTGCTCGCGTTCCTCGGAGCCCACGTGTGGCTCGCGATGTTGCAGCCGCGCTTCGTGCAGCACCACGCCGAGTACTTCGGGGACATCGCGCACGAGATGCACCACCACGGCCCGACGCTTGCCGTCTATCTGCTCGGCACGCTCGGCGTCACGTACCACCTTGCGAACGGGCTCTCGACCTTCGCGATGGGCTGGGGCGTCGTCGCCAGCCGTCACGCGCTGAAGAAGGTGGAGATCGCGAGCCTCGGTCTGTTCGTCGTGCTGCTCGCGATGGCGTGGGGCGCGATCTACGCGCTCTACACCGCCGGCGCCTGACCTGGGACACGGCATGCCGAGCTACCGCGAAGCGCAGCCGCCCGGATTCGAGATCACCGCCGAGCTTTCGACGTGGGAGACGCCTCACAAGTGCCCCCGTTGCTTCATGGAGCTCTACGCGGGGGAGAAGGACGGATTTCGGTTGGAGGCGTGTGGTCGCTGCGGCGGCGTGTGGGTGACGTTCGAGGAGGCGAAGCGCGCCCTGGTGGACGGCTCGCATGCGCTCGAGGACCTGGCGCTCAAGGTGCTCGGCGTCACCCAGCGTGTGGTGCTGGAGGAGGTCTCTGCGCTGGCCTGTCCCGAGTGCGGCGCCGCGATGGACAAGTCCGGGCTGCCCGGGAGCGCGGCAAACATCGATACATGCAATATGCATGGAACCTGGTTCGACCCGCACGAGCTCTTTGCGGCGATGGACGGCCTGCGCAACACGGACGCCGTGCGGAGGATGTCCGGCGGGAAGGGCGACCGGTATCCAGACACGGGATCTTCCGGGAATGGATACCAGCAAGCCATGGAGCGCCTTCTGAGCCTCGTCCGCGGTGCACTCGACTCGATCGTCGAGCGCTCCAGGCGACGCCCCTGATCTATCCCTTCAGCACCAGCACGGGTGTGAGCCGCGTCACCTTGGTGACGAGCGCCGACTGCGCGTCGAGCACGGCGCGGATGTCGCGGTAGGCCGCGGGCGCCTCCGTGACGAGCGCGCGCGCATGCTTCTCGGGGTAGACCACGTCCCGCATCGCGCGCTCGAGCGCTTCTGGCTTCACCGCTGCCCGCGCCTCCGTTCGCGACATCACGCGGCCCGCGCCGTGTGAGCACGAGCCGAGCGCATCCGCGCATCCCTTGCCGCGGACCAGATAGCTCGCCGTGCCCATGGAGCCCGGTACGAGCGCGAGCGTGCCCTCCGCCGCTGCGATCGCGCCCTTGCGATGAACGTAGAGAAGCTCATCCAGCCATCGCTCCCGAGCGACGAAGTTGTGATGGATGTCCGTGAGGGCCACGGGCGAGACGTGCATGTGCTCCCCGAGCACGGACAGCGCACGCGTCGTGAGCGCCTCCCTGTTGGCTCGCGCGAAGGCGAGCGCCCACGCATGATCCGCGAGATAGGCGCGCCCCTGTTCGGTCTCAACGTCGAGCCCGAGAAGCGCGCTACCACGCGACCCCCGGGATTCGTGTGTATGATGCACGCAAATCGCTGCGCCGAGCCCCCGTGAGCCGGAATGGCAGAGGAGGTGCAGCGCGCCGTCCGCGTCGCGATCCAGCTCGAGGAAGTGGTTGCCTCCGCCGAGCGTCCCCAGGTGCTTCGGACCAAGGGCGTGTCTGGTCTTCTCCAGCGCGTTCGTGGAGAGCGAAGCCCCCGCGAGCTCGTCGGGGAGTGAGACCGCCGCGGCGCCGCGATGAACGGCGTCGCCTGCGGGGACCGCACGCGTGAGGTCCGCGAGGATCCTCTCGAGCGTGCGTCTGTCTGGTATGTCGTTCGCCACGCGCACCGCGGACATGCCGCAGCCGAGATCACCGCCGAGCGCGCCAGGCACGACGGTATTGCGCGTGGCGAACACGCTACCCACGGCGATGCCGGACGACACATGCGCGTCCGCCATCGCCGCGACGAAAGAGACCACGTACGGCTGGCTCGCGAGCAGGAGCAGCTGCTCCTCCGTCTCCACGGACAGGTGCTCGGCCCACGTGCGGACCGGGACGCGCTGCCCCTGCTCTTCGCGGAAGAAGGTGCGCATCAAGCCGCACCGCCATCATCGTCGGAAAGCACGTCGACGCCATCGAACACGAAGCGCAGATCGGGTGCGCGCTTGATGTCGATCTCGTCGCCGAGCCGCCGCTTCAGAAACCCGGATGCTCGCTCGAGCGCCCGCGTCTTCTCGTCTCGTACCTCTCGCTCGCGCGCCGCCTCACCGGGTGCGGTGATGTGAACGCGCGCATTCCTGTAGTCCACGGAAAGGACCACCGCGCGGACCCGAACGCCGTAGAGCGCCGGATCCGTGACCTCGTCGGCGAGGAGCGCGCGGAGCTCCTCTTCAATCAAACCTTGCAGTCGTTCGTGCCGGTAGCCGGCACTCTCATCGTCTCGCTTCATGGAAAACGGCTCCGTGTCGGCGTGCCTGGTGATCCCCGAAGGGTGAGGCCTGGCCGACAAAAAAACTCACGCATCGCGCGGTGCCCATCCGAGGGGAGGGGACCGCACGACTCCGCGACTGCGGGTGCGCGTGATCAGAGCTCGTGTTCGAATCAGCTCACGAATCAGCTCAGGGGCACGCGACTGCAGAAGTGGAGATGCCTGGGAGACCGAGAAAAACAGTGGGATTCACGAGACACCTCCTTCCTTCGGAGCGACGGCCACGTGCAATGCGCACGAGCAACGTTGAGAGCTTGGACGGAGCACGACCGAAAATCAAGCAACGCAACGCAAAAAAGTCGCAGGCCACGTGCCGGCTACTCGCGTGGGCGGAGTGGCTTTCGGGGGCTCTCGGCGCCTCGGGGATCGTGGCGCTCGGCGCCTTCCGGGATGCCTCCAGTCACTGCCTCCGTTGCGATGTCCCCCCGCGTCCACAGCGTGCGCTCCACCATTGCGCGGAACACGAACAGCAGCGCGTCCTCCACTGCTTGCCCTTCCAGGACTCCGAAGGCCCGCGCGATCGCCTCGATGGTCGCGAGGCCGTCTTCGCGCGACTCCACGCGCAGTCGCCGCGGCTCGCGCTCACCCTTGGGCAGCGACACGCACGGCACGTCCGCGAGGCCCGGCAGGCGCTTGCGTACCTTCGACGCCTGCCGCCAGTTGCCGTCCGGCACGAACAGCGTGATGGGGCACTCGCTCTTTGCGTACTCGGTGATCGGCACTGCGTCGTCGAACGGGAACAGGAGGAGCGGCTGCGAGCCTACGGGCCACGTCGCGGTCGGCTCGGCCTCATGCTCGTGGCCGCGGACCAGGGTCTCGCTGTTCGGGAGGCACATGGTGCCCAGGCGGCCCGTGTTCGTGGTCTTGCGCACCTCGAGGCGATGGATGACCAGCACGAGGCGCGTCCGCGTCTCGATCTTCGGGAGCATCGTGCACACGCACAGGGTCTGGTGCATTCTGCACTTATCGCAGCGGTGCTCACCGTTGGCGCGGCGGCTCATGAAGGCAGCTCCTCCGATACGGGGAGCGCGAGCGCCGCGAGCGGCCCCGCGAGGTCTTGCGGCATGCCCGCGCGGACCTCCACGCGCACGCCCGTCGCGGGGTGCACGAATGCAATGAAGGACGCGTGCAGCGCCAGGCGGTGAAGGTCGTATGTTGCACGGAAATGCCGATTCACCTTGCCGTCGCCGTGCTTCACGTCGCCGACGAGCGGATGATTCACGTGGCGGAGGTGCCGCCGCACCTGGTGCAGCCGCCCGGTCTCCGGCATGGCCAGCACGAGCGAGCATCGATCCACGGTGGAATGGGCGAGCGTGCGGTACCGCGTGAGCGCATGCACGCGCGGCCCGTCTTCCTTCTTCTGGATGGCGTAGTCAATGGTGCCAAGGGCGGGCGACATCCCACGCACGAGCGCGAGGTAGCGCTTCTCCACGCGCCCCTCCTCGAAGTCCTTCGCGAGCGCTGCGGCTGAAACCGGATCGCGTGCAAAGAGCAGGGCGCCGCTGGTGCCGCGATCCAGTCGGTGGAGCGGATGGACATGCTGACCGATCGCGTCGCGCACGCGGAACATCGCCACGTCGTCGTCCTGGTCCCAGCCGCGATGCACCAGGAGACCGGACGGCTTGTTGGCGACGACGACATGCGCGTCCTCGTAGAGCAGCTCGATCGCGCGGTCTTCGTGGCCCACCCGCCTGGGTTTAGCTCACCCGCGCGGCGCGCGCGACTCCACCTTGATCCGGAGGGGCTCGTTCGTGGAGTCGGAGATGAGCAGACCGGCGTCGAGCTGTACCTCGCGGTAGGGCAGCGCCTCGTGCGCGTCGTCTCGGGAAGCCCCACCGAAGCGCAGCACCTCGCCGTCGAGCTCGAACGCGTTCACGTTGGCGATGCGATCCAGGATGACGCCGCGCACGACCACCGTGTCACCCTCGCGCAGGACCGCGACCTCACCAAACAGGCCTTTTTCCTGGGCCAACGTGGCGTGCGCGGCGTCGTTCGCAGGCGCGTCGAGCATGGGCGCGGTGGTCGGAAGCACCACGATGGGAAGGCCCTCATCGCGTTCGATGCCGAAGATGTCGGCGTACGTCGTTCGCTCGTTCGGTTGCCACGCGTCCGACATGACGATGTCCTTGCCGCGCAGCCTCACCACGCGACCGCGCACGGTCACCTCGCGTCCTGGATCACGCGTGTCCGTGTCCGTGGACGCTTCGGCCAGGAGCGACACGTCCGGGCGCGACAGTCCGCGCCGCGTGTTCTGACCGAACGCGATGAATGACACCAGCACATAGAGGATCAGCACCACGAAGAATGCGATGACGAGGCCCACGAAGCTGGCCGCGATGACCGCAGCCACCTGGCCTCCGGTGACCGCGTATGCGAGCGCGAGGGCAGGCGAGATGTAGAGCGCACGCGCGAGCCACTTCAGCGGCCACCCCACCACGTCGCGTGCGGTCGTGAGCGCGCCACCGCTGTGGACGTAGTCGCGCACCAGCTGCCGTGCGACGCCGCCGTCACGCGTCTCCATGATCGTCCCCTTGGCGGAGCCGTTGGGGGCGAGCGTCTGAACGAATACCGACTCGGCCATGACGAACGGGGAGCCACGCCCCGCCTCGTCGTTGTATCCTCAATGGCGGTGAAGCGCTTCTGGATCCTGCAGGCGATCGTGATCGTCACGTCCATCGTGATCGTGGCGGTGCATGGCTCTGCGGACGCGGGTGAGCGCGTGCTCGGTCTTCGCGCCGTGTGCTCCGACGCGAGCGAGGTGGATCCGTGCTGGCTCGCCGTCGGTGGCTGGGGTGGCATCACGCTCGGCGCGGGTGTCGGCCTTGTCTGCTACGGCTGGCTCTCGGCCGGGCTCCTGTTCGGTGTCGGTCAGGCGGCGTCGGGGCTCATCGCGTTCGGGCAGGTCGCCGTGGGTCCGGTGTTCTTCTGCGGCCAGCTGGGTGTGGGGCTCACTGGCCTGGGGCAGCTCGCGATCGGCGGGCGCGTGATGGGTCAGGGTCAGCTCGGCTTCGATGGCAGCGCGTTCCTGAAGGATCTGCACGAGCGCCTGGACGAGCGGCTGCGCTTTCGGTGACGGCGCTCACCCCCACGGCCGGAAGAACTCCCGGGGTGCTCGCTTCTTCCGCAGGCACTTCGTCTCCGCGCTCATGTAACAAACCGTGAGCGCGCGCCGCACGTTCCCCGTCCCACTCCGCGCCGACCGGTGCCACGCATGATTGTGAATCAGCAGCACCTCCCCGGCGACGACGGGCAGCGACACGACGTGCTCCTCCGTCCGCTCCGATTCCAAGAAGTTGTCCGGCACCACTCCGCCGAGCTTCGTCACGAGCCCGCGCTTATGTGAGCCTGGAACGATCTCCACGCAGCCCCCGCCCAACGGCGCGTCGTCCAGCGCGGTCCACACCTGCAGCTTCGGCTCCTGCGACAGGCCCCAGAAGTTGCCGCCGTCCTGGTGCCACGGCAGCGCACTCCCGCCCGTCTCCGCTGCCTTGTTGAAGATGAGCGAACGGTAGATCGATATGCTTGTATTATACACGCGTCGAGCGAGCGGCTCGAACATGGGATCGCAGATCCACGCGCGGAACAGCGGGTCCATCTCGAGCTTCTCGATCTTGCGATAGTTGAGCGACGGACCCTCCCAGCCCTGTCCGTAGCCAAGATCCTCGTAGCGGCCCGTCGTTACGTCCTTCTGGAAGAACAGCCCTTCGTAGGTGACGCGCCCCATCATGATGTCTTCCGCGCGCTCGCGCAGGCCGCGCATCTGGTCGTCGGGCAGCACCTTGCCGAGGCGCGCGTAGCCGTGCTCCTCGTAGTGCTGAAGGACGGAGTCGAGATCGTTCATCGCGCGTAGGTGGTCTCGGTCCCCATCCAGCGAATCCACGCGAGGTCGATCTCCGCGAGCGCGGCGCCGGGGACGCTCTTCGCAACGGCGGAGAGGGCGTCCAGGAGGTGGCCCTTCGTGCCTGGCCCTACGAGGATGCTGCCGACGTCGGGCTTCTGCGCGAGCCACGCGTAGGACAGCTCGATGAGCGACAGGCCCGCGGCGCGCGCGATCTCGGAGAGCTCGTTCACGCGCGTGAACATCGCCTCGTTCGTGTAGCGCCCTTGATAGAGCTTGTTCTTGTCGAAGCGCGAGCCCGCGAACGTGCTGCCGTCCTTCTGGTGGCGCCCCGTGAGCAGGCCTCCCGCGAGCGGGTTGTACACGGTGGTGTGGATGGGAAACGCCTTCGCGAATTTCCAGTACTCCACGTCCAGCTGGCGAATGAGCACGTTGTAGAGCTGCTGTGCGATCACGGGCCGCGGCATCTTGCGCGCGTCCGCCAGGTACATCATCTGCAGCATCTGCCACGACGCGAAGTTCGACACGCCCCACGCGCGGATCTTCTTCTTCTCGAGGAGCTCCGCGATCGCGTCCACGGACTCCTCGAGCGGCGTCCCGTGGTCGGGCACGTGCAGGTAGTAGAGGTCCACGTAGTCCGTGCCCAGGCGCGTGAGGCTCTCGTCGATGGCGGCGAGGATCCGCCCGCGCGACAGCCCCTCTGGCTTGCCGACGTTCACGCCAAACCCGACCTTGGTTGCAATCTGCACGGATTCGCGGCGGGCCTTCGCCGCGCGGCCCACGATGCGCTCGGACTCACCCTGCACGTACGCGTTCGCAGTGTCCCACAGGCGGACGCCGCGCTCGAACGCGAGGTCCATGATCTCGTACGCCTCCTTCTCGGGCGTGCGCTTGCCGAAGTTCATGGTTCCGAGGGCGATCTTCGGGAAGGCTTGTTCCAGCATCGCGCTAGACCATAGCAAAGAACGGCCCGCCTCATTTATGCTCGCCCCATGGCAAAGAAACTCGGCATCGTCGTGGGTGGAGGGCCGGCCCCCGGCATCAACAGCGTCATCGGTGCCGCAACGATCCGCGCGTGCCTCTCTGGCGTCGAGGTCCTCGGCTTGATCGAGGGCTACAAGTGGATCATGGACGGCGACACCAACCACGTGCAGCCGCTCACCATCTCGGACACGAGCCGCATCCACTTCCGCGGTGGCTCGTTCCTCGGGATCAGTCGCGCGAACCCCACGAAGAAGCCAGAGTCACTCGAGAAGGCGCTCGAGTCGCTGCGCAAGCTCGACATCGGCATGCTCATCAGCATCGGCGGCGACGATACGTGCTTCTCCGCGCACAAGCTCGCGGAGGCGTCGAAGGGTGATATCCGCGTCGTGCACGTGCCGAAGACGATCGACAACGATCTCGATCTCCCGCAGGAGACGTTCACGTTCGGCTTCCAGACGGCGCGCCACATCGGCGCGGAGATCACCGAGAATCTCATGACCGACGCGAAGACCACCGGTCGCTGGTACTTCGTCATCGCCATGGGCCGCAAGGCCGGGCACCTCGCGCTCGGCATCGGCAAGGCCGCCGGCGCCACGCTCTCGCTCATCCCGGAGGAGTTCGGCAAGGAGGTGCGCCTCGCCACGCTCGCGGACATGCTCGTCGGCGCGATCGTCAAGCGCCTCGCTTCGGGTCGCTCCGATGGCGTCGCGGTGCTCGCGGAAGGCCTTGTCGAGATCCTTCCCGAAGAGGACATCCAGGGTCTCGCTGGCGTCGAGCGCGACGAGCACGGTCACATCCGCATCGCCGAGGTCGACTTCGGCAACATCATCAAGACCGAGGTCTCGCGCCGCCTGAAGGAGCTCGGCCTCAAGGTCACCATCGTCGCCAAGAACATGGGCTACGAGCTCCGCTGCGCGGATCCCATTCCGTTCGACATGGAGTACACGCGCGACCTCGGTTATTGCGCCGCACGCTACGTGATCGAAGGCGGCAGCGAGGCGCTGATCAGCCTGCAAGCCGGTATTTTCAAGCCGATCCCGTTCAAGGAGATCATGGACCCGAAGACCGGCCGCATGCGCGTGCGCATGGTCGACGTGGCGTCGGATCGCTACAAGATCGCGCGCGGCTACATGCTCTGCCTGAAGAAGGAAGACTTCGCGGACCAGCGAGAGCTCACGCGCCTGGCCGCGGCATCCGGTCTCAGCGTCGAAGCGTTCCGCGCGCGCTTCCAGAAGCTGGTGGAGAGCGACCCCGGCCCCATGAGCGTCCACATGAAGGCCGCGAAGCCCGCCTGACGCGCTATTTCTTGAACAGCTTGCCGAACAGGCCGCCGCCGGTGTCGCCCTTGTTCGGGCCTGCCTTCGGTGCGCCGGTGTTGCGCGGCGGAATCGATCCAGAGGAGGAGCTCGTGGAGCCGCCGGTCTTGTCCTTCCGCATCGCGTAGAGGCGAACCTCGCGGAGGGCGTCCGTGTTGCGCGGGTTGAGCTCCGCCGCCTCCCGGAAGTCCTTCACCGCAGCGCTCACGTTGTCCATCTTCTTGTGCAGCATGCCGCGGTAGAAATACGCGCGCTCGCAGCGGGCGTTCATCCTGATCGCCTTGTCGAGCATGGCGATGCGGATGCGCGTCTGATCCTTGTCCTGGACCTTCTGCGCCTCCAGCCACGCGAGCAGGGCGAGGTAGTCCGCTTGCTCGGGGTCGGCGTCGTAGGCTCTGCGGCACATGACCTCGGCCTCGGCCATGTTGTTCTTCTTGAGGTAGAACTCGGCCTTGCTGAAGTTGGTGGTCGCCTCGAGGATCGCCTGGATCTTCGCCTGATCGTCCGGGGTCGCGCCGCCGTCCTTCAAGAGGCGCATGTAGTCGTCACGGCGCTTTGGATCGGTGAGCACCTTGTTGGCTTCGCTGATGTGCGCGAAGATCTTGCTGCACGCGTCCTTCACGTCCTGGACCGCCGCGGGCAGCCGGTCCGGGTGCCATTCCTTCGCCGCGACGATGTACGCCTTCTGGATCTCTTCGGGCTTCGCGTCGCTCTTCACGCCGAGCATCTCGAAGAAGTTCTGGCTGCTGATCATCTCCGCGCGGTCCGTCATCTTCTTGCGGATCGCGTCGAACTCGGCCTTCTTCTGCGGGGTGAGCCCGACGTTGGCCGCTGCGATGTGCGCTGACGATGGGGACGACGGGGATGACGGGGATGATGGAGCCGCGGTGGGGAGCCGTCCGGTGCTTCCCGCGGCGGGGATAGGGCCAGTGTTGCCTGCGGAGGTGGGAAGCCTGGGTGAGCTCTGCGGCGCGATGGGCACGCCCGGCGTGGGCGCAAACGTGCGCTGCGACGCGGGCGCGGCCTCGATGCGGTTCGCGGAGGCGGGTGATTGCGGAACCTTCTGGCCCATGTTCGGCGGTCGCATGGGCGCGCGTTGGGGCAGGGTCATCCCTTCCGGTGGAGTCGCGAGGCGCGGATCGCGCGGGCTTGTCGCGATCGTCTCGGTCAGCACCGGCGCGGATATCTGCACCGACGACTGCTTGAGCTGCACCTTCGCGATGGCCGGCGGTCCGCCGGGATTCGATGGCAGTGTGCCCGTCGCCGTACCTGAGGCGGCTGTCGCGTGTTGGCCCGCCTCGTTGCTCGGCTGTGGTAGCGGCAACGCGCCTGGCTGGCGCGGACGAACGGACGCGGGTGCGTTGGGAGGCGCGTTGGACGGCGTCGGCGGCCGCACGGACGGCGGCATGTCCACGAGCTCGACCTGCTTGGTGATCAGCAGGCAGTAGACGAGGAGCTGCGCCGCGGTGGGGCCGATCACCTTCGTGGCGGAGAGCTCGGAGACGCGATGTGGGTGCTGGCGCAGGAGGTCGAGCGCCGCGCGCTCTGCCTTGCCAAACCCGAAGCGATCGGGATTGGCGTGCGCCGCGAGCCTGACCGCGGCGTTGCCGATGCGCGTCAGCGTCTGGTGGACGTGCTCCCATGGGGGCGACGTGCGAACACCAGCCCACATCGCGACGAGCGGATCGATCTGCGGATAGTCTTCGGCGCCGAACTCCGCGAGCGAATTGTAGCTGTCGTAGTAGGCAAACGCAGTCTCGGCGGGCAGTGAGAACACGTACTCGACCTTGCGCGATAGCTGCGTGGCAAGGCCTTCCATCAGCTGCTCGGTGGTGATCGAGCCCTGCGCGAGCAGCGCCTGCCCGTAGAGGTCGCCGGAGACCTGGTTCTGCGTGAGGAGGAGCTGATGTTGCTCGTCCGTGACGAAGCCGAGCTCCACCATGATGTCACCGAGGAACATCACGCCTTCCGTGAGTCGGGCCTTCGCGGGCATCCCATCCACGAACCAGATGCTCACCGCGCGACCGTCCGGCACCGTGAGCTCCATGGTGCCGTTCAGCCGACGGTCCATCGCATACACGAGGAGGTTCGAGAACGGAGTCTTGGTGAAGACGCCTTGGGCTTGCGGTGCAGGGGGTTCCATGACCAACGGAGGGTCTTTGAATGTACACCAGCTCGCGCCGCGGTACACTGGCCCTTCTTCCGCAACCTTCTCGCAAGGCGCGCTCCTTCCAGCCATGGACAAGAATCCCCCGCCGTTTCCCCCGAAAATCGGGGACTTCGATATCGAGGAACGCCTCGGTATGGGGGGGATGGCGGAGGTGTTCCTGGCCAAGAAGCCGGGGGCCGAAGGGACGCACAAGCTCCTAGTCGTCAAGCGCATCCTGCCGGGCTTCGTCACGTCCCGCCGCTTCAAGACGATGTTCATCGAGGAGGCGCAGCTCGCCACGCGCCTCAACCACCCGAACATCGTTCAGGTCTACGAGTTCTTCGACGCCAACGAGGACGGCCACATCCTCGCGATGGAGTACGTGGAGGGCTGCGACCTCGGCCGCCTGATGAGCGCCGCGAAGGAGCGCGGCACCCGCATCCCGCCGTGGATCAGCGCGTTCGTGATCGCGGAGGCAGCGAAGGGCCTCCACTACGCGCACGAGAAGAAGGACGATCGCGGGCAGCCGCTCGACATCGTGCACCGCGACGTGTCGCCGCAGAACATCCTTCTGTCGTTCGAAGGCATCATCAAGATCGCCGACTTCGGCGTCGCCAGCGCGCGGCTCTTCCAGGAAGAGGTCGGCGTCCTCAAGGGCAAGTATGGGTACATGTCGCCGGAGCAGGCCCGCGGCGAGAAGGCGGATCGCAGGAGCGATCTCTACTCGCTCGGCGTCATTCTCTGGGAGTGTCTTGCGGGTCGCCCGCTGCACGGCGGCCTGGGCGGAGAGGCGCTGCTCGACATCGTGCGCTCCGGCAAGGTGGAGCCGCCATCCACGTACGTCCCGAACCTCCCCGAGGAGCTCGAGACCATCGTCATGAAGCTGCTCTCGCCGACGAAGGAGCAGCGCTTCCAGACGGCGCGCGAGTTCGCGTCGACGATCGCGCGGCTACTCCTGTCCAAGCAGGAGCTCATCGACGCGTCCGCGGTCGAGACGGAGATCGGGGAGCTCATCGAGCGGCGCCACCGCAAGCATCACACGCCCGCGCCCCAGCCAAGCGTCGCGGTGGGCTCTGCAGCGCAGACGCAGGCCGCTGCGCCTCTCGCCATCTCCACGTCGCGCAGCGGTGAGACCGCGCCGCCGGACGGTCGCGACGTGGGCCCCGCCACGCGAAGACACGAGCCGCGCGAGGTCCGTCACGTGGCGGTCGTCACGCTGCGACTCGCCGCGGTCGAGGAGATCGGCGACAAGGGGCCGCGCCTTGCGCGTGCGCTCGAGGGCCTGCGCTCCATGCTCGGCGAGATGGCCTACAAACGCGGCATGCGGTGGGTGTGGACCGCCGACAAGGAGGCACGCGCGATCGCCGGTCTCACGAGCAAGCCGTCGCGCGCCGCGGGTGATGCCGCGTGGCTTGCGCTGGACACGCACGAGGCGCTTGCGGGCATGGTGGAGGATCTCCCCGTACCGCTCGCCGCGGCGATCAGTATCGTGCGCGGCATCGCGTCCGGTTCGCGCGACCCGGAAGGAAACCTTGTAAAGTACATCCTTCACGATCCGGTCACGTACCTCGCAGACGTGCTGTCCGTGAGCACGCCGCTCGGAAAGACGTGGGTCGCGGGCGGCGTGTATCGCCTGGTCCGGCGTGAGTTCCGCTGGGGCGACGCGCCCACGCTCGCCCTGCGCGAGGACGCGAACGTCACGAACCTGCCGCCGAACATCCGCATCTACGAGCTGGAGCGGAGCCTCACGCGTGAGGAGAAGGAGCTGGCGGCCGCGCCGAACGATCTCATCGGTCGCGACGCCGACAAGGCGGAGCTGCACGCGGCCTACCACACGTCGGTCAGCGCGCTCGGCGGCGGCGGTCAGGTCACGTGTCGCGCGGTCAGCGGCGAGCTCGGCATCGGCAAGACCGCGCTCGTTGCGACATTCCTCTCCGAGCTCCCGCCGAACGCACGGCTCGTCCGCGTGGAGTGCTCGCCCGTGCGACAGGAGGTCCCGTTCACGGCGCTCGCCGAGCTCGTGCGCGACGCGATCGGCGCGACGGGCGAAGAGCCGTTCATGGAGGTCGTGCAGCGCATCGCACGTGCAGGCGGCGGCGCGGCGCAGGGTGACGAGACGAACCCGATGGTCGCGCGCCTCGCGGAGCTCGCCACGAACCGCCAGCAGCGCCAGCGCGACGACGAAGACGCGCACTACCAGCGCAAGCTGATCGTGAACGGCGTGAGGCAGCTCCTGTGCGCGCTCGCCTTGGTGCAGCCGCTGGTCGTCGTGGTGGAGGGGCTCCACTGGTCCGACAAGCCGAGCCTCGACGTCCTCACCGAGCTGTCGCGCGGCGCCGATCCATTCCCGATCCTGTTCGTGTTCGTCACGCGCGCGGACGAGCGCACCGCGCCGATCCTCGAGGGCAAGGTCCGCATCGAGCTCACGGGTCTCTCCACGGACGAGCAGATCCGCCTGGTCGAGACGCGTTTGGGCGTACGCGAGGGCGCGCGGGCCATCTGCGCCGAGCTGCTGCCGCGCGTGGGCGGAAACCCGTTCTACCTGCTCGAGATGATCGACGCTCTTCTGGAGCGCGGCACGCTGGAGATCCAGAACGACGCGCTGGTGCGCCGCACCGACCAGGAGATCACGGAGCTCCCGTCCACGCTCGAGCAGCTGCTCGCCGACCGCATCGCGGAGCTGCCGCTGCAGGAGAAGGCGATCACTGACTGGCTCGCGATCGCCGGCGGCCCGCTTTCCATCACGGATCTCGCGAAGCTCTCTCACTCAAAGGACGACGAGGTCGTCGCGCGACTCTCCGCGCGCGGCCTCTGTGATCGCAAGGGCGACGTACTCGACTTCCGTCATCCGCTCACGCGCGACGTGGCCTACGCCTCGCTCGATGCGCGCGAGCGCGTGCGCATGCATCGCGAGCTCGGTGAGCTTCTCGCGCAGTCCTCTCTTGCGCGCGGTCTCTCCGCGGCGATCGTCGCGCGTCACCTTGCACGCGGTGAGGCAGGCGAGCGCGCCGCCACCTACTACATGGAAGCCGCGAACGCCGCGCGCAACGGCTACCAGACGCAGCTTGCCATTCGCTACTACCAGCGCGCGCTCGCGCACATGCGGAGCCGCGATCCGCGCCGGCTCGAGGTGCACGACGCGCTCGAGAACACGTTCCGTACGCTGGGTCGTCGTCGTGAACGGGTGAAGCATCTCACTGCGCTGCGAAGCGTGGTGCGGGCCAGGCCGGGCGCCCGTGCGTCGTGCCTCGCGCTCCTGCGAACGGGCCGCTTCTACCTCGACGAAGGCCGATTGCAGAAGGGCCTGCCCGTGGCGCGGCAGGCCGCCAACATGGCGCACACCGCGCAGGCCGCGCAGCTCGAGATCGAAGCCGAGTCCATGGTGAGCGAGTTCCTGCGCGAGCTGGGTGACGTGCAGGGCGCGCTGGCCGCATGCGACCGTGCCCTCGCTGCATGCAACCCGAAGGTGAATCCGAACGTGCCCATGCGCGTGCGCGCGGACGTGCTTCGCTCGCGCGGCGTGCTCCTGCGTCGCGTGGGTCGCGTGCGCGAGGCGATGGATTCGTACATCGACGCGATCGCCGTGTTCCGTCGCGTGGGCGCGCGTCGTCAGGAGGCACGCGCAAAGAACGCGCTTGCCTACGCCATGTTCGTGCAAGGACGGTACGAGGACGCGATCGGCCTCGCGCTCGAGTCCATCCAGATTGACCTCTCCATCGGCGGACGCTTTCAGCTCGCGAAGACGCTCACCAACATCGGTCACGCGTACTCCCGCCTGGGCGATCAGGAGCGCGCTATCGCCTACCTCGAGCGCGCGCGCCAGACACACGAGCGGTATGGCGATCAGGACGGTCACGCCGACACGCTGGTGGTGAACGCGGAGGTCTTCATGGAGCTCGGACGCCTGGACGAGGCGGACGCGCTCCTCGCGAACGCTCGCGCGCTCACCAACGCCACCACCAACGCGTACGACATCACGCACGTGAACGTGGTGTCGGCGGCGCTGGCGCGGCAACGACGAGATCCGAAGACTGCCATCCAGCTCGCGCTGGTGGCGCGTCGCGCGGCCGAGCACCAGGCGCTGGTCGCGTATCACTTCTATGCGTTCGCGATCGAGGCGGCCGCGCGCGTGGACGCAGGCGAGGTCCACTCCGCCACGCTCCTTGCGACGACTGCCCTCGGCGCGGTCGAGAACCTGCAGGGCTGCGAGTACGGCCTGGAAATCCGCGTGCTCTGTGCCGACGCACTGAAGCGCGCGGCTTCGCCACAGGCGCCGCAGGCCCGCCAGCGCGCCGTTGACTATGCGATCTCCCTCTCGAACTCCGTGCACGAGACGCGGTTCAAGAAGAAGTTCCTGGAGCGTCCGCTGGTCCTGGCGTTGTTCGACAACACGCCAGCGCCCGGGGCCGCGAACGACGAATCAGCGCGTGTACTGGGCGGGGCGGAGTGACAGCATAGATGACTCAACTGCCTTTCCAGAAGACCAAGGAGCGCCGCGTCGCGGCCATCTTGAGCGGCGGCGGTGCCCGCGGCGCCTACGAGGTTGGGGTCCTCTGGTACGTGTTCGACGAGCTCGGTCGCATCCGCAAGGCACCGCCCAAGGTCGACATCCTTTGTGGTACCAGCGTCGGCGCCATCAACGCGTGCTACCTGGCCGCCCACCTGGCCGACCCCGCGCTCGGCATGCGTCGCCTCGTCGAGCTGTGGAGCGAGCTCGAGCTCACGCGCGTGCTCGGCTTCGGCATGCGCCAGATGGTCAGCCTTCCGCGCCTCCTGATCGGCGGTGGCAGCGCCGGCGCGGGGCTCTTCGACGTTACGCCCATGGCAGATCTGGTCCAGCGCGAGATCAGCTGGCGCGCCGTGTCGCGCACGCTTCGCCGTCGTCAGCTTCGCGCGCTCACGGTCTCCACCACGGAGGTCTCCACCGGTCGCACGGTGGTCTTCATGCAGACCTCTCCGGACGTCGTCATCCCCGACGCAGCGCCGCCGCGCACGCTCTTCCGCGCGGACCACATCGGTCCGCTCCATGCGCTTGCGAGCGCCGCCATCCCGCTGCTCTTTCCGCCCGTGCGCATCGACGACGAGCTGTATCTGGACGGTGGCCTTCGTCAGAACACGCCCATCGCGCCCGCGCTTCGCCTGGGCGCCACGCACATCCTCGCCATCGGTCTCTCGCGCGAGGTGCACGGCGTGGTCCGCAGCGAGGCGGGACCGAAGCAGCATCGCGCTCCTGGCGCTGCGTTCCTGCTCGGCAAGGTGCTGAACGCATTCTTGCTCGACCACGTCGACGTCGATATCGAGCTCCTCAACCGGCTAAACCACGTCATGCTCGACGGCGAGCTCGCGTTCGGCTCGGAGTTCGTGAATCAGATGTCCGAGGCCGCGATCGAGCGCAGTTCGCCGCCGTACCGCTACGTGCACGCGCTCGCGATCCGGCCGAGCCAGGACATCGGTCGTCTCGCGAGCGAGCACGTGCGCAAGGGCCGCTACCGTGGCAACCCGCTCGTCACGAAGCAGATGTTCCACCTGCTGGATTTCGGCGTCGGTGACGAGTCCGACCTCGCGAGCTACCTCCTCTTCGACGGCCAGTTCTGTCGCCAGCTCATCGAGATGGGACGCGCGGACGCGCAGGCACGGCGTGACGAGCTGCTCGCGTTCTTCGAGGAGCCTGCTACGGAAACAGGAGGCGGTCCGGAGACGCACGACAGCGGTTACTGGGATCGGCGCTCTGGCCACATACCCTTCGGAACTTGATGTATTGTACATATATGCGACGCGCGGCGATGTTGGCGGCGGTCTTGGTTTGCGGCCTTCTCGGGTGTAACCGGGAGGGGACGTCTGGAGCTCCTGGATCGGGTACGGGCACGGCCACGGGGAGTGCGGGGCTCTTGGCTGCACCGACCGCTGTGGCTTCGGTGGTGAAGGGGCCCGTCGAGGTTGTGACGTTGCCGGATGTGTTCATCGCGGAGGTGGGGTCGACCACGCTTCATGTTGCCTGGAAGATTCCGGCTGGCACCGGGATCAATGACGAGGCTCCGTTTCACGTTCGATGGACCACCAGCGTTGGGCTTGCGGAGGTTCCACCCGAGGCGAAGAGCAAGGGCGCGGATGTTCGCGCGGGGTTCGACATCACGGTTGCTCCGCTTGCCGGGGAGCCCGCTGCGCACCTCGGTGGGACGCTCAACGTCGTCGTGTGCGACTCGGAGACCCACAAGGTCTGCTTGCCCGTGCAGCGCCGCATCGAGGTCACGTTCTCGGTGCAGAAGGGCGGCAAGCAGAAGGTGTTCGCAGAGGTCCCGCTCCCCGCGGCACGGCCCCAGGGTTAGAGCGTCACGGGGCGAGCGCGCCCTTCAGCGGCTTGCCTTCGGCTTCGGGTAGCTCCAGGTCGAGCAGCGCCGCGACGGTCGGCGCCACGTCGATCATGTCCACCTCTCCGAGGTCCGCGTGCCTGACGCCGTCACCCCAGAAGACGAGCGTCGCGCCCATCTCCGGCATCTCTGGCGGATAGCCATGCGTCCCCTTGTACGTGGCCTTCACGACCATCGGCGGCTCCCATGATTCACCGAACACGTAGCCCGGCCGCGCGAGCAGCACGCACGTCGGGCTCTTGCCAGCGAACATGCCTGCGGTCTCCTCGTTCGTGAGCACACGCGCGATGCCGTTCGACGGCTCCTTCGCGAGCTTCGTGAACAGCTCCGTCGTCACCTTCGCGGACGCCGCGTCCTTCGGGTCGAGCGGTATGATCGCGGCCGTCGCCCCGGCCTTCCACGTGATCATCTTGTACGACGCGAGCTTGGTGCCCGCGGTCGCGAGGAGCTTCGCGCCCTTCAGCGCGACGTTGGGACGCACCTCCTTCGACACCGACGCGAAGCCATGATCCGACACCAGCGCGAGCGTCGGCGGCGTCGGCCCGTATGCGGAGAGCAGCTCTCCGACATAGCCGTCGATGCTCTTCAGCGTCTTCAGCGCCTCCGCGGACATGGGACCGCGCTCGTGCTCCACGGTGTCGAGATCCGTGAGGTATACAAACATCAGCCGCGGGTGGTGATCGCGGATGATCTCCAGCGCCGCGTCGGTCCGCTCGCGATCTCCGCGATGCTCCGCCGGCGGCGTCTTCCCGCTGTGCAGGAGCCCGCGCGTCATGAGCGCTCGCAGCAGCTTGTCGTCCTCGTCCGTCTTCGCGCGCCACATCTGCGGCACCGAGAACGGGATGTCCGCGCCCACGGTGACGGGCCAGTAGACGTTGCCGACCTCGATGCCAGACTTGCGCGCCACGTCCCAGAGCGTGGGGACCTTGATGTCGGACGCGTACCAGTACCAGCCGTGCTCGTTCTTGTTGTACGGATCGAAGACGACGTTGTTGACGATGCCATGTCGCGCCGGCCGTGCGCCCGTGATGAGCGTGGTGTGCGCGGGATACGTCATCGTCGGCCACACGCTCTTGAGGCTCTTCGCTGCCGCGCCCTCGTCGCGAAGGCGACGCAAGAAGGGTGCGCGCGCACCGTCATCCAGGTAGTCGTGTCGCAATCCGTCGATAGAGATAACGAGAACGTTACGCGCGGGAGGAGCGGCGCTCGCGACCGCACCACCATCCCTCTGGGCGCTTCCCTCGGGAGCTGCATCGGCCACGGGCTGCGATCTTCCGGTGTCCGCGGTCGCGGGCGCTTCGGCGAGAGGTCGCGCGACCTCTTGGGGAGGACCGCCGCATGCGAAAAGCACCACGGCAGCACAGCATCCGGCACGAAGTGTCGTCTTCACGGGGCATCTATACCCGAGCTGGGCGACAGCATCCGCACGAACGCGCGTTACTGCCGTGACGGGCGCCGCGCAAATCCGCGAACTCGCGCCAAACGTAGCTGGATCGGGGCTTGCGTACAGGCCACTAAACCCAATGGCCATCGACGGATTCTTGCTCAGCTTGCACGCGCTCGTGGACACCCACGACGCCGAGGCATGGGCGTGGAGCCGCACCCTCGCCGCCGAGGGGTTCACCATTCCGGCGGACCGCCTGGCGGCCGCGCTGACCAGGGACCCGGACGATGTCGTGTTTTCGCTCCTCGGCGCGAAGGTGGAGGCCACGCGTGGCGCGCGCCTCCGTGTGGCCAAGCGTGACACGTTTCTGGAGTACCTCGGCTCTTCCGGGACGGCGCCCGTGACACATGCGCGCGAGCTGCTTCGCGAGCTGCACCGGCGCGGGATCGAGACCGCGCTCGTTGGCGCCCTGGACGCGGACGAGCTACGCGCCGTGGAGCAGGCC
>JANXLV010000038.1 GCA_025355005.1 Myxococcales bacterium | reverse complement strand
CACGTCGACGTCGTTGCGAGCACCGCACGATTCGCAGCGGATCGGAGCTCCAAGCCTGAGCGGATAGTGCGTTGCAAGAAAGGCGTCCGTCACCCCCGCGAACGCATCGTCGTCGCAGCTGGAGAGCGCGCGCGCGATCACGCTGGTGCTCGTCTCTTCGCCGAGACTCACGATGCCCATCGCAGACACGAACGCCGAATCCACCGAAAGGTCGCGACGCGACAGCGCCTGGAAAAGCGGCACCGCTTGCGCAGCAGTGCGTGCCTGGAAGGTCACCGTCGATGCGCGACGGTCCCGAGGAAGCGGTATGTCCGGGATCTCGCGCGCGACGCCGAGAGGCAAGCTCGCATCGAGCTCCGGATCGTCCAGCTCGAAATCGCGGAACGGGCCCAGCGGCAGCGCCTTGCACGGGAACACCGTCAACGTGGCCTCGCAGTTCTTGCACGTCACCTCCACGCTCTCTTCGGAGAGAACACCTCCCGCGAGCGCGAGCGCGCGCACCGCGTGGAAGTCACCGAGCGACAACGAGGCGAGCGGGACCTTCGCGCCGTCGTCCACGAGCGCCAGAAGCCCTTGCTCCTCTGCAGCGAAGAGCTCGGAGAACAGCGCGGCGCGACGCGCGCGTGTGAGCGGCTCGGCGGGCACCTTCACACGTAGCGACACCCGACGACCGCTCGGGAGCTGCACGCGCGCAGGGAGCTTCTGCGGAGCCTGCGAGGGGGTCCGCATGTCAGCCGCTGCTTGGCGCGATGTCGGACAGCGGGGCGGGGCCATCGGTGGTCAGCGTGAGGCGGAAGACGGCGCCGCGTGTCCCGTTCTTCCCCGCGTACACGAGCTCCCCGCCATGCTCCATGGCGATGCGCTGCGCGATGGCGAGGCCCAGACCAGTGCCATGCGCCTTGCTCGTCGCGTACGGCTCGAACAGGCGCGCTTCCATCTCGGGCGCGATGCCGGGGCCGTTGTCCACAACGGTGATGGTGACGAACGTCTGCCCCGCTCGTGCCTCATGGGCCGTGACCACGGTCACCTCGGCGTCCTTGGTGTTGCGCGCGGCATCGATCGCGTTCTGCACCAGGTTCGTGAGGATCTGCACGATCTGATCGCGGTCCGCGTTCACCTCGGGCGGCGTCGTCCGCATCTCCGCGCGAAGCGAGAGCGCACCTGCGTTGGGTTTGTGCATCGACACCACGTGCCGCACGACCTCTTCCACGTCCATCGGCGCGGGCTTCGGCTGCGGGAGCCGGGCGAAGCGTGTGAACTCCGTCACGATGTTCGAGATGCGGTGAACCTCATCCAGCACGGTGCGCGTGGCCTCGTCGAAGTACTCGTCGAACGCAGGATCCTGACGCGCGCGAAGCCTTCGCAGTGTCTCGACCGCGGCGCGGATCGGCGCGAGAGGGTTCTTGATCTCGTGCGCTACACGACGAGCCACCTCGCGCCACGCGGCCACGCGGCTCGCTGCAGCAAGCCGTCGACGCGTGACGGCCAGGTCCTCGATCATCTTGTTGAACGTGAGCACCAGCTCACCGACCTCACCCGAACCGCGAATGTCGATGGGCGAGGCCTCGTCCGTGGCGACCTTGCGCGTTTGCCGTGACAGCTCCGCGAGCGGGCTACCAAGGCTTCGCGCCAGGATGATGCCGATCAAGATCGACGCGCCGATGGAGACCAGTGTGGAGAGGAGGATCGCCTCGTCCACGCGCTCCAGATTCTTCGACAGCTCCGCCTTCGACTTGGTCACGGTGAGCGGCAGCGCCCTACCCCGGGTGTCGAGAAACGTGCATTGTGCACGCGCTTCGTCCGCGGCCACGGCAACGGGGTTCACGTGCACGTCCAGCGTCTTGCCGAGCCGAACGAGCTGCGGTCCCGTGTGACGAGCGGCCACGAGCCCGATCGCGCGCGGCCCCTTCTTCGTGCACTTGCTCACGATCGCCGGGACGGAGGCCGTGCGGAGCGCGTAGCCGACCTTGTCGTCCGTGAAGAACTGCATCACGTCGCTCTTGGCGGAGCCGCGCAGACGGCTCGGGTCCGCACCGAGCACGTCGCCGTCGTCCATCACCAGCATCAGCTCGTCCAGATCGAATGCGACGCGCTCCTTCGGGACGATCTCCGCAAAGCCGAGCCGCGTGGAGCCAAGGTCGTCGCGCTTCACGCTCATCAGCACGCGGTCCACGAGCTCGCCGCTCTCGCAGGCGCCATGAATCAAGCGATCGTCGCGCTCTGCCTGCCGACCGAGCTCCCGGGCCACGTTGTCGCACGCGCGCTTCACCTCGGAGTCGAAGCGATCTGTCTCGGCCTGGTGCCTGTCACGCCGGATGTACACGCCGAGCCCGATGGTCGACGCGATGGCGACCAGGCTGAACGCGAGGACGAGACGCGGCGCGAGCCTCACGTGGGCACCCGCGCTCGGCGACGCACGTTGCCCCAGTCCACGCCCGGCGCGCGCGGCGAAACGTCCAGATGCACCTCGGGGATCCGCCCACCCGCGACGCGGATCTCACCGAGGATGCCGGCGCGCAGGGTGCGGGCAAGCGTCCGGAGCGGCGGGTCGGCCGAACCGCGTGCATGGGGACGGCGCAGAAACTCTTGCGCGCGCTGCGCGTCGTCCGTCGCAGCAAGCGCCGCCACCTCCGCGATCGAGCCACGACCATACGGACGGAATGCGTCGATCATGAGAGAGAACGCGCGCGACGTCCGCTTGTCGCTGATCTCCTGCAGCGAGACCGGTCGAACCCCCACCTCTGCGGATGCGGTGGTGAGCGCCGAAGCCACGGCACGCGCGAGCTCCACGAGCCATGGGCTGTCCTCGCGCACGAGCAGCTGCGTCGCCGGGCCGCCCCACTTCGCGCTCCCGTCGGACGCCCACGCAGGGCCCACGCTGAGGTGGCCGAGGCGGCTCGGATCGATCCCGTCTGCGAGCGACTGCGCGGTGCCGGGCGCGTCCCACGTCCCCGCGTCACGCCCTGTACGCAGCACGGCGAATGCGACTGCACCCACGTCGAACCTGAGCGAGCCGGGCCGCGGCTCATGAAGGCCGGCACCGAGCCAGCCAAGATCATCCTCGCCGCCCTCGAACGCGCGCAGCGAGCTGCCGAGATCCGGCGCGCGCTTCACCGTGAAGCCGTCGAGCAGCGATGGCCCGGAGGCCGCGTGCGCGTTTCGGATGAGCGACACTCCGTCCGCGCGAAGGTCCGCACGGAACGGGCCCGTTCCATCCGGCGCCTCCGGGCGGAACGCGAGCGGGACCATTGCCACGAGTGGTGAGGACAGCGCGCGCGCGATCTTCGGCGCGTCCTTCGCGGGGTCCTTCGACGGGAAGACGAGGGTCGCGCCGTCCACGCGAGGCGCGGGAACTTCGGAGAGCCACGGACGCGCAGCGATCGAACGAGCTCGCGCGATCGAGGCGGCTGCATCACGGGCGCCGAAGGCCCTTCCGCGCGTGGTCTTGAGGTGCGCGCGGATCGTGATGCGAACGTCCTTCTCCGTGAGCTCCGGTTCTCCCTCCGCGAGGACCGGTACGGCGCCATCTTGCGCATAGAGCGTCTCGAACAACGCGTCCCCGAGGATCGCGCACGTCACGTCGTCAGCGCGGTGCGGGTCGATCGAGGCCATCGGCCATGGCATGCGAAACGTGAGCGTTCCGCCGGGCACCTCCCTGCTCCGCGCCTCTGCGCCGCGAACGGCGAGCAGGGCAGCCGCACCGACCATCAGAGCGCGACGCGTCAGGCGTGAGCCATGGATGTGACCGTCATCGGACAAGCCACACCTCGCTCCCGACGACCGCGGCGATGAACGGCGCGCCGTGCGCCTCCGGTGGGCACACGGTGACCGCGCGAACGCCGGCCGGCGCGGGAATGCGTAGACGCGTGCGGAATGCACCTCCATCCCATGACTGCACGTGCAGCGCGTCGTCGTTGCCCTCGGAGGACGTGATGAGCTCCGCGATGCCGTCCTGGTCGAGGTCTCCGAGCGCGATCTCTGCACCCACGCCCTCCACCGTGACGGCCACGTCGCCCTTGGTGAGGCGCAGCTTGCCCCCCGGCTCGCGCGCGGCGACCACGAGCCCGTTGCTCGAGCCCGACTGGCCCACGAGCGCAGCGAACGCATACGCATCGAAACGGGGCAGCGGCGCGGCGAGATCCGACTGCGCACCACGCTCACCAGCGTCACGACATGGAACCAGCGGGCCGTCGAACGCGGAGGCCTGCGCGTTGGGCGTGGCGCACATCACGCCGCGCGACGTGGCGATCGGAATGCGCGTGGTGGCTTCGGCCTTCTCCAGGGCGTCGTCCAGGAGCACGCCGCCATAGTCGGTGGTCCCAACCCAGAGCCGCGCGGCCCCGCGCTGCTCTATCACCACGGATGCGAGTGGCTCCCTGAAGGGCACAGGCGCGCGTGAGAGGCTGCGCGAGAACGGCACGCTGCGATCGACGATCAGCTTCTTGCCCTGCGCGTGCCCGACGATCGCGCGCTTCTCGGAGAGCAGCACCAGATCGAGCCCGCCGTCGCCATCGAAGTCGCCGCAGCCGATGGCGTTGATGTCGTCCTCGACGCGCGAGCGATGGACGGTCGCGCGCTCCAGCATGATCGGCGGCAGGAAGGAGCGGATCTCGGCGTCGATCGGGACCTCCACGAAGCGGTGGCCCGTGGGCTCCGGGAGCGGGTTTTTCCAGCGTTCCCACGCGTTGTCGACCGGCGGATACAGGTCCGTCACGACGCGCAGCTTCCCCTTGTCGATCGACACGTCGACGAACAGGAGTCCGCCGCTACGACCGGCGAGCGCCCGCGCCTGGGCGAGCGTGACGGGCTCACGGTGCGCGCGCGCCGCGGGGAGCTTGCCGGAGACGACGGACAGCGCGCGAAAGAGGAGCTCGTCGGCGCGGCTCAGCGGCTCGTCGCTGCGGAGCGCGGGGCCTGCGACCAGGAGCGCCTGTGGTGCGGAAGGAAAGCTCTGGGCGATCTCCGTCGCGACGCGCTCGATCGAGCTCTCCTTGGCGCGCGGCGCTTCGGGCCCGTTCTTCGGCTGCGAGGACGTGCTTGCCGAAGGCGAGGGAGCACGCGCGCTGCTACTGCTCGGCGCGGCGGTGGTCACCGGCGCCGTTCCACGTGTAGGCGCGGCATTCGCTCCGAGCACGAACAAGGAGAGCGGCACGAACGGCGACAGCATTCGCAGAGCACGACGCGCCCGCGCCGTTCCCGTCCCCTTCGAGCGCGTCATTGAGGATCGTCCTCGGGTGGCGCGAGGGCGCCGCCGTCTCCCGCGATGGACGGATCGACGACGCCACCGTCTGGCGTGAGGACGGGGCTCGTGTCGGTGGGCTCGGTACCCGGTAGAAAGACCTCGTTCATGACGTCGGGATCGTCAGGATAGGCGAGCTTGCCAGTGTGCGTATCGATGCTCTTCTCGACGATCCCCGCGGGCCGCGGAAACTCGGTGGCCGCCCTGCCCTGGTGCGCCGCCTTCATGAACGACACCCACGCAGGCAGCGCCGTCATGCCGCCCGTCTCCGCAGCGCCGAGCGGCTTCGCGTCGTCGTAGCCCACCCACACCACCGCTGCGATGTCGGTGGAGAAGCCGCAGAACCACGTGTCCTTCGCGTCGTTGCTCGTGCCGGTCTTGCCGGCGACGGGGCGTTTCAGCTCCTTCGCGCGGACCGCAGTGCCGTGGTCCACGACGCTCATCATCATGTTGGTGATGAGGTACGCCTCCGTCTCCTCGAGCACGCGGCGCGGCGGGACCTGCGCACGAAGCTCCACGTCCTTTCCGTCGGGACCGGTGATGCGCGTCACGATCACCGTGGGGGCATACGTGCCGCCAGCCGCGAACGTGGCATACGCATCGACGAGCTCGATGGGCAACACCTCGTACGAGCCGAGCGCCAGGCTGAGGTCCGGCTTGAGCGTCGACGAGATGCCGAGCGCATGCGCCCAGTCGACGACGCCGCTCGGCCCCACCTCGTCGATCACCTTCACCGCGGCGATGTTGACGGAGTTCGCGAGCGCCTCGCGCAGACGCAGCGGATCCTTCCCCTTCCAGCCCTCGTAGTTGGCGGGGCGATAGCCGTTGCCGAAGACCTGGGGCGTGACGTCCACCATCGTTGCGGGCGTGAACTGGTGCGTGTGCAGCGCGTAGGAATAGACGAGGGGCTTGAACGTGGAGCCAGGCTGGCGCTTCGACTGCGTCGCGCGGTCCAGGCCATTGGCGACGGCCTCGTAGTTGCCGACCAGCGCGAGGACGTTGCGTGTGCGGACGTCGAGCGCGACCATCGCAGACTCCGGGCCGAGCTCCAGTCGCAGAGGCACCGGACCACCGGCAGCAGGCGGCGCGGAGAGCAGGGTCACGCGAACGTGTACGCCGGGCGGCGCGAAGACACCGGGCGCCAGATGCAAGGGGTTGTAACGCGTGTAGTCTGCAAGTTTCACCACACCGGGCGTGGCGCCCACGTTCACGAAGAGCGTCCCGCTCGCGTCATCCGCGCCCGTCACGATGCCGACGTAGACCTTGTGGGACTCGAACGTGGGCGTGCCGTCGAACACGGCGTCCTTCGGCGACACCGGCTTCTTCTTCGGGTCCTTTGCCTTCTCGGGCGGCGGCGGCTTGAGCGGCCCCACCAGGTTGTGGCGCTTGTCGTAGGCCAGGAGCGCGTCCGTCACCGACTTGC
The DNA here is from genome assembly GCA_025355005.1 of Myxococcales bacterium. Classification (GTDB taxonomy): domain Bacteria; phylum Myxococcota_A; class Polyangia; order Polyangiales; family Polyangiaceae; genus JANXLV01. Next base: position 20,512 of record JANXLV010000038.1, on the reverse strand, counting down.
GCGCCTGCGCTTGCAGCTCGGGGTCGATGGTCGTCGTGATCGTGAAGCCACCACGCGCCGCGCGCTCCGGCTCCAGCTCCTGCAACATCTTCTGCGCGATGCGCACGGCCTCCGGCGCCAGCTCCGGCTTGGCCTCCACCATGGGCGCGAGACGTATCGGCTCGTCCTTCGCGGCGATGTACTGCGCCTCCGTCAGGAACCCCTTCTTCAGCATCTGTCCGAGGACGAACGAGCGACGCGTGAGCGCCTTCTGCGGATCGTGACGCGGGTTGAAGAGCTCAGGCCCAGCAGGAAGCCCGCCGAGCATGGCGGCCTCTGCGATGCTCATGTCCTTCGCGCTCTTGCCGAAGAGATCGCGCGACGCCTCCTCGATGCCGTAGCGACCGTGACCCAGGTAGATGTGGTTCAGGTAGAGCTCGAGGATCTGATCCTTGCCGAGCTCCTCCTCCAGCCGCCGCGCGAGGAGCGCTTCGCGGATCTTGCGCGCGTACGTCCGCTCGGAGTCGAGCAACAGGTTCTTCACGACCTGCTGCGTGATCGTGGAGCCGCCCTGGCGTGTGCGTCCGGCGCGCAGGTTCACGACCATCGCGCGCGCGATGCCGAGATAGTTGATGCCCTCGTGCTCGTAGAAGCCTGCGTCCTCGGCGGCGAGCACCGCCAGCTTCACGTGCGGCGGCAGCTCCTTCACGGACACCACGGTGCGGCGCTCGTGGAACAGCTCCGCGAGCAGCGTGCCGTCCTTCGCGAGCACGCGCGTGACCTGCGGCGGATGATACGTGCGCAGGTCCGTGACGCTGGGCAGGTCGGCCTCGTAGTGGCGCACGACCAGCAGGAAGGCGACGACGAAAACCGCTGCCAGCACCAGGGCGACGATGGAAAGGCGCGTGAGCCAGCGCACGACCGTCTTCCCGAAGGGCCGCTTCGGCTTCGGCTTCGCGGACGGCGCTTTTTCCGCCTTCTTTTCTGCGTTGCCCGTGACGGCGACGTCTTTCGCCACTTCCACGGGAGGATCAACGCCTTCGCTTGGCTTCTTCATCCGACGTTAGCCGCATGCGCTCGTTCGCGCCAAAAGACGTATACTCGCCTGTAGTGCAAAACCCCAAGGCACATCCGTGACTGACGCGCGACCCAGCCTCATCATGGGCACGTTGCTCGGCGGCCGTTATCGCATCGAGCGTCCGCTCGGAGCGGGGGCGATGGGGAGCGTGTACTCGGCCGTTCAGGACGGGCTGGGGCGCAAGGTCGCGATCAAGGTCCTACACGGCAACCTCGCCGCGGACCGCGACGCAGTTGCGCGATTCCAGCGTGAGGCCCAGTCGGCGGCGGCGCTCGGTCATCCGAACATCGTCCAGGTGATCGATTTCCTGTGGCCGCAAAACGAGCCGCCGTTCCTGGTCATGGAGCAGCTGGAGGGACGCCCGCTCGCAGAGGCCATACGCGCGGCAGGCAAGGTCGACAGCATGCGCATCGGCCGCATCGCGCGACAGGTGGCGAGCGCACTGGAAGCAGCGCACGGCGCGGGCATCGTTCATCGCGACATCAAGCCCGACAACATCTTCCTGGTGGACGTGCCGGGCCTGGGCGAGACGGCAAAGGTCCTGGACTTCGGCATCGCAAAGCTCACGCGGCCCACGGACGCACAGCTCACGGGCGACAACACGATGCTCGGCTCGCCTGCGTACATGGCGCCAGAGCAGGCTCGTGGCGGGCCGCTCGATCATCGCGCGGACATCTTCTCTCTGGGCTCCACGATCTACGTGGCGCTATCCGGCAAGCTCCCGTTCGACGCATCGAGCCTGAACGCGCTGCTCTTCGCGATCACGGAGCAGGCACCAGTGCCCATCGCGCAGCTCGCACCTGGAACGGACCCGCGCATCGCGGCCGTCGTCGAGCGCGCGATGCAAAAGGATCCTCGCGCGCGCTTCCAGAGCGCGGCAGAGATGCGTGTGGCTCTCGAGGCCATCGCCGCGAACGCGCCAGTGCCCGGGTCGATATCATCCGCGCCACCAGGGCAGTCGGCCGCCGCATACTCCGCGCCGCCCGCGCCCAGCACGTGGAACAATGGAGCGCACGCGACGATCTCCGCGCCCCCACCCGCGATGCCGCTCGGACCGCCGCTGATCTCCGCGACACCACCGCCGATGATGTCGGGCAACCCACCGATGATGTCCGGCAGCCCACCGATGATGTCCGGCAGCCCACCGATGATGTCCGGCAACCCGCCGATGATGTCCGGCAACCCGCCGATGATGATGTCTGGTGCTCAGGCTCAACCAACGGTGGTCACGCAGCAGAAGACGGGCGCTGGCGCTGGCGCGATCATCGGCATCCTTGCGACGCTGCTCCTCGTGCTCCTCGTCGGCGGTGGTGCTGCGGCGTATTTCCTTCTGGGCAGGGCAAGCGCGGCCGTGCCCACCGCGGACCTCTCGCCGTCGGCATCGGTGGTGCTCACGACTGCGGACCCGAAGCTCTCGACGTCGGGAAGCAGCGCGAGCACGCCGTCAGGACCGCAAGGTCCCGGCGCTCTCATCCCTCACTCGGGAAAGCCCACGGCCGCACACGACGCGGGGCTCTCCGCGCCGACGATCCCTGGCGGACCACCGGGGCTCCCGACCGCATCCGCATCGGCGTCGCCCGCCGCGCACGGCCCCTATATGTCGGGCGTGAACCCGCACTGCAGCGGCGGAACCTACGGCAACTTTCCCGACGCGTTCTCCAACATCAATGCGCAGATCGCGCTCGTGCGGCCCTGCTACGTGTCGCTCCAGTACACGCCCCCGAACCACGAGTTCTTCTACTTCCGCGTCCTCGTGGCGAAGGACGGCAAGGTGCTGCGATTCCTTGGCGGTCCGGAGGGCAGCGACCGCATGGCGCCGCTCGACGCGTGCGTTGGTCCCGCGCTGCTCAAGATGAACCTCGGAAAGTCCGTCAACGGTCAGGACGGCGAGGTCACGCTGGACATCGCCGCGCGCATGCCCGGCAACGAGTAGTCACGGACGCGCGAAGTGGATGCCGTCCGCGGTCATCTCCCAGTGGTCGCCGTTCTTGTGCGGCGCCTCGCTCACGTGCGTGGTGATGGTGATGAGCGGCTTCTGCACGATGTCGTTGCCCGAGAAGCGAACGATGGGTGCCTGCAGTGACTCCTTCGTGCCGTCCTCGTCCTTGTCGACCTTCATGTCGCCCTCGGCGTCGATCGTGATCGAGCTCCCCTTCTTGCTCTTCCAGTGACCGACGTAGTCCTTCTTCGGGCCCGCCAGGTCCGCCTTCACCTCGGGCGGTGCCACGAGCATGAGCCCGCCCTCGCCGAGGTCGTCGCTGATCTTCTGCGCCTCGCGCCCGATCAGGATGACGCCGACTGCGCAGGTTCCCCCCACGAGCACGAGGAGCACGCCGATGACGATCAGGACGATCGTCAGCGTGCTCATCCCCTTCTTCGGCTCCGGGGGCATTCCTTGCTGCACGGCCCGAAGCTATCAGGATCCGATCGCGGTGGGTGTACTTCAGTGTGGGGGGCCGGACTGCGAGCAGAAGCCGCCGATGCACTTCGCGGAGGAGTCGCAGCAGTCGGCCGCGACCTTGCACTTGTCACCAATGCTCGCACACGACGGAATGGTGTTGGAGCAGATGAGCGCGCCCGCGTCGCCGTTCGCTTCGCAGTAGCCGTTGCAGCACTGATCGCCGCTCTCGCATGACGAGCCATCGGTGCGGCACGGGTCGAGCACCCAGAACGCGCGCGCGTTGCCGGCGAGCAGCTCCTGCGCGGGCAAATAGAATCCGGGGTGGCTCGCATCAGGACCACCCGGAGTCGCGCTGAGATCGATCGCGGCGACCCAGAGCTTCTTCGGTGTGATGTTCGTGATGAGGTCCACGCCACGCGGGTCGCTGCAGTACGGCGGGATGGTCGCGACATTGCCGTACATGCGACGGCTCGTGAAGACGACCCACGCGTAGCCGCCTGAGCCGACGGGGTTCACGGTGGGCTCGTAGTTCACGTTGGTGTCGTCGCCGTGATCGTTGTCGATGGAGACGTCGGGACCGTCGGCGGTGCACGTGACGGCCGAGGGCACGGCGAGCTTGGGCAGGTATGACGTACCGCCCGAGCCGATGCCGTTCAGCGCGTCCAGCTTCGTGACGCCAGCGACGGTGGAGGAGGCCCAGTGGATCTGCGCCTTCGCCTTGGAGCGCGTGTGGAGGTCGGCGTTGCCGTTGCCGTCGTTGCCGGCGCTGCTCTGGTGGTGGAACACGAGCGACTTGCCATCCGGCAGGAACGCGGGCCAACCAGGACGCGTCTCGGCGGGCATGCCCGTGTCGTCGACGACGGCGAGGAAGTTCGTGAAGTCACCGGTCGCCGGATTGAAGCTCATGACGCCGAGCTTTTGCCCGGGGTTCGCCGTGGGGCCCGCGATCATGTTGAACGCGACGAGCTTGCCATCCGGAGAGAACGTGGGCGGGCCAAGGCTCGTGGAGACGGCGGGGACGCCGGTGGTGGGGAGCACCATCGTGTCGTCGGGGAGCGCGCGGAGGCCGCCCGTCTCGGAGAGGAACTTGGAGCCGTCGGGGTAGATGCCACCGAAGTTCGCGTTCGTGGTGAGCGCCTTCTCCACGCTACCGCCCATCGAATCCAGGTCGTAGTCCGAAGTGGCGTTGTAGTTGTCGCCGCGCTGCACGACGAGGCGTGCTCCGCCCGACGCAACGGAGTGACAGACGCGGCAGTTGTTGTCGTCGCCAGCGACCAGCTTGGGCGCCGTGTCCCCAACGTGGATCGAGAGCACCGCGCCGCCGAACCTGTGATTGCCACCCACGGCACCGCCGTAGTTCTTCGCGAGGTTCGTTCCGTACGAGTTGTAATAGATGATGCCGGAGAGGCGTCCCGTAGCGATCGTCCACGTCTGCTTGAATGGGCCGTAGCCCACGCCGCCCTTCGCGACGGTGATCTTCAGCGTGAGCTTGTCCGTGCCGCCCGCAGATGCCGTGGCTGCGGACCAGACGTCTTGCGGGATGGGGTGCCGGATGAAGTTGCCGCCGGTCATCGCGAGGATCGCGGGACGAGCGAACGTGCCCGTCCACGAGTAGCTGCCGCTCGTGGACGCGAGCTCCAGCTTGATGGCGTCTGCGTCGCCCGTGGTCCAGTCCCACTGCAGGAGCGGCGCGAGAATGCCGCGCGGCCACACGGTGCTGTCGTACGGGTAGAGCAGCTTGAGCCCCTGTGCCGAGCCGTCACTCGTGGGCGCATCGAGCGCTGCGAGCGTGGGCGCGTCCGAGACCGTGCCGCCGAGGCCCTCACCGCCGACGCCACCGATGCCGCCGCCCGCAGTGAGTGCGGCCACGGTGGTCGCGACCTGTGACGACTCGCCAGCCGTTGCGCCGCTCTGCTTGGAGGTGAGCTTCACGACGATCTGACGCTTCACGACCGCCTGGCCGTATGACGCCGTCACGTTCACGGTACCGCCGACGGTGCCCGACGGAATGAATGTGCCCGTGCTCGCAGGCCCTGCGTTGATGGTGCCGATGTCGCCGCGATCGAGCTGCCACTTGGCAGCCGCAGAGTTGCCATTTGCCGTTGCAGTAAACTTCACGGGGGGCGTGTTCGTGCCCGCTGTGACGGTGATCGTCTGGATGCCGCTCGGCGCGACGTCGAACGCGACCTTGACGCCAGTGCCCGAGTCACCGCCGCCGCCAAGGGGGCCTGGCCCGGCTTCACCGCCGCCGCCACCACCGCCACCACCATCATCCCCGCTGCTGGTGTCCTGAAAGTCCGAGCCCTTGTTCGTCCCGCATGCGCCGAGAAGGCCACCACCGAGGACCACGACACCGAGTACGGACCACTGCCACGAACGACGAGTTTTCCCGAGCATGGAATAAAGGCTACGTTAGAGACAGCCACACCGCATCTTTCCAGCATGGATTGATGCGGTTCCGTGCGCGCGGCCCGTCCATCACCTCACGATGTGCGCGCGCGCACACCATGGAGCCGCCGGCTGCTTCTGCTGGCTGCTCTATCTGCCCGTCGCCTTGAGGACGATCAACGTCGCGACGATGCCGACGATCATGAAGACGGCTGCGACACCGATCAACATGCCCACGGACATGCCCTTTGCCTTCTGCGGCCGCATGGACGTCGCCGACGTCGCCATCCCAGCGGGGCCTTGTGGTCCCTGGGGCTGCGCCATCTGCCCGCCTTGCGCGCCCTGAGCCATCACAGAACCTGGAATGGACGCTGGTGAGGAGGGCATCGCCTGCGGCACCATCGCGATCTTCGGAAGCTCCGTGGCGCCCGCAAGCACGGCGGAGAGCGCGGCCGCGAGCTCCGTGCCGGTCATGAAGCGCTCCTCGGGCTCCTTCGCGAGCGCCTGCTTCAACACTGTCCAGAGGAGCGGCGGGAACGTTCGCCCTGGCGGCGCGTTGTCCTGGATGGGCGTTGGCTTCGCGGTGACGTGAAGCTGGATGTACTCCATCGCGTTCTTCGCGATGAAGGGGAGCTTGCCTGTGAGCGCCTCGTAGAGGATGACGGCGAGTGAATAGAGATCGCTCGCGGGCGTGAGCGTCTTTCCCTGCGCCTGCTCCGGGCTCATGAACTCCGGCGTTCCGAAGACCATGCCCTCTTGTGTGAGGATGACGGAGCCGGGACGCATCTCGCGCTCGGTGACCTTCGCGAGCCCGAAGTCGAGCACCTTCGCGAAGTCCTTGATGCCGCCCTGCTGACACAGGAAGATGTTCTCTGGCTTGAGGTCGCGATGGATGATACCCGCGCGGTGCGCTTCTTCGAGCGCGTTGCACACCTGCACGAGGATCGGGATCGCGCGCTCCACGGGCATGGGCCCCTCGGAGCGAACAGTCTGGTTGAGATTCTTTCCTTCGAGGAACTCCATCACGATGTAGAGCGACCCGTCCTCGAGCTCGCCGTAGAGGAACACCTTCACGGTGTTCGGGTGCGTGAGGTGGCTCATGGCGCGCGCCTCGCGACGGAAGCGCGAGGCGAGATCTTTGCGGCTCGTGAGCTTGGGATGAAGGATCTTCACCGCCACCATGCGGTTCATGGCGGGCTGCAGCGCCTTGTAGACGGACCCCATTCCGCCCGATCCGATTTTTTGGAGGATCTGGAACTGGCCGCTCAGGATGTCACGGCCGATGAACGGATCCTTCGGTTGCGCGGGGTTGGTCATCCAGGGTGAAATTCCAGGTTCCGTGATAACACGATTCTTCGAACGGGAGTTTTGAGATGATGCTGCTGCGCAGCGACCTGCTCACACGTTCTGGTTTTGCGCATGGTTTCACGACGCGAGCCGGTGGCGTGAGCGAAGCACCGTTCGAGTCCGCAGACTTCGCGCTGCTGCGCAATCCAGCTGCACTGCAAGAGAACCAGGCGCGCCTCGCGAAAGCGGTGGGCTTCGATGCAGCGCGCTTGTTCCAGGCGGAGCAAGTCCACGGCGCCGACGTGTTCGAGCCATCACGAGAGCCGGTCTCACTCGGGACGTTCAAGCTGGTGAACGCGCGCTATCCGAAGGCGGATGCGCTGGTCGCACGCGAAGCGGGAGACACGGTGGGCGTGCGCATCGCCGATTGCGTACCGGTGCTGGTCGGAGACACCCGCACGGGACACGTCGCCGCCATCCACGCGGGCTGGAAGGGCGTCGTCGCGGAGGTCGTGGGGAAAGCCCTCGTAGTGCTCGGAGCAAGCGCGACGTCCGATCTCGTCGCCGCGATCGGTCCGTGCATCGGAGCATGCTGCTTCGAGGTCTCGCGCGAGGTCGCCGATCAGATAGCTGCAACATCCACGCAATCCTGCGTCGTCTCCACGCACGAGCCCGGAAAGGCGATGGTAGACCTACGCCGCGCAGCAGCCGCGCAGCTGGCGAGACTAGGTGTCACCAAAGTCGAACAAGTGGGAGCCTGCACGAAGTGCGACCCCGAGACCTACTACTCGTACCGAAGAGACGGAGACAACGCGGGCCGATTGATAGGAGTCATCACGGCGCGCTAGAAATGTGGCAGGGGAATGCCTGTCGCGATTCTGGAGAATCTCACCGAAGAGGAGGCGCAGTCGTTCATCGCGAACGCCGCGCATCGTCATCCGGCGATCGTGCTCACCGCGCGCGCGCGTGACGACGGACCAACGTTCGACGTGGTCGCGGACGAATCCGATGCGACGAACTATGCAGACATCATCGAAGCGATCGTCCGCAGCGGCGTTCCTTTGCGATTCAGCGTCGCGAGCACGGAGCGAAAGATTGCTGGATGTGTACGGGACGCGTTGCAGGACGGCTCGATCGCAGAAGGCAGAAACGACAGAGGCTCGCCGCTCGACGAGCTATGCACGTGGCTCGAATGGCGCCTGGTGCCGTACCTCGTGCCTTCGCTGCCCTCCGACGGATTCGATCCGAAGATCATCGGGCCCATCGAACGCGGCGTGCGCATGGAGGGTGCGTGCTGGTTCTTGCCCGAGTCATGGGAAGGGCGATTCCGCGCTGAGATTGCCCTCGACGCAAACGACGCGCTCGCGCGATTCGACCTCGTGTTCGGCGACATCGCGTCGATGAAGACCCCCGCGCCAACCGATGACGAACCGCGTGAAACGATCGTCCACGGCTTCCGCGTTACGGAGCACAGAGGCGGACGCCGGCGCTTCACGTGCCGCATCCTGAAAGCAGCCACCTAGGCGGCCAGCGTCGATGTCGATGTCGATGCCGGAGTCGATGTCGTCGACGGCCTAGCGCGGTTCTTTCAGGATCTTCGCCGTGAACGATGGTCTCAGGTAGAACCCTCTTGGCATTGCTTGTATGGCTTCGCGCTCTGGGCCGAAGGTGAGTGTTCTCGCGGAGCCGTCTCTTGCTTTGGGCCTTACTTGCAGCCACGTGCCGGTGTGTGCGGTGAGCTCTTCGACTCGGCCCATCGCGATGAGGCCCATCGCGTCCTCGTAGTCGGCGCGCAGCACGCGCTCTTCTTCCGGCGTCGGGACGAAGAGCACCGGCGCCCCGACGATGCGCTCGAGCATCGCGGAGTCATCCGGGGTCACTACCGGCAGGAAGAGCACGCGCGACAGCTTCTTTCGCGTCCAGCTGTCCTCCCACTCCACGGAGTCTGCGTCCTCTAGTTGTATCTTACACACATATGTCGACTCGCGCGGGGCGCCCTTCCCATCCGTGGGGATCGACTTCAGCTCGATCGCGAGGTCAGGGAAATCGTGCTCCGCGCGCGAGCCGCCCGTTGCGCCCAGCGCGCGCTCCAGCAGCTCGCCGGGCTTGCCCTTGCCGTGTACGGGGTCGTCCGGGAGCGCCATCCGCAGCTCGTGCGCGATCGCGCCCAGCGTCCGCCCCGTGAGCGCGCGCGCCCGTTCCATGAGCTCCTCCTCGCTCGCCGGGGGGTCGTTGCTACGCGGCATTTCTCCCCATCCTATAACGCGACACGGCGAGAGCGCGCGTGGGAACACGCAGGTCCTGGCTCGAAGCGTCTTGCGCCGCGCGCACAACCCCGGCATGTTGCGCCCACCATGATGCACGGCGCTCTCGAGGACATCACCAAGGCAGTCGGCAACACGCCCATCATTCGCTTGAACCGCGTAGCCGCGGGTGTGGCGAGCGAGATCTACGTGAAGTGCGAGTACCTGAATCCGGGCGGCAGCCACAAGGATCGCCTCGCCTGGAACCTCCTGCGTCGCGCGGAAGAAGCGGGCCTGCGTCCCGGCGGTACGATCGTCGAGGCGACGTCCGGCAACACGGGCGCATCGCTCGCGCTGCTCGCTGCCGTGCGCGGCTACAAGTGCATCTTCATCATGCCGGACAAGATGAGCCAGGAGAAGATCTCCGGGCTGCGCGCGTTCGGCGCGAAGGTCGTCGTGTGCCCCACCGCCGTCGACGCGGACGATCCGCGCAGCTACTACAAGGTGTCGCGCCGCATCGCCGACGAGACGCCCAACTCGTTCTACGCAAACCAGTACCACAACCCCGCGAACCCCGAGGCTCACTACCTCTGGACCGGCCCGGAGATCTGGAAGCAGACCAAGGGCGACTTCGACACGTTCGTCGCGGGCATGGGCACTGGCGGAACCATCAGCGGCACCGGCAAGTACCTGCGCGAGAAGATGCCGAACGTGAAGCTCGTCGGTGTCGATCCCGTCGGCTCGCTCTACTACGACTTCGTGAAGACCGGCCGCATCACCAAGCCCTTCTCGTACAAGGTCGAGGGCATCGGTGAGGACTTCTTCCCGACAACCATGAACCTCAAGATCATGGACGACATCATCCGCGTGGACGACAAGGAGTGCTTCCTGATGACGCGTGCGCTCACGCACCAGGAAGGCATCTTCGTCGGCGGCTCCGGCGGCGCGGCAGTTGCGGGCGCGATCAAGTACGCCGCGAAGCTGAAGAAGCCGGAGAAGATCCTCGTCTTCCTCTGCGACGCCGGACAGAAGTACGTGTCGAAGATCTTCAACGACGACTGGATGCGCGAGAACGGCTTCATGGATGACCAGCCGGGCCTGGGCACCGTGCACGACCTCCTCGTCTCGCACAAGCGCGCGAAGATCGTCACGGCCCAGCCGAGCTCGAAGGTGCGCGATGTGATCGCGACGCTGAAGTCGCTCGGCATCAGCCAGCTCCCCGTCGTGGAGAAGGGCAAGCTCGTCGGCATCGTCGGCGAGATCGACCTGCTTCGTCACCTGGTCTCCGGCAGCAAGACGCTGGACTCGCGCATCGCGGAGCTCATCGAGGGTGACTACGCGACCGTCACGCCGGATACGAAGATCGAGCTCTTGCAGGGCGTGCTCGCCGACGCGAAGGCAGCCATTGCCCTCGACGGCACGCGCGTCGTCGGCATCGTCACCAAGATCGACCTCATCGACTACCTCGCGAAGCGCAAGCCGGAGCCCGTGCATGCAGCGCTCGCGTTGAAGGCCCACAAGACCTCACGCGGGAGCACGCACAAGGGCGCGAACGGCGCGAGCAGCAGGAAGAAGACCAAGGGCGCCACGCGCGCACACGCGAAGTAGGCGCGCGTGCTGTACATGGAGGCCATGGTGACGATCCCGCGCAAGCCGGAGATCGTCTGGGGGTACCTCACGGACGTGTCCAAGATCCCCAGCTGGGCGGAGGACGTGTTCGACGCGGAGATCATCGGCAAGGAGGAGCTAGGCGTGGGCACGTGCGTCGACGTGGCGCGGCGCGTGAAAGGAAAGCGCACCGATGCCACGATCGAGATCACAGCGTTCCGCGCACCGAAGCTGCTCGCGATCGAGACCCGTCTGCCGGGAATGCTCATCCTGGATCGCGCCGTGCTGGAGGAGAGCTCCGGCGGCACCGAGCTGCGCATCCTGACGGAGATCGCGCACGAGGGCATGCTCGCGAGCCTCTTCGCGCAGCCGGTCGGACTGCTCGGCTCCGACAATCGACCGCCCCCGGCCCAGGCGATTTATCAGCGAAGTGTCGAGGCTTTCCGGAAGCTCGTGGAATCGTCCACGCTCACGCCTTACCGTTGAGTCTCAAGGGTCGCGTGCGGTTGCACCCCTCGGCTCCAGCCGTCACAGTCGGCGGTTCATGGCCCTGCCCGTTTTCCGCCTGCTCTCACTAGGTGCGCTGTGCGCGCTCGCGGCCTGTGCTGGTTCGGCGAACGGCACGAGCGACGGCAAGAGTGACGCGACCTCCCCTGCGACAGGCGATGGATCCGGCGATGGAGCTGGCAGCGGCGTAGCTGGCAACGGCGGAGCGGGTATGCAGGCGCCCCTCGAGGGCCTCGGCATCAGCGGCGGCGGCGCTGGTTCAGGCGTCTCCGGGGCGCAGTCATTCGCGCACGTGTACACAGCGTCGACGTACACCACGCTCTTTGCGATGAGTGATGTGCATGGTCATCTGGCAGAGCTCACCACGCTGCTCCAGAAAGGCAGCCTCATCAGCGCGGCCACGCCGCCGTCGAATGTGGTGTGGACCGGCGGCGACGCCACGCTCGTCATCGTCGGGGACATGATCGACAAGGGCCCCGCGAGCCTGGAGGTCCTGGCTTTCGCGATGGCGCTGCAGGCCGCCGCGAAGAATGGTGGCGGTGACGTGGTCGTGCTTCTCGGCAATCACGAGGCAGAGTTCCTCGGCACGCCGATGAGCTCGAAGTTCACCGGTCCGGACACGATCGACGACGAGCTCGGAAAGCTGAAGCCCGCCATCTCGCCGATCACGTTCGCGAGTGGCGCGGACCTGCGCGGGGCATGGCTGCGCACCTTGCCGGTCGCGGCCAAGGTCGATGGGTGGTTCTTCTCGCACGCGGGCCACAGCGCCGGGAAGACCCTGGCGCAGATCGATGCAGACGTGACGGGAGCGCTCGCGTCCAGCGCCGGCTACACGTCCAATGCGTTCATCGGCGTCGACTCCGTTCTCGAGGCGCGCGACTGGTACACGTCCCTCAGCGTGGTCGATCAGAACCTGAAGGCGCTGGGCGCCGCCCACATCGTGTTCGGGCACGACCCGAATGCCTTCGGCGTCAAGGGCATCGCCTACGCGCCGCCGTCCTTCCTCGGAAAGCTCTTCAGGATCGACGCTGGCCTCGGCAGTGGCGACAGCAAAGGGGAGCTCCTCCGCGTGCGGCACGACGGCAAGGACGAAGTGGCAGAATCCATCCTGCCAGATGGCACAACGCGTCCGCTCTTCCGCGGCCCGCACTGAACCGGGAGAGCGGCCAGAGCCTCCGCCGACCGAAGTTTTTTCGGAACATTCGCGGCGCGTAGCTTTCGCTGCATAGAGGCGTCTTGCCTCGATGATCGGGTGATCGCGTCGCCGTGACGATTCCGGTGCGCGTGAGCTCGAAAAGGGAGAGCTCCATGCGACGCTTCGCAACCTTCTGCGCGTTCCTCGTGTGCGCGCTCATGTGCATGTTCGCCTCTGCGCGCCCCGCGCAAGCGCAGAATGCGGACCTGGATGTACTGCTCCGCGAGTATCTGACGGCACGCCAGCAAATAACGAAGCCCGAGCCGTGTTCCATTCACTGCTTCCTCATTTCGTCCCTCACGCTGACGGGCGCCGTGGGCGAGCCACTGCATTTCGAGATGCACGGCGGCGTCCTCGTCGACGAGGAGGTGCAGGTCCCGCTGTTCGGCATGCCGCAGCAGGTTCGCCTGGACGACGTGACGTTGAACGGCGCAGCCCCCACCATGGGCTTCGAGGGCGAGAGCTTCTTCATCCGCACGCGCGCGCGCTCGTTCGTGCTGCGCGGGACGCTGACCGTCCAGGAGGACGAGGGGCTCAAGGTCGTCGGACCGATCAACTCGCTCGACGTGAAGCTCACCCGCGGTCGCGTGACCGAGGGCTCGAGCATGTCCGGCGTGGAGAACGTGATGCTCCACTTCGATCCGATGACGCCGGAGTCCCTCGCGAAGACCAAGACGAAGAGTTCGTTCCGGCTCTCGCGCGGGCTGCGCATCGGCAAGGAGAAGACGTTCAACTACCGCCTCACGCTCTCGGGCGGCGAGGAGCTCGGCACGGTCACCATCCCGCTTCGCTACGGGGAGCACGTTCGCGAGGTGTCTGGTTCCGAAGGGTGGACGCAGGACGCGACCGAGCTTCGGCTGCCACTGGCCGGACACGACGCCGACGTGACCATCACCGGTGTCATCAACAAGTTCGGTCAGCTCCGCACCGACGAGCGCTCCGCGTACGAGTGGTGGCTCGTGGAAGCCGAGCCCGACACGTTGCTGTCCTTCGACGGTGACATCAAGCAGGTCGGCGTGGAGCAGTCGCCCATCCCGGCAACGCTGCCGTCCGCGCGCCTCTTCCTGTTGCAGCGCGGCCAGCACCTGGACGTGGACGTGCAGTCACTCGTGCAAGGTGAGCAGCTGTCAGCCGTGGTCCGCGAGGAGCGGCACTACTTTGCGTTCACGCCACTGGGCGAGGTGATCCACGACGGCACGTACACGTACGACAACAACGGCCTCGAGCGGCTCTTCGTGACGCCGGCCGGTCGACCGATGTTCGTCTCGGTAGATGGAACGCCCTCGCGCGTGCTGCGCGCATCGGGACACGGGCAGGACTTCCTGGTGCAGCTCCCCACCGGCCCGCACCGCTTCCGCGTGCAGACGCTTGGCTCCGACAAGATCCGGACGTTCGGCGGCATGCTGTCGCCCGCGCTTCCGTCCCACGCGCTCGCCACGTCGCGCGCCAGCATCACGCTGGGTCTTCCGGACAACGTGCTGCCTCTCGCGCTCTTCGGTGGAGATCGCGTGCTCACGGCGTTCTCGGTGGCGGATCTGGTCGCGATCCTGCTTGGCGGCGCGGCCGCTGGACTCGGCTTCCGCACGCGGCGCACGCGCATTCTCGGTGCGGCGGTGCTCTCGGGACTCTGGCTCATGTCGCATTCGCTCTTCGTGATCGCGGCGGTGACGCTCTTCTGCATCGGCGGAGTGTTCGTGGCGTCACGCTTCCTGCGCGGCACGCGGCTGTGGATCGCGGCCGGCACCTGCGTGGTTGTCGCGCTCCTCGGCGGCAAGGCGGCGATCGGCGCGGCGACTGCGGAGTACGCGCGCGAGATCTTCGTGGCCGGAAACACGCCCACGCAGGAGCCCTCCTACGCAGCTCGTCAAGAGGGCCCAGACGGCAAGCCGGTCATCGTGCCCGTCCAGCTCTCCATGCCCGCGAGCGAGACGTTCGTCGGCACGTCGCGTCAGCTCGTGAGCGCGGAGCGCCCGTTCCGCCCGCGACTCATCTACCTCACCACGGCGACGCTCTCCATCATCCAGCTCGCGTGGCTCGGTCTCTGCGGGTGGCTCGTGCTCTTGCACCGCGTCGCGATCAAGGGCCTCGTCACGCGCGCGCTGGATCGGCTGCGGCGCCGCCCCGACGAGGACATCCCGCTTCACGAGCGCCCGTTCTGAACGTTCCGCGCTCCAGCGCTGCGGACCGCTTTCTTGCCTGTCTGCAGCCCTCACTCTTACAATTCCAGGCGTGAGCGACTCTTCGAAGCCGGGGCCGGACAGTGGCGCGGCAACGACTCCATCGAGCGTGCCTGCGTCGCTGTTCAACACCCTCCCGCCCGCGCCGGTCGACCCGGCGACCACGGTGCGCGCGCCCTCCTTGGGGGGCGGGAGCGAGGGGACGGCGATCATCATGCCGCCGCTCTCCGCCGCGCCGTTGATCACGACGAAGCCGCCGGGGACCACCACCACAACGCCGCCTGGCGAGGCGACGGATCGCGACACGCTCCTCTATCGACTGCGAGAACGCCGTCGGAAGCTCACGCCCGAGCAGATCGCTGCGCTGCTCAAGCTCGTGGAGTGAGCTCCGTCTTCACGAGCATGATGTTGTAGACGGCCTTGCCGGTGGCGATGGTGACGTCCTCTGCGTCGGGGTGGAAGACGCGCACGTCCACCACGCCAACGCGTTTCCCCGCGCGCACGACACGCGCCTCCGCGATGATGGTCGTGAGCCTGCCGGGGCGCAGGTAGTCGACGCGCAGATCGATCGTCGACACGCGCCCGCGCTCGCTGTCCAGGTGCGTCCACACGGCAAAGCCACCCGCGACGTCGATGACGGTCGAGATGACACCGCCATGGAGCGCTGGCCGCATGAAGTCACCGACGAACTCATCGCGGAAGGGGATCTGGATACGGACAAGCCCGCGCTCGACGTGCAGGACCTTGAGTCCCAGGAAGCGGTTGAAGGGGATCATCTCCTCCATCAACTGAACGAGGACTGCGCTATCGATCATGCGGGACTGATGTAGCTCATCTCGACCCAGTGCTGTTGCCCGTCGGGAAAGACCACGAGCACGCGCGCGCCAAGGAGCTGCACGACAGTGCCGCGGTAGCGCTGTCCGTTCGCCCACGTCACGCCGACGGGAAGTCCTGGCGCGAGCGCGGGCGCAGGACCGCGAAGCGGCTGGGGAAATGGCACCGGCGAGAGACGCGGCGGAGCGCCCGCGACACCTGGCGACGAGCCGATCGCAGGCGGGCCAGACGCGCGCATGGGATCGCTCATGGCGGGAATACCGCCGCTCGAGCCAGGCGCGAGCGGAATGCGCGCCTGCGGAGAGCCGCCCTGCGCGTTCTGGACGACGGGGAAAACGGGAGACGCGGCCACGAGCTTGTGTGCGGACGCCGGCATCGCAGCGGTCCTTGGCTGCTGCACGGGGACGACGTGGCTCGCCGCCTTGGGGGACACCTGGGGCGATGCAGCGGGAGTATTATGAGAAGGCACGCCCTGCATCTCCTGCGTGGCGACGGGCGCAGGTACGCCACGCGCAGTGCCGCCGCGCTGCTGCTTGGCATCGTACGCGGCGAGCGCGCGATCGAGCTCCGCGCGCGTGCTTGCGTTGGCGGTCTCAGCGAACGCGTCGGGCGCCGTCATCGCCAGCGGGTCCACGATCGACCGAGGCTTGCTGTCCGGGTTTGCGTCGGGCTTTGACTCGGACGGTGGCGGCCTGGGCGCACCGCAGCTGGCGCAGAACTTGGCTGTGCCGGTCAGGAGGGCCTTGCAGGTCGTGCACGTCATTCGAGAAACTCCGACCGTTCCACGTCACACCCTTTCCACTATCCTCGCACGGGCGCACCACCCGCACAACGCGTCAAAACTTTGCGCCTTCGCCCACGTCTGAGGATTGCCATGCACCACATCCAAGTCCGGGCCCGGGTCCGAACCTCCCGCACCGCAGCCGTGTTCGTCCTCGCCCTCCTCCTCGGCTGCAGCCGCAAGGAGCAAAACGCAGCCTCTTCGCCCACGGCGATGGACCAGTCGAAGGAGATGGCCACCACCTCTCCCTCACCGCCTCCGATGGCCGGCGCTGCGAAGAGCGACAGTGACGCCAAGAAGAAGGAGGGTGGTGGGGAGGGCAAGGACGAAGAGGTCAAGACGTGGAAGCGCGCGGGCTCCGCCGTCCACGCGACCGAGATCTCCGTGGGCGACAAGGAGAAGATCCCGCTGCGCGGCATGCAGATCCGCGTGGATGTGGATGGCCCGCGCGCGCGCGTCGTCATCGATGGCTACTTCGAGAACGATCGCGATCGGCAGTACGAGGGCACGTTCAAGCTGCGCCTACCCAACGAAGCGACACCCTACTACTTCGCCTTCGGAGCGACCTCGTGGGGTCAGCCGCAGGCGGTGGCGCCGGGCTCCGGCCCGCGGCAAGTGAAGTACTTCACCGCCGCCGAGGAGCGGAAGATGACGAGTGAGCCGCTCGCGATCCGCGAAGCGCGTCGCGGGAGCTTCGTGTCCGTGAAGGAAGCGCGCATGGTGCCGAAGGAGAAGGCCGCTCTGGCCTACACGGAGACCACGCGCAGGCAGGCGGATCCCGCGCTGCTCGAGTGGGCCGGTGCTGGCGTGTTCAACGCGCGTGTATTTCCGCTGGCTCCGCACACCGTCCATCGCGTGGTGCTCGCGTACGACATGCCGCTCACGCTGGCAGGCGACGACCTCGAGTACCGGCTGGACCTGCCGCAGACCGATGCCAACGTGGTCGTGGACATCTCCACGTCGCAGACACCGAGCGCGGGCCCGGAGCTCGTGATGGACGGCGCCCGCAGCTACGCGCACATCGAACACGCCGATCCGAAATCGCAGATCGCGCTTCGCTGGAAGAAGCCGCTGCCGGCCACGCTGATCGGCGAGGACCCGGGCGTGGGCAAGGCGTTCTACACGCTCGCGAAGCCCGATTTGCCAGCGCGCGCGAGCGGCACGGACTCCGACACGGCGGTGTTCGTGGTGGACACGTCGCTGTCGTCCAACCCCGATCGCTTCAACATCTACGAGAAACTCGTCGGCGCCACGCTGGAGAACAACCGCGGCACGTTGAAGCGGTTCGCGGTGCTCTTCTTCGACGTCGCGCCCCGCTGGTACAAGCCCGCGTTCATCGACAACACCAAGGAGAACGCGGACGCGCTGGTCGCGACGATGGACAAGGCGCTGCTCGAAGGCGCGACGGACCTTGGCGCGGCGCTTCGTGAGTCCGCTCAGCCTGGGTGGCTCGCCGAAGAGAAGTCGATGCACTGGGACACGTTCCTGCTCTCCGATGGCTCGCCCACGTGGGGTGAGTCGGACGAGCACGCGATCTCGCACGCGATCGCCGCGGCGCATCGCGGCGCGCTGTTCGCGTACAACACTGGTATCGCGGGGACGGACACGCAGATGCTCGGCGGCGTTGCGCGCGCCACGGGCGGCGCAGTGTTCAGCGTCACTGGTGATGCGGAGGTCCCCGCCGCAAGCACCGCGCACAAGGCGCGCGCGTGGATGATCCGCAATGTGAAGGCTGCGGGCGCAACGGATGTGGTGCTCGCAGGCAGGCCCATCGCGCTCTTCCCTGGGCAGTCGCTGCAGGTCACTGGACGCGGCGCACCGGACGGCGCTGTGGAGCTCGAAGTCGAGCAGGGCGCCGAGAGGCGCACGGTGGTCATCCCCACGCGCAACGCGACCCACAGCTCACTCGCGGCGCGCGCGTATGGCGAGATCACGACCAACGCGCTTGAGGATTTCGCGCCTGCCACCGACCAGGCCGCGCGCGCCTACGCGGTGCACTATCGCGTGACCGGCAAGACGTGCTCGCTCCTCATGCTGGAGAGCGAGGCGGACTACGCGCGCTTCAACATCAAGGACGAAGAAGAGGACGCGCGCGTGAAGACCACGCTTGCGAGCGAGGTGCTCGCGGACGCAGCTCGCCAGATCGGTGAGACGCTCGGCGATCCCAAGGTCGCGTTCCTGCGCTGGATGGACACGCTTTCAGCGCGCTCGGGCGTGGAGGTGAACGTCCGCGGCGACGTTCGCGAGGCGCTCGCCAAGCTGCCGAAGGAGACATTCAGCGTGAAGTCGGGGCCGCTTGCGCTCACGATCACGCAGAAGGATCAGGTTGCGGGAGATCTCCGCGAGTCACTCAGCAAGCCGGGCAGCCTCGAGTACGAGCGCATGAGCCGCGAGGCGGAGGAGCGCCTCAAGAAGGGCGGACCTGGCGATGCGCTGCGTGCGCTCTCGTCGCTCGTCGAGCAGAGCCCGGCGGACGCGGTGCTTGCGCGCGACGTGGCGTTCTCTGCGATGAGCTACAAGCTCGACTCGCACGCGTACCACCTGCTGCGCCGCGTGGGCGCCGCGCGGCCGTGGGAGCCGCAGACGTACCGCGCCATGGCGCAGGCCGCCGCGAACATGGGCAACGCTGACCTCGCGATCGGCTACTACGAGGCCGCGCTCGCGGGTCACTGGGACAGCCGCTTCGGTGAGTTCCACAAGATCGCCGCCATCGACTACGCACACCTGCTCCGCCGCGTGGACAAGGGCGAGCTCAAGACGCAGCTGCCGGATCTGGTGCGCCAACGCCTCGAGGCCGTGAACCGCGAGGTCGATCTCGCGGGCGCCGACCTGGTGGTGATGATCACCTGGAACACGGACAACTCCGACGTGGACCTGCACGTCACCGAGCCCTCGGGCGAGGAGTGCTACTACGGCCACCGCGACACGAAGACCGGCGGCAAGCTCACGCAGGACGTCACGCAAGGCTACGGCCCCGAGATGTACGTGCTGAAGAAGGCGCCCGGCGGCAACTACAGCATCCGCGCGCACTACTACGCGAGCCAGCGAAACCGCGCGACCGCGCGCACGAAGGTCTTCGCGCACGTGATCGAGAACTGGGGTCGCCCGAACGAGAAGGTGACCGAAAATGTCGTCACGCTCGTCGAAGGCAAAGACGACCACGACATCTTGATGCTGAAACGCTGAGGCGCCACGGCCGCGGCAAGGAGACCTGCAAGCTGGTGTCGTCGAAGATCGCCAAGTAACCACTCACCTGACGACACGCACGCTCGCGGGTCTCACGTTGGCGAAGGTCGACCCGACGCCCACCTCGTATGTCCCCGGCTCGAGCGGAACACCTGGCCCGCACGCGCCCATCGAGCGCGACGCGACCCACGTTCGTTTCACGTGTCCGCTGCCATGCGCGTCGAGCACGATCACCATCGGCGCGGGCGTGTTGCTGGAAGGGCCGCGCTCGCACGGATAGATCGCCGACACGTTCTTCGTGGTGAGCGGGAAGAGATCCCACCCCGGCAGGATCGTCATGCCCCAAGCCACGGGCGCATCGGCGTCGTTCGTGAACGTGGCTGTGATCTCCACCTTCCCGCCAGGCGCGACCTCCGTGGGCGACGCCGTGAGCACCACGCGCAGCTCCGGTGCTCCGATGTTGCTACCGAGGCACGCGAAGTCGCTGAACACGGTGTCGAGCGCCAGAGCGTTCCCCTTGCACTGCGGCTTCACTGCGGGGACGGGAGGCGGCGGAACCGACGGAGCGGCGGCTGAAGAGCTTCCAGCGAGGACCACCCCCGAATCCACGGGTCCCGCGGGCGCGGGCGCTGCCTTGGTGCACGAGGCGAGCGCGAGCATGACGAAGGCCACCCGCCGAGCTGTTTGCTCCGACTTCACGCATGACAGTGTGCCGGCTGCTACATTCAGGCGCCATGGAATACCGGAATCTCGGAACGAGCGGCGTGAGGGTCTCCCCACTGTGCTTCGGCGCAATGACCTTTGGAGAGGCTGACGAGAAGTCGTTCATGCACAAGGTCGGCTCCGAT